>CAYGZA010000133.1:0-16103 GCA_964354135.1 uncultured Planctomycetaceae bacterium
ACGGCTTCAAACACCAAACGGGGGTGACCTCGTATTACTGACACTTGGCCGATGATTCGGCCGCTTCTCAGTCGAGACACCACTGTCTCCACATTCTCGCTTTGCGCCCGTGTGGGCTCTACTACCATCGGGAGCCCAGTCAGTGGAGCCTTATGTGTGCTCATGCAATACTCCTTTCGATGGGGAGGGAAAAGGGGACATCATCACTGATTGCGCGCGTATCCTCCGTCGTGGGCCGGGCCGCGGAGGGTGAAATCAAGCCCCGGGCGGAAGGATTCCCCAGTATCAGCGAAGTTCCCCTTCCCCGCTTGTACGCATGTCACTGTACCACCTCCACGCGGTGCGTCAAGCCAGGAAGCGGGCAATGAGATCCCGAAGCCGACACGGCCCGGTGGGCTCAATCCCAGACGTAACGCTCGTCGCACTCGATTCCGTGGCGCTCGAGCATCAATCGGAATTCCTCCTGAAACGTCCGTTTCCGGTGGTGTTCTTCCTGGCCGGCGTGGATCAGGACGTTCGACAACGATTGGGGCATGGCGTTGTCTCCTCCAATCGGTACACCGGGTCGCGGCCCGTTGGGCCTTGTTGGGCGCGGGATGTCGATCAAATACCCAGGGCTTCGCCCTGGGCTGTCGAGTCACACGTCTTCGGCGTCGGGGCCATTGCGTTGCACGTGTTCTGTGTGGACGCCACCGGCGTGCCCCGAAGGGGCCGTACCCGAAAGCCCAGGGCAACGCCCTGGGGCCAGGGATCGATCCGTAATGCGAGAAGGTCCAACGGACCGACACCCGTTGGTCAATTCATTGTTGGACGGCCGCTTTGCTGGCAATGGTCACCGACAGGCCGAAGCCGCGGCAGAGGAGCCTGGCCAGACGGAAGGGCATCCATTCCAGCGCCGGCTCCAGCCACCGCTTCAGGCCGGCCAAACCGTTGCCCCAGAATAGCATCCGCCGCGGCGTCACCATCCAAGGGGTCGCCACGCGGCGAAAGCCGGCTGCGGTCAAGAGCCGCGTCATCTCGCGGAGCGTGTATTCCTTCAGGTGTACTCCGGCTGCCTCGGTCCGCGGGGGACAGAACAGACAGGTCACGTCCGACGGACGCATGTGCCAGTTCGGCGTTACCGTCACCAGCGCCCCGCCCGGGGCCAATAGCTCGTGAATCCGCCGCAAGTAGTCGAGGGTCTCGTCGGGCGGGATATGCTCGATGACGTCGTTCCAGTAGACCAGGCTCATCGGCCTTTGCGACGCCGGGAACTCGAAGTGGAGGAGGTCGCCCCGGTGCAGCCACGACGCGCTTCCCGCCCCCAACAGCCGGCATGCTTCCTCCCGCAACGCCTCCGAAACCTCCAGCCCCACCGCCGGGAATCCCGCTTCGCAGACCCGCTGGAGCAGAACACCGGAGCCGTAGCCGATCTCGAAGAAGCGGACTTTCAGCCCGCGGCCTTGCTGCCGCCTCAGGAGCTTGAGCACCACCTGCTCGTAGCGCGGGTCGAGCCCCATCACCAGGGGCTTGTCGCTTGAGCCCCACGCCGCAGCAAGAATCCGCGGCACCGTGTCGTACGCCTGGCCCATCGCCTCGGCCCGGGCACGCGAGCCTTTGGGCGAGGCCAGGATCCGGGCCGCGAACTCGCGTTCCTGTTGCCATTGCAGCCTGAGCAGTTCCTCCCGGGTCATGCTGCTCAAGTCGGCAGCGCTGCCATCGGCAAGAGCGACGTGGCCGCGGGCTGCCAGCCGCTTGCCGTCGCCGTAGGAAGCGCCTTGCTGGGTGAGGATTGCTTCCAACCGATGCACTTTCTGAACAAAAGGCCAGGCCCCGACAGCGAAGACTGCGTTGCGAATGCCTGTCAGGGGTCATGCCAACCCTACCTCACCCGGGAATACCGTCCGTGCAGAATAGCTCGAATGGGGAGGCATGGGCCACCTGTGCGCGCCGCGGGCCGCGGAGTGGTCGAGCGGCAATGGCGTCCCGCCGGCGCCGCGGCCTGCCAAGGGCAGATCGAGCGCAGACGGACGTCGAACCGCGATCTCCACGCCTGGGTCCCGCCTCAAGGCACACTCTGACTTAGAGTTGTGTATCGGCCGTCCAGCGTGGTCTCTCCCGCCGGACCCGTGTGTTGCGTGCCCTGTTTTCCCGAATTCACGATGCCCCGCCGACACTCCCGCCTACTGCCGCTGGAAGACCGCGGTCCGCTGCGGGTGATGTTCGTCATCACGTGCATGCCGGTGGGCGGGGCGGAGACCCTGTTGGTGGAGCTGATCCGCCGGCTGGATCGTTCCCGCTTCTTGCCGGAGCTCTGCTGTTTGAAGTACTTCGGCCCGCTGGGGGAAGTCCTGGCTGGCGAGGTCCCGGCGTTCGCGGGCCTGCTGGCGGACAAGTACGACTTTGCCGTGCTGGCCCGGCTCACGCGCCTGCTGCTGCGGCGGCGGATCGACGCCGTGGTTACCATCGGCACGGGCGGCGACAAGATGTTCTGGGGCCGCCTGGCCGGGTGGCTGGCCGGGGTGCCGGTCCTCTGCTCCGCGTTGCACTCGACCGGGCTCCCCGACCACGTGGAGCTGCCCAACCGGCTCTTGGCCCCGATCACCGACGCCTTCATCGCCGTGGCCCCGTCGCACGGCCGGTACCTCGTCGAGCATGAGGGCTGCCCGGCGGCCAAGGTCCGCGTTATTCCGAACGGGGTCGACCTGGAGCGGTTCCGGCCGCTTCCGCGCGACGAAGGGCTACGCAGGGAACTCGGCATTCCCGGGGGTGCTCCGCTGGCCGGTATCGTGGCGGCCCTACGCCCGGAGAAAAACCACGAGCTGTTCCTCGAAGCCGCCGCATGGATCCGCCGGAAGGTGCCCCAGGCCCGCTTTCTTGTCGTTGGCGACGGGGCCCAGCGCGGGCGGCTGGAGGGACTCGCTGCCGAGCTAAGTCTGTCCGAGTCGGTCCGATTCCTGGGAACGCGGAACGACGTGCCCGCGGTTCTCTCGCTCTTGGACGTCCTCGTCCTCAGCTCCCACATGGAGGCCAATCCGGTCTCGATTCTCGAAGCGATGGCGTGCGAAAGTCCGGTCGTGGCCACCGCCGTCGGTTCCGTGCCCGAAAGCGTCATCGACGGTCGGACCGGATATCTGGTGCCCCCGGGCGATGCCGGCCGAATTGCCGAGCGCGTGATCGAGTTGTTTCAGGACCCGGCTCGTCGCGCCGCCTTCGGCCGGGCGGGCCGGGAGCACGTCGCCGCCCATGGGTCCTCGCAGCGGATGGTCGAGGGCTACCAGGACCTCATCGCCGGGCTCTACGCGCGGAAGCAAGCGCAACGGAAGCGGCGCCGAACGCTGGCCGCCGACCTCCCGGCCGAAGACCCCGCAGTGCCCCCTCGGCCCTCTCCGGCTGATCCTGTAGAATCCGGGACATGAACGCGATCTGTCTCGTGATCGACCGGCTGCACGCGGGCTACGTCGGGGCATACGGCAATAGCTGGATCTCCACCCCGGCGATCGATCGCCTGGCGTGGGAAGGGTTTCTCTTCGACCAGGTGCTGATCGACGGCCCGCGGCTGGAAACCCTCTACCGCTCCCTGTGGCAGGGGCGGCACGCGCTCTTGCCGTCCATCGCGGGCGATGAAGCTCGCCCCAGCCTCGCCGATCTCTTGGCCGCCCGGGGCGTGAGCACGGCCCTGATTACCGACGAGCCGGAGGTCGCCGAGCACCCTCTGGCGAAGCGTTTCGGCACCATTGAGGAACTCCCGCTGCCCGAGCGGGCCGCCGTGGCCGAGACCCTCGACGCGACTCACTTGGCAGGGGTCTTTGCCCAAGTGATCGAGTGGCTCGAATCGGCCCCCAAGCCTTTCCTTCTCTGGTGCCACTTGAAGGGCCTCGGAGCGCCGTGGGACGGGCCTCTCGAATTCCGGCGGTCCTACGTCGAGGAGGAAGACCCGGAACCGCCCCAGTCGGCCGAAGTTCCCAACCGTCTTCTCCCGACCGGCTACAATCCCGATGAGCTGCTGGGGATCTCCCAGACCTACGCGGGCCAAGTGACGCTCCTCGACACGTGTCTTGGTGCGCTCATGGAATTCCTCGCCAGCGATCCCCTCGGGCTAGACACCCTCTTGGTGCTGCTATCCGCGCGCGGGTTTCCTCTGGGGGAGCACCACCGGGTTGGCCCCTGCGACGAGGCCCTCTACAACGAGCTGGTGCACGTTCCGCTCATCGTGCGAATGCCCGATTCCTTTGGCGCCGGCGGGCGGAGTCCCGCGCTGGTCGAGCCGGCGGACCTCTGGGCGACGCTCTTGGATGCCCTCGGGGCCCCGTCTCCCCCCGTCTCCCCGACGGCACGCAGTCTGATCCCGGTCATTCGCGGCGAGGCGGACGCCCTCCGTGACCGGCTGTGCATCGCAGGAACCGGCTTGGAGAGGGCGATCGCCACGCCCGCCTGGTACCTACGGATGGCGGCTTCGCGGGAGTTGTATGTCCGGCCCGACGACCGCTGGCAGGTCAACGACGTGGCCGATCGCTGCCCGGAAATCGTGGATTCGCTGCGGGATGTGTTTGCCCAGTACCACCAAATCCTCCAGTCCGGCCACACTCTCCAACTTCGCCCGCTCGACGAGTCACTCCTGACAATCCCGGAGTAAAGCCCTTTACCAGAGCGGTGCCGGGACAACTCTCTCCGCCTCTTTCCTTTTCCCCCCTTTTCCATTTTCCCCTCTCTCACACGTTGCCGCACGATTTCCGCTCCGAGCTGACCGGAGGGCAGACGAATCCGGGATAGGTACGGGAAGAGGGTTGCGAGTATAATCCGCACCCCACGGGGACTGGACAGGAAGTTAGCCTCTTTCTCGGCTGGTTACTGGATCCACGATGACCGGACAAGGAGGTCCGAGGACATCGCGCGAAGAGGGTCTTTCCCTCTGTCGAGGGGAACCGCCGCGTCGTTCGCTTGCCGCGCTGGCGGGTACCCTAGCGCTCTGGCTCTGCGCCTGGGCCGAGCCGTTGTGCGGCGCCGACCAGGACCTGCGAGTCCGTATCGCGTGGGGCGGCGGCAGCGAGCGGGTCTGGCAAGGGAGAGTCGCCCTCAGTGACGGCAGCCTCTCCGAGCCAAAGCCCCTGGGAATGGAGGCGGACGAGGCCGGTCTCTTGGTCCTCCAACGCGGCCGCCCGGAAGTCACTGCGATTCGCGGCAGTCGAGGCCCCCAGCGCGGCCCCATCCTCGCCGCCGACGGATACCTGGCCATCCGGCCCTGGAGCAAGCGCTCCTACGACGGCGTGGACCTCCTCGTGACCGCACCGCCGGAGGCGTCGCTCTTTGTCGAGCTCTCCGGCGTCGACGACAAGCGCCGCCCGGACTGGGCCGAGGTCCGCCTCGCCGACCTGGTCCAAGGCAGTTACAGCACGGAACTCGACGATCGAGGAAACCGCCTCGTGGTCCGCCGCACCCCGGGCGACGATCTCCGCGTGAAGCTCGCCCGGAGGTCGTTGGTCTTTGGCCCCGGCGAGCTCCTGAAATGCGAGGTGCAGCCGCACTCGTTGCCCGTGGCCTCGGGCACGAAGGTGCGGATCAAGGTCCAGCTTCAGGCCGGCCGCGGCGGCCAGGAGTTGTGGGCCGAAGAGCACGCGATGGTTGCCGGCGGGCCGGTCGCCTTTCCCTTGGAGGTCCCCCTGGGCAAGGAAGAAGGGGTCTACGAGCTGGTCGTCACGGCCCACCATGCGGCCAGGCTGCACTGGCCGCAGCCGGTGCGGGCTCCCTTGGGCCTGAAGCAGCAGCCGGTCGCCCAGCGGTCGGTTCAGCTTGTGGTCCTGACCCCGCAGCCGCTTGCCGCGCCGCCGGGCACCGCGGGGCGGCTGGCAGTCGTGGAGGAAATTGACCCGGCCAATCCGAAGTGGCGGATGCGGTTGGCCAGGCTACCTCAGATTCCCCGGCTTCCGCGGTTGGGGAAAGGGCCGCTGACGAGCGGCCATTCGCAGTCGGTGCAGCACGCGCTGGGCTCCGTGACGCAACTGGCTCCCAACAGCCAGGCCGGGGAGGTGAGCTGGGAAGCCTACACGCTCTCCATCGACCGGCCCGGCGAGCCGCACGTCTTGGAGGTGGAGTATCCCAGCGATGCGTACCAGACGCTCGGCATCAGCGTCATCGAGCCCAACGCCGCCGGGGCAGTCGTCCCCATCGGTTTGGACTCCGGGGTCGACCAAGCGGAGGAGATTGCGGCCGTCAAGCTCCCGGCGCAGTGGCTCCGCCACCGGCTCGTCTTCTGGCCGCGGACCAAGACGCCGGTGGTGCTGATCACCAACCGCCGCGATCAGACCCCGGCGGTCTACGGCAAGATCCGGGTGCTCTCCGGTTGGCAGCACTTGCCGCGGGCGTTTCCGGCTGCCGGACCTCGGCCGGAGCGGCTCCTGGCCGCCTACATGGACCGGCCGCTGCTGCCCAAGAACTTTTCCGCCAGCGAGACCCTCGGCTCGCTGAACGATCTGAGCGTCGACGACTGGACGACCTTCTACGAATCCGGCTCGCGGCTGGTCGAGTACCTCCATTACGTCGGCTACAACGCCTTGATGCTCTCCGTGCTGGCCGATGGGAGCACGATCTACCCCAGCACGACCGTGCCGGCCACGCCGCGCTACGACAACGGCGCCTATTTCGCCACCGGCCAGGACCCGATCCGCAAGGACGTCCTGGAGATGCTCTTGCGGATGTTCGACCGCGAGGGCCTGCAGCTCATTCCGGCCCTGGAATTCGCCTCTCCCTTGCCGGAGCTGGAGGCCCTTTTGGATCGCGGCGGCGCGGAGGCCGAAGGCGTTTCCTGGATCGGGCCGGAAGGCACCTCGTGGCGGCAGGTCCACGGAACGCACAAAGGCCGGGCCCCCTACTACAACGTCCTCCATCCGCGCGTCCAGGAGTCGATGCTCGCCGTGGTCCGCGAGCTGGTCGCCGGCTATGCCCAGCATCCGGCGTTTGCCGGGCTGGCGCTCCAGCTCTCGCCCCACGGCTACGCCCAGTTGCCGGGCCCGCAGTGGGGCCTCGACGACGCCACCATCGCCCAGTTCGAGCAGGACCTCAAGCTCCGCGTCCCGGGCAGCGGGCCGCGGCGCTTTGCCGAGCGGGCCGAAGCCCTCACCTACCTCACCCCGGAAGGGCAACGCGAGTGGCGCAGCGAATGGCTGGAGTGGCGGGCGACGCGCCTCACCCGGTTCTACCGCCGCGTCCAGGCCGAGTTGACCGCCGTTCGGCCCGGCGCGCGGCTCTACCTGGCCGGAGCGGAAATGCTCGCCGGCGACGATCTGGCCCGCAAGCTGCGCCCCGCCCTGCCGCGGCAGATGACGATGGCCGGCGCCCTGCTGTGGGTCGGGATCGACGCGCGGCAGTACGGCGACAACGAAGGGCTCGTGCTTCTGCGCCCGGAGCGTATCGTGCCGCGGTCATCCCTGGCCGCCCAGGCGGTGGACCTGGAAATCGCCCAGATGCCCGACGCCGACCGCTACTTCCAGAACCTCTCGCCGCCGGGGAGCCTGCTTTTCCATCCGCCGCAGGGCCTGCGGGTCCCCTCGTTCGACGAAAAGGGCCCTTTCCGACCGTGCTACACCTGGCTTGCCGCCCAGCCGGTCCCTTCCGGGTGGCAGAACCGCCGCCGCTTCGTCCACAGTCTCGCGACGCTCGACGCCCAGGCGATTTTCGACGGCGGATGGCTCCTCTCGATGGGCCAGGAAGACGCGATCCGCGACCTGGTGGCCGTCTACCGCCAATTGCCCGCCGTCCGGTTGGAGCGGCTCGGCGAGCAGCTCGGGCCATCGGGCGGCCAGCCGGTGACGGTCCGCTTCGGCGTTCGGGGAGACCGCGCCTACGTGCTTCTGGTCAACGACGCGCCGTTCCCCACAACGACCCGGCTTAGGGTGGATGCCCCTGCCGGTGCCCGGCTCCAGGAATTGACCGGCCTGAAGACCCTGGAGCCGCTCCAGCGGGACGCCGAGGGAACGTACTGGGACGTGGAGCTGGGGCCGTACGATCTCGTCGCGGCGTGGTTTTCGTCGCCCAAGGCCCGCGTCTTCGGGCCGCAGGTGGCGCTGCCGTCCAACGTGAAAACGGTCCTGGAAAAGCAGGTGGGAGAGCTCGGATACCGCGTAGCCGCCCTGCGGAATCCGCCGCTGTTGGAGGTGCTGGAGAACCCCGGCTTCGACCGCCCCGCCGCTTCGCAGGGCCAAATCCCCGGCTGGATCGGCGTCCGCCCGTCGGGCGTGACCATCCAGCTCGACCCCAGCACGAAGTTCGCCGGGACCGCCGCGGTTCGCCTGGCCAGCAACGGCCCGGCAGGCGGCCTCGTCAGCCAGCCGTTCGCTCCCCCGGCCACCGGACGCCTTGCCATGCTCGTGCGGATGCGCGTCGCCGATGCCGCCAAGCAGCCCCCGGTGCGGCTGGTGGTCGAAGGGAGGCTCCACGGGCGGACCGCCGTCTACTTCGCGCAGTTCGGACAGGCCGCCGGCGAGGGAACCGCGGTGCAACCCATCGACACCCAGTGGAGCCCCTACATCGTCGAAGTCACCGATTTGCCGCTCGAAACCCTCTCGGCCGTGCGCGTCCGCCTGGAGCTGACCGGCCCGGGCGAAGTCTGGATCGACGACGTGCAGCTCTGCGATCTGGCCTTCAGCAAGGGGGAACTCACCGACCTGAAGCGCCTGATCACGCCGGTCGGCGCAAAACTCGAGAAGGGCGAATTCGGCGACTGCGTCCGCCTGCTCGAGGGTTACTGGCCGCGGCTCTTGGCCGAGAAGGTGCGGCTCGCGGAGCCCCCGATGACCGGCAGGGTCGAGCGCACCACGACCGCCCAGCAGAAGACCTCCAAAGAGCCCGACCGCTCGCCCAACCTCCTGGACCGCGTCAAGAGCATCGTCCCCGAACGCCTGCGGTTCTAACGGCTTCGCGGCCCCGCCGTGTGCCGCTATTTCGCAGAAGCAGTGCCGGCGCGGGGATCCCATGCACCTGTGCCGGGCGCCATGCCCACGCGAGCTGGCTATGCCACCCGACCAATCCGCGTATTCCGCTCGTGACGATTCGCCCGGTTTTGACAAGGTTGGGATACTGAGGTATTGTTTTATTAGACTCCTCTCGCACGAACTCCTCGGCCTTCCGAACCGCCACTCGGGTCCTTCGGCAATCGCCGGGCAGGTTCGCCGGACAGACGCTTCTCTTCTGAATGAGGTCGGGATATGATGACGCGCGACTCGGCTCCCAGGTCTTCGGAAGTGCGTCGCCGCCGCCCTCGGCGCGGCAACGTGCTTGTGTTGGCGCTCCTCTTGATGACCGCCATGCTGGCCATGCTGGCCTTCAGCATCGACGTCGGCTACATGTCGGTGGCCCGTGCCGAGCTCCAGAGGGCCGCCGACTCGGCCGCTCTGGCGGCAGCGAGCGAGCTGCTGAACGAGGTGCGTCTTCAAGGGGACGCAGCCCAATCCCTTGTGATTTCGCAAGGTCGCACGGCTGCAAACCAGTATTCCCAGATCAACCCGGTCTGCGGCACGGGTCCGGCCTTGGACCTGAATACCGGCAACGACGTGTCCGGAGATATCGTCTTCGGGCGGTATTCCTCGGCCGCCGGCATGTCGACCTCGTGTACCCCGGCTCAATACAATGCAGTTTTCGTGCGGGTCCAAAGGACTTCCGAGAGGAACGGGGAGTTTCCCCTGTTCTTTGCGCGCTTCCTCGGGCTTCACTCCGCAAGCAGCCAGGCGGAAGCGATCGCCACGTTCCGCGACGGCATCGCCGGTTTTCGGATCACTGAACAGACGGGCAATGCCGATCTCCTGCCGTTTGCCCTCGACATCAAGGATTGGCAAGACGTCATGGCAGGGGGCGGGACCGATGGCTGGAGCTACAATCCCGGGGCGCGGACCATCTCCTCAGGCAGTGACGGAGTCCGCGAGTTGAAGCTCTATCCGACCAAGGTCACCGCCAGCGGGATCACCCCGGGGAACTTCGGCACGGTGAACATCGGCCCGCCCGCCAACAGCGCCGAGGTGCTCAAACGCCAGATCAGCGAGGGCGTTACGGCGGAAGACTTGAAGTTCTTCGGCGGGGAGCTGAAGCTGAACGAGCAGGGGACCCTGATGCTCAACGGGGACACGGGGATCTCAGGCGGCGTCGAGCTTGCGCTGCCGGACGTGCTTGGCAAGGCCCGCACGATCTTCCTGTACAACAAGGTGGAGTATCCGGGCAACGGGGCCACCTACACGGTCGTGGGATTCGCCGGGATCCGCATCATGGACTTCGATCTGCACGGCGCCCACAAGTCCATTCTGATTCAGCCGGCCATCGTCAAAGACGCTGCGGCAATCTCTAGCAACCTGAACACGAGCTACCACGTGTACCAGCCGGTCGTCCTGGTACGGTAGCCGGGCGTCAAGGCCATCTCCGCCGCCCGCACGCCCGGCGCGCACCATGGCGCCGGGGTGTACCAGGCGGCTCACGCAGATCGCCACCAGCGCCCGTCACCTCTTAGCGGCCCTCCTGGTCCCCGACCCCCGGCCTCGATGGGGTTTCCGGTCGGTGCAGTCTCTATAATATCACGGCATTGATACATGGAATAGTAATCATTGCCTCTTTGCTTCTCCGCTCTCAGGTACACGTGGTGCCGCGCACATGGCTCAGACTCAGCGGGCCTCGTCGCGGGCCGACGGGCGTGGAGTCTGCCGGATCTGCGGGTCGGCGCGGCTGCCGCTCAGCGCCGTTGACCTCGCCCGACCCGCGCAGCCGGAGCTCTCCTATCGCGCGGGATGACGAGAAGAACCAGTAAGGGTTGCTGCTCGCCTCCGCTTCTTCCGCGAACGTGATCCAAGGTGCTATGAAAAGGAGCCTCGTTTGGCGCCCCGCCAGAAGCGGCCGTTTCCGGGCAAGATGGTTGTCCTCTCGATAGGATCGGGGTCCGTGGACGATCTAAGGGTTTTCTCCTCGCGGTCCGGCAACGATTGTAGGAGTCGGTCCGATTCTGAGGGTCGGCGGCCCGAGAAGCGCAGTGTGTAAGTGAGCAATCTGCTTTTGCCTTGCCGGGCCGCAACCTATCTACGTAGAGCGGCCTCGCGCAGGCGGCGGGCTACGTTTGAAAGGAGCCGCGAGTACACTATGTTCCGCGCGGACGTGAATCCTTTGTTTCTCAAGCAGACGGTCGAGTAAGGCATCGTGCGGAGATCCTACCATGAGAATCCTGTCGAACATGAGCCTGAAAGCGAAACTCGTGGGCGGATTTGTCGTCGTGGCGATCCTTACCGCCGTTGTCGGCGGGATCGGCTTGTGGGGCGCCGGGCGCGTGGCGCAGGGTGTGCAGAACCTCGGCATGGTCCGCCTGCCGGGCGTCGAGAGCATCCTGAAAATCAAGCAGGGCGCCGATACGGTCAAGACGGTTCAGCATACTCTCATGAATCTCGACCTGGCCGCAGCGATCCGCAAGCGCCAGGACGACTTGGTCGCCAAGGCCAAGGAGCAGTGTGATGCGGCATGGAAGGTCTATGAACCGCTCCCGAAGACGGGCGAAGAAGCGGCGTTGTGGAAGGAGTTCACTTCGGCCTGGCAAACCTGGGAAACCGACAACGCAGAATACTTCCGCCTGGTCGCAGATCTCGAGAGACTTGATCTCGGGAATCCGCTGGCGCTGAAGGAGGATTTGGCAATCTTCCGCGGGGATCACTACCGGCGCCTCCAACAGACGGCGGAGATGATCCATACGAGAAAAACTTTCCCCGGCGGCGAGAATCCCCATGACTGCAACTTCGGGAAATGGCTCGCTGCGTACAAGACTGAAAACCCTCAGATGCGTCAGGCAATGCGCGACGCCGAGGCCTCGCACGCCAAGTTCCACGAGGCGATTGCCAAGGCGAAGGAACTAGTCAACAAGGGTGACATCGAGGCGACGAAGACCCTGTATGAAAAGGAGATGGCTCCCGCCGCCGAAGGCGTACTTGCCCAATTCACGCAGATCGGCAACATTGTGCAAACGGCTCAGGATCTCGTCAAGAAACGCGACCGTCAAGCCATGGAGGTGTGCCGCGCCAGCCAAATGAAGGCCAACGACCTGCTCGACAGGCTGGTCCAGTCGAACAGCGAAGCGGCGGACGCAGCCATCCAAGACGCAACTCAGGTTGCCGCTCGGGTCAGAACGGTAGCCGTTCTCACTTCAATCGTCGGCGCGGTGGTCGCTCTGACCTTGGGGATCTTTCTTGCTTTGATGGTCTCGCGCCCGGTGGAGAAAATCGCCACCGTGCTCAAAGCGGTGGCGGCCGGCGATTACACGGTGCGCCTGGATATTCAGTCCAAGGATGAAATCGGTCAGATGGCTGCGGCGCTGAATACCACGATCCAAGCCGTGGTTAAGGCGGTGCAGGACGTGAAGGATGCCGCCGAGCGGGAAAAACAGGTCCAGCAGGAACGCGCCGAAGCGGAACGCCGCCAGGCCGAGGCCGAAAGGAAACGCCAGGAAGGGGAAGTGGCCGCGGAGCGCCAGCGCATGGAGGACGACCGCCGCCGCCAGGAAGAGCTGGCCGCCAAGGAGCGCGAACAGGCCGCGGTCGAGCAGAAGAAGGCCGAGGAGCTCCGCCGCAAGGTGGACTACCTGCTGGAGGTCGTCGGCGCCGCGGCCCGGGGCGATCTGACCAAGAAGGTCAAGGTCGAAGGGAACGAGCCGGTCGACGAGCTGGCAGCCGGCATCGGCAAGATGCTCGGCGACCTGGCCCACGTCATCGGCCAGGTTACGGAAAGCGCGGCCCAGTTCAACGAGGGCTCGCGGGTGATCGCCGAGAGTTCCCAGACGCTGGCCCAAGGGGCCCAAACCCAGAGTTCCAGCGTCGAGGAGATGACCGCCTCGGTCGAGGAGCTGGCCCGTTCCATCCAAGGCGTCAAGGACAACGCCATCGAGGCCGACAAGGTGGCCAAACGCACCAACCAATTGGCCGAACAGGGCGGCCACGCGGTGCAGAAGTCGATCGAGGCCATGGAGCTCATCCGCACCAGCTCCACGCAGATCGGCGAGATCATCCAGGTGATCTCGGAGATCGCCAGCCAGACGAACCTCCTGGCCCTCAACGCGGCCATCGAGGCGGCCCGCGCCGGGGAGCACGGCATGGGCTTCGCCGTCGTGGCCGACGAGGTCCGCAAGCTGGCCGAGCGGTCCAACCAGGCCGCCCGGGAGATCTCGACCTTGATCAAGGAATCGACCAAGCGGGTCGAGGAGGGAGCGCAACTCAGCGACGAGACCGGCAAGGCGCTCAAGGAGATTATCGGCGGGGTGGGCGCGACCGTGGCCAAGATCTCGGAGATCGCCGCGGCGACGGTCCAACAGGCGGCCAACGCCGACGAGGTCTCCAAGGCGATCCAGGGAGTAGCGCAGGTGACGGAACAGTCCGCGGCCGGAAGCGAACAGATGGCTTCCAGCAGCGAGGAGCTGGGCGCCCAGGCGTCGGCCTTGAGGGATCTCGTCGGGAAGTTCAAGGTCGGCGCGCAGACGTAAGCCGGTCGAGCCGGCCGCGTCCCTTGCCTTCGAGTCTTCGTGATGTCGCAGGAGTCAGGGCGGCAGTTCAACTGCCGCCCCGACCGCATTCGAGATGCGAAAAGCCCACGGGCTGCGACCCGTGGGCTTTCTTCTTCCATCGGACGTCCGTTGACGAACGAGTCGGCCGGAAAAGTGGAATCACCCACGGAAGGCCCAGCGGAGGAGCTCGGCCAGCTTGGGCGTCTTGCCCTGGGCCAGGAATCCGATGCGGAAGATCCTCGCCGCGGCAAACACAATCAGAAGCGTCGTCGCCAAGAGGACGAGAATCCCCAGCGCCGGCTGCCACGACGGCACGGCGCTGGTGGCGCCGATCCGCAGGACCATCATCAGCGGCGTCGCCGGCGGAAAGAACGACACCCAGGTGGCCAGCCCCCCGGTGGGCTCCCGGATCACTTGAAACCAGATCATCAACGGCAACATCATAATGAGCCAGATCGGCAGCAGCATTCCCTGGGCCTCTTTGAGTTGGTTGACCGCCGCCCCCACGGCCATGAAGACCGAGCCGAAGAGCATCACCGCCAGGACTTGATAGACGATGAACCAGGGAATGACCCGCAGCGGCACCAGGTGCAGGGCTTCGAAGTACCAGGCCAGGCCGCAGGCGCCGATGGCGTAGATGATCACGACGGTGAGCGACCCGCCCACGCCGCCCAAGAGCTTGCCTATCATCAGCCGGAAGGCGTCGACCGAGCCGAGCAGCACCTCGGCAATCCGCTGGCTCTTCTCTTCCAGCACGCTCTCCAGCATCGGCTGGGCGGCCAGGAAGATCACCATCCACATGAGCATCATGATGCCGAAGGGGACGAAGATGGTCTCGTGCATGCTGGCCTGCTGCGGCGCCGCGATCTCGCCGCTTCTCGAACGTTCCAGCAGGCCGAGCGGCTCGACGTTCACCGGTGTACTGGCCCGGCGGACCAGTTCCGGATCGACCCCTGCCGCCTTCTGCAAGCGGTAGGCGCGAACCACCTCGTTGAGGACGTACCCGATCCAGCCCTTTTCTTCCGAGACCGCCGCGTTCTCGGCATGGAACGCCACTTTGGGCTGTACCTCGCCCCCCTCCACCCCGGAAGGCATCCGGAGCACTTCCGCCGGGATCTCCACAAAGGCGTCGATCTGGCGGCGGCGAATCCGCTCCGAAAGCTCGTACCGGGTCTCCTCGGTCACCTTCCCGGCCGGCGCGGCTTCCAACAGGTAGCGGGGCTTGAGCTGCTTGCCGGTGTTGCGGTCGAATACGTCGTTCTTATCTCGGGCCTCGGCGGCTTTCTGTAGGGCGTCGAAGAGGACGCCCGTGCCGTCGAGCACCGCGATCGTCTTCTCGGCCGGCCCCCCGCGCCCTTCAAGCATCTTCTGAATGAAGATCCCGCCGAACATCAGGATCGGCATGAGGCAGATGGCGATCAGGAACGCCTTGGTGCCGACGATCGCGCGGTACTCGCGGACGGCGATGATCCAGACCTTACGCACGGCTGGCCTCCTCCGGCGGCTGGACTTCCGCGCCGGCAATGCGGACGAAGATGTCGTGCAGCGAGGGCTGCGCCACCTCGAAGTGCTCGACCCGTGCGCGCCGCAGGAGTTCCTGCAAGATGGCCTGAGGGTCGGCGCCCGGTGCGATGCGGAGCTCGGTGTAGCGGCCGTAGTCGTTCACGCGGACCACGCCGGGCAACGCGGAAAAGGGGTCAGAACTATTTTCCGCCATGCCGGGCGCCGAGCGAAGATCGGTCGCAGGCCGCTCCGGAAAAATAGTTCTGACCCCTTTTCCAAGTCCCTCGCCGGTCCGCACGCGGATGGTGTCCTGGCCGTATTGGGCCTGGATCGACTCCAGCGTGCCGTCGAGGACTTTCCGGCCGCGGAAGATCATGAAGATCGTGTTGCACATCCGCTCGGCGATGTCCATGTCGTGCGTGGAGAAGATCACGGTCGTGCCGCCGCGGTGCAGGGCCAGCACCGCGTCCTTGAGCACCTCCATGTTCACCGGGTCCAGGCCGGTGAAAGGCTCGTCGAGAACCAGCAAGGTCGGCCGGGCCACGACCGCGGCGATGAACTGCACCTTCTGGGCCATCCCCTTGGACAAGGCTTCCGCCTTCTGGTTGGCCCACGCCGCCAGCCCGAAACGCTCCAGCCACTGGTCGACCTCGCGGCGCGAGCGGCCGGACCCCTTGAGCTGGGCGTAGTAGCTCAAGAGGTCGCGGACCCGCATCTTTTTGTACAAGCCCCGCTCCTCCGGCAGGTAGCCGACGCGGTCGTCGGCGGCGCTGGAGTGGTCTTGCCCCAAGACGGTCACCCGGCCGTCTTCGGGATAGATGATCCGCAGGATCATCCGCAGCGTGGTGGTCTTCCCGGAGCCGTTGGGACCGATGAACCCGTAAACCGTTCCCTCGGGCACAACGAGGTCCAAGTGGTCGACGGCGACGTGATCGCCGAATCGCTTGGTCACTCCTTCGAGTTCGACGGCATGGATCATGTTCGCAGTGCTCGTGATTCCATCGCAATGTGGGAGAGCCGCTCTCGGCTGTCCGAGTCGAGCACGGTACCCGACTAAACAGGGTTTCACGATTCCGGGAGGGCGAGGCTCCTGCCGAGCCGGGCAGAACACGCC
>CAYGZA010000134.1:0-16101 GCA_964354135.1 uncultured Planctomycetaceae bacterium
GCGTGCCATCGGCGTGATGGGGAGCATCGTCAGCACCTACACGGTGCGGGCCGGAGAGAAGGGCTCGGTGGCCGCGGCCATGGGGAGCGTCAACCGCGCGTTTGTCCTGGGCTCTACGTGGAGCGTGCTCGGGTTCATCCTGCTGGGCCTCGTCTACCTGCAATTCTCGCCCAGTTACCTGGCCAACTATCCCCAATGCGCCGCGGGGTTCCCCGGGGCGACCGCGGAGAACGTGACGGCCGGCCTGCCGGGTTGGGCCACCTTGAGTTTCCTGGGCATCAACGGCCTGGATATGCGGCCGGCGTGGACCTGCCTGATCGGGATCATCCTGGCGGTGTTTCTCAACAAGTGTACCGAGTACTACACCGGAACCGAGTTTGCCCCGGTCAAGAGCCTGGCCAAGTCGTGTCAGACCGGACACGCGACGAACATCATCCAGGGCTTGGCGGTGGGCTATGAGAGCACGGTGGCGGCGGTGCTGATCATCTGCGCGGCCATCATGGCCAGCGTCTTGATCTATTGGGGGACGACGCCGACGTTCATGGCATTCGGCGTAGCTATGTGCGGCATCGGCATGTTGACCCTCACCGGCAACACGATCTCCATGGACGTCTTCGGCCCCGTGGCCGACAATGCCAACGGCATCGGCGAGATGGGCTACGACAAGGCCGAGATGGGCGAGGAGCAGTACAAGGTGGCCCGGCAGACCCTGGCCGATCTCGATGCGGTGGGCAACACCACCAAGGCCATCACCAAGGGGATCGCCATCGGCTCGGCGGTGATCGCGGCGGTCTCGCTGTTCAACAGCTTCATCGTTTCCGTGGGCTCGGCGGGGAAGGGAGAAATGGAGCGCATCTCGAGCCAGGTCTACGAAAAGGTGGCCTCGATGCTCACCATCTCCGACCCCACGCTCTTCATCGGCATGTTGATCGGCGGGGCGGTGCCGTTCTTGTTCAGCTCGATGACGATCCGCGCGGTGGGCCGGGCGGCCTTTCTGATCGTCAAGGAGGTCCGCCTCCAGTTCCGCGACAAGGGGATCTGGGAAGGAACCAAGAAGCCCGATTACGGCCGCGTCGTGGACATCTGCACCACCGAGGCCCAGAAAGAGCTGATCGGGCCGGGTATGCTGGCGATCCTGATGCCGGTGCTGGTGGGCTTTGTGCTGGGGCCGATCGCCCTGGCCGGGTACTTGGGCGGGATGATCGTCACCGGGCAATTGCTGGCGGTCTTTATGGCCAATGCCGGCGGCGCCTGGGACAACGCCAAGAAGACGATCGAGGACGAGCCGAGCAATCCCGAGGCCAACACCGGCAAGGGGAGCGAGCGTCACAAGGCGGCCATTACCGGCGACACGGTCGGCGACCCCCTGAAGGACACCGCCGGCCCGGCCATCAACCCCTTGATTAAGGTGATGAACATGGTCGCCCTGTTGAGCATCCCCTTGATCCTGCCGTACAGCAAGACCGTGATCGACAAACTGCGGGCCGTGGGCGTCGAAGCGACCTACAAGCCGGTCGACACGATGTTCTGGAGCGTGGTCGTGGTCGGACTGCTGGGCTTGATCTGGGCCGTCTGGCAATCGAAGCGCGAGACGCAGGAAATGCGCTGATCGGAATAGTCCCCGGAAACGCGCCAAACGGAACAGGCGTTTCCGGGCCTCCGGCCGGAAGGAAAAACGCCAAGGCCCGCGGGCCGCAAGCCCGCGGGTCTTCCTTTTCTGCCGCGCTTGCGGGGCCTGCAACCTGCGGGTTTTCGCGTCTATGACGGCCATTCCCGAGGTCCGGCTTCCGGCGATTGTAGGGTACACTCCGGGCGTTCCGCGCCGGGCTCTTGCAGTTCAGTCTCCCGCCCGTACGGTTCGATTCCTCCCGGGGAAGGCGCCGCCGGCCAGCGACGTCCAATCTCTGGGCGTGCCGGGCGCGAGGAGTCTCGAAGACACGGAGGTGGGCGATGAAGGCTCGACGCTACGGCGCCCTGGTGGTGCCGGTTCTCTTGGTGCTTGCAGGCTGGGAGAGGGCGGCTGCGCAGGGGACCGGATGGCCGGCCGATCCGCTTCAAGTCCCTCCCAGGGGTGCCGACGGGGATGCGGTCGACCCGGGCGATTGTGACTGGTGTTTTCGCCCCCAGTGGTCCGTCCGCGCCGGCGCGATCCTGCTCCAGCGTTCCACGCCGAATCCTTTGGTCCTGGTCAACGACCAGTTCGCCGCCGGCGGAAACACGATCGTCGACGCCGCCGACTTCCGTTTCAGCGTCGAGGGCGGGCCGGAGGTGAGCGTGCTCCGCCGCGGCAGGCTGCTCGACTGGGAGGTCCGCTACTTCGGCATCACCGAGTGGGGCCGCAGCCTCGGGCCGATCTACTCCTCCAACGGGGCCGTGATGCGATTCGCCGCGCCCTTGGGCAACGTCGGGTTCCCGGCGCAGGTCTCCGCCTCCTACGAGTCCGAGTTGCAAAACTTCGAGATCAACGTGGGCCGCAGCCCCTCCGAGCGTTTCCGCTGGTTGGCGGGCTTCCGCTACGTGGAGCTGGACGAGCGCGGGATGGCGTTGGTGATGGATATAGGTCCCGGGCTGAATCGGGCGGTGACGACCGTCGACGCACTGAACCGCCTCTACGGATTCCAGATCGGTGCGGAAGGCGTGCTTCTGGGCGGCGGCGGCAACCGGCTGCGTCTGGAGGGCACCGCGAAGGCCGGCGTTTACCACAACAGCATTCACAGCGGCGCGACGCTGGACCAGAGCCTCGGGGTCGATTACGCCGCCGCAGCCTCGGACAACCACGCCGCCTTCGTCGGGGAGTTGGGGTTCACCGCCGTCTACCAGCTCTCCCCGCACTGGTCCCTCCGCGCCGGATACCAGATGCTCTGGCTCGAAGGGGTCGCCGTGGCCGCCGAACAAGTCCCGGCAATCGACCTGCTGGCCGGGCAGGCCGCCGTCGATACCACCGGCAGTCCGTTCTATCACGGGGCCAACGTGGGGCTGGAGTTCGTCTGGTAGACAACCCGCCGGTGCGCCACTCCCCCGTTCGATTCGATCTCCCCCCGGGTTCTTTCCGGGACGGTCGGGGGGGGGATGCCCGGGTCCGTCCTGCGCACGTCGCGTTGCCCCGTACGCAAATCGTCCGGTCGGCCACTTTTCACGCCCCGCTCCTTCTGTTTACAATAGTCCCGTGGCACCAGATCACGTCCTCTAAGAGAGGGTGATAGTGACAGAGAGTCCCGTTGAGCCCCAGGTCGAGTCCGTGCGTCCGGCCGGACTGGCGCTGGAGCGTGCTCTCCGGGCGGCGCAAGTCGCCGAGGAGAATCGCGGCCGCAACATCGTCGTGCTCGACATGCGCGAACTGACGACGATGTTCGACTACTTCGTCCTGGCCACGGGCACCAGCCGCCGGCAACTGCACGCCATCAGCGAGGAGATCGATCGCGTCCTGGAGAAGGAGATGGGCGACCGGCGCCTGGGCATCGAGGGCTACGAGCGAAGCCGCTGGATCCTGCTGGACTACGGCGACGTGGTGATCCACCTCTTCGACGCGGAAACCCGGGCCTACTACGCCCTGGAGGAGCTCTGGGCCGACGCGAAGCGGGTGGCCCTGGAGCCCGCGGGCCACGATGCCTCTCTTAACGTCCCCGTCACGCGGCCGCGCAAGGAATGAGCATTCTGCCTGAACTGCGAACTCGCTTCGGCCGGGCGCTGGCCAGGCTGAGCGACGACATGGAAGCCCTGCTGGAGATGGTCCGTCCCAGCGAGGCCCCCCGCTTCGGCGACTACCAGGCGAACCTGGCCATGCCGTTGGGGAAGCAGTTGGGGCGTCCACCCCGGCAGGTGGCGCAGGAGATTGTCGCCCGGCTGGACGTGGCCGACTTCTGCCACCCGCCCGAGATCGCCGGGCCAGGCTTCATCAACCTTCGCATCCGCGACGACTGGATCGCCCGGCGGCTGGCCGAATCCGTTGGCGATGAGCGTCTGGGAATCGCTGGAGTCAAGGAGGCGGAGAAGCGGACTTTCGTGATCGACTACTCGGCCCCCAACGTGGCCAAGCCGATGCACGTTGGCCACATCCGCTCGACGGTGATCGGCGACAGCCTCTGCCGCACGCTTCGATTTCTTGGGCACCGAGTGATCGGCGACAATCACCTCGGCGATTGGGGCACGCAGTTTGGGATGATCATCTACGCTTTCCGGCATTTCTGCGACGAGGAAGCATATCGCAGGGCACCTGTCGCGGAGCTAGCGCGGCTGTACCGCCTTGTTGCGGACCGCGAGGACCTGATGCCCGCCGTCCTGGCCGAGACCGCCAAGCTCCACGCCGGCGACGAGGAGAACCTGCGGCTCTGGCGCGAGTTCATGCCTTCTTGTCGGGAGGAGATCGACCGGGTTTACGCGCGGTTGGGCGTCAAGTTCGATCACACGTTGGGCGAGAGCTTCTATCAGGAGCGCTGCGGGCCGATCGTCGAGGAACTCCTCAGCCGCGGCGTCGCCCGAGAAAGCGAGGGGGCCGTCTGTGTCTTCCTGGAGGGGCAAGCCGCCCCCATGATCGTTCGCAAGCAGGACGGCGCGTTCCTCTATGCGACCACGGATCTTGCTACCATCCGCTACCGCATGGAGACGTGGAACCCGAGCGCGATCCTCTATGTGGTCGATCACCGCCAGTCGCTCCATTTCGACCTGCTATTCGCTGCTGCCCGGCGCATGGGTTACGACGACGTGGAGTTGCAGCACGTGAGTTTCGGCACGGTGCTGGGCGACGACGGCCGGCCGTTCAAGACCCGATCCGGCGATACCGTCGGCCTGGAGGACCTCTTGGACGAAGCGGTCCGCCGCGCCGCCGAGATCGTCCACGCCAACGACGACGCCAAGCCTGGCGGCCCGGAACTCTCGCCCGCCGAGCGGGCCCGCGTGGCCGAGACCGTCGGCATCGCCGCGCTGAAGTACGCCGACCTCTCGCAGAACCGCACGAGCGACTACGTGTTCAGCTACGATAAGATGCTGGCCATGAACGGCAACACGGCCACGTACATGCAGTACGCCTACGCCCGGGTGCGGAGCATCTTCGCCAAGGGAAAGGTCGACGTGGATGCCCTGCGGGCGTCCGGGGCCCCGATCCTGCTGTGTACTCCGGCCGAGCGGGCCCTGGGCCTGGAGCTATTGCGCTTCGGCGAGGCCCTCGACCTGATGCTCTTGGACTACCGGCCCAACCAACTGACCGGCTACCTGTTCGAGTTGGCCAACTGTTACTCGACCTTCTTCGAGCAATGCCCCGTGCTGCGGGCCCCAGACGCCGAACTGCGCCAAAGCCGGCTCCTCTTGTGCGACCTCTGCGCCCGCACCATCCGCCAAGGGCTCGAACTCCTGGGAATCGCCGTGGTGGACAAGATGTAGCGGCAGTGGGGCAGTGGGCAGTGGGCAGTTCGTTTAGCCGCGGCACTCGTGCCGCGGTTCAGCCGGCCGCCGTTACTCCGGGCACATCGCTCCCCCCCGGGCTTTTGGGGCCCTCGCTACACAATCGCCGGTGTGCTAGGATGATTCCTTCCCGTATCCAAGCCGGGGGCCGGCGTGCCCCTTCCGTCCCCAGAAAGTGCCTTTCGCATGTCTTTAGACGCCTACTCCCCCTGTCCGGGCGGTATCGGCAAGAAGATCAAGTTCTGCTGCCCCGATTTCGTGGGGGAACTGGAGAAGATCGACCGGATGGTTGAGGGCGAGCAATATCAAGCTTGCCTCGACTACGTTCGGCGGCTCTTGGAGAAATCGCCCGAGCGGGCCTGCTTGATGGCCACCGAGTGCCTGCTGGCACGATTGACCGACCAACTGGAAGCGGCCGAATCGGCGGTCGCCCGGTTCGCCGTGGCCCACCCGGGGAATCCCCTCGCCTGGTCCGAGAACGCGATCATCACCGCCGTGAACGAGGGCGGCACGGCGGCGATGCCGTCTCTCCAGCGGGCCCTGGAGCTATCCGGCAGAGAACTCTCCGGCCGGGTGTATGAGACGTTGTGGACCGTCGGGCAGGTCCTGGCACTCGACGAAGAGTTCCTCGCCGCTGAGGCGGTGCTCGCCATCCAGACGACAGCCAACCCCCAGGACCCGCGGCCCTTCGAACTCCTGGCGCGGATCTACGCTTCCCCCACCATTCCCCTCTGGGCCCGGGAACCGCTGCGCCTGAAGGACTGCCCGGCCGACGTGCCCTGGAAAAAGGAATGGGAGGAGGCGTTCTCGCGTTTCGCGGCGGGGGTGTGGTCCGAGGCCGCCGATCGCCTGGCCGCGCTGGCCGCGAGGGTCGGCGACGTCCCGGCCCTCTGGTACAACGTGGCCACCTTGCGGGCCTGGAGTGCCGACCGCCCGCGGGCCATCGAGGCCCTGAGGAAGTACGCCTCGCTCGACGTGCCGCTGGAAGACGCGGTGGAGGCCGAGGCCCTGGCCTTGTACCTTTCCGACGATCCGCTCGAAGATTCGTTCGACGTGTTCTCGCTGGAGTACGCAGTGGACGACGTGGAGCAGCTCCAGGCGGCCCTGGATTCGGCGCGGCACCTCGACCGCGCGCCCGACGCCAACTTCGCCAAACGGGAAGACGAGGACTCGCCGCCGCCCAAGGCGGTGTATCTCGTCGGAGACCGCGAGAAACCCGCGGTGGCGGAGGGCCTCTTGCTGGAATCGGTCTCCCGGACGCTCGGCATTGCCGCACTCTACGGCCGCGAGACGGACCGCCCGGGGCGCCTGGAAGTGGCCGGCGTGACGGCGCGCGACCTCCAGCCGTTGAAGTCCGCGTTGGCACTGGCCGCCGGTCGGCTGCTGGGCCCGCCGTGCAAGGAAGAGGCAGTTGATCGGACTTCGGCCACGCGCACGCTGTTTGCCACCAACTGGCTGCTGCCCCGGGAGACCGGGCTGAGACAGTTCGACGAGTTGGCCGCCGAGAACCAGCGCGACGCCTTGATGAACCGCTGGCCGCAGCTCCCCTTGGGAATCCTGGGCGGGAAGAGGCCCCAGGAAGCGGCCGGCGATCCCGCCCAGCGCACGCGGCTCCTGGCGGCCATCCTGCTCGTCGAATCGTGGAGGGAGCCGACCCGAAGGCCGTTCGACTTCAACCAGTTGCGGGCCCGGCTGGGGCTTCCGACGCTGGAGCCGATCGATCCGGACGGGATGAACATCGCCGCGCTGCCGGCGGCGCGCCTGGCCCGCGTGGTGGTCGAGAAGCTCTCCGACGAAGCCCTCTTGGCCTGCTACCGCCGGGCCCTTGGCTTGAACGCCGCGGCGGCGCTCCGCAAGCTCGCCCAGGGGGTGATCGATCGCCCCGGTGTCGGCGACCGCGCGGAGCGGACCCGGGCCTTCGCAACGCTGGCCCGCTTGCAGGAGTCTTCCGATCAGGCCTTGGCGTGCCTGGATCGGGGGCGCAAGGAGACCGAGGCGGCGGGCGAGTCGTGTGCGGCCTGGGACCTTCTGGAATTGACGTTCCGCTTCGAGCGCCTCGAAGCCGCGGAAGTCAACCGGCTGCTGCGCCACGTCGAGAGCCGCCACCTCCGCGAGCCCGGGGTGGCAACGGCCGTGCAAAACCTCCTGGTGCGCTTCGGCGCGATCCGGCCCGATGGCACGCCCGTGGCGGCCGCGGCGCCCCAGCCGCAAGAAGAGCCGGCGGTCGCCGTACCCGGCGGCGCCGCAGACGATCCCGGCAAACTCTGGCTTCCCGAAGGCCAGCAGCCCGCCGGCGAAAAGCCCCGTATTTGGACCCCCGGGATGGATTGAATTCTTGCTCGGCCACACGACCAGGAGACCACAGCCATGAGTGCACGCAACTCCGTGACACGACGCGACTTCTTAGGCCGCACGCTAACCGCGGGAACGGCAGCCCTGCTGGCGCCTTCTCTCACCGTAAGACGTGCCGCCGCAGCACCCAAGGACCAACCCAAGGACCGACCCAAGGACAGGTGGCAGATCGGCATCTACACCCGCCCTTGGGGCCGCTGGGACTACAAGACCGCGCTGGACGCCATCGCCGAGGCCGGCTTCAAGTACGCCGGGCTGATGACCGCCAAGGCCAAGTCGGGCCTCGTGCTCTCGGCGGAGACCGGCCTGGAGGAAGCCCGCGCCATCGGCGAAGAGGCCAAGAAGCGAGGGCTAACCGTCAATTCCGTCTACGGCGGCGGGTACCCGGTCGGCAAGGATTCGCTGGAGCCGGGAATCAAGGCCCTGCGGAAGCTCATCGACAACGCGGCCGCGGCCGGCGGCACGTCGCTCCTACTGGCCGGCAACGCCGACCCGGAGCTCCAGAAACCCTACTACAAGATCGTCGCCGAGTGCTGCGACTACGCCGCGGAGAAAGGCGTCCTCATCAGCGTCAAGCCCCACGGCGGCCTGAACGCCACCGGGCCGCAGTGCCGCGCGTGCATCGACCTGGTCGGCCGCAAGAACTTCCGCCTCTGGTACGACCCGGGCAACATCTTCTTCTACTCCGAGGGAAAGCTCGACCCGGTCGAAGATGCCGCCACGGTGGACGGCATCGTTTGCGGGATGTCGGTCAAGGACTACAAGCAGCCTCCACGCCAGGTGGACGTGACGCCGGGCACCGGGCTGGTCGATTTCCCCAAGGTCATGGCCCGGCTCCGTCAGGGCGGCTTCGCCGGCGGCCCGCTCGTGATTGAGTGCCTCGCCCCCGGCGACCTCAAGGCCACGCTGGAAGAGGCCAAGAAGGCCCGGCGGTTCGTGGAGCAACTCTCCCGAAACGGGAGAGGGGAGTAATTGTTGGACGGCCGCCAAGGGCATGGCAGCCCGCCAGGGTTTGGGGCTACGGGTCTGAGGGGAACCGCACAAGAACTTATGCTCCGTTTGTGTGCCACTGCTTCGCAGAAGCAGTGTCCGCCGCGGTACAGCGGCACTGCTTGCCTGACGGCAAGCAGTGGCACACCTTCTCCCAGCCCAAGTTCCTATGCGGTTCTACTTAGGTCGCGGCAGCCGCGGTCAGGACCCTTTGTTCCTGCCGGCTTTCGGCCCGGCTGGTGTCCAGCGCCAGGTTCATGGTCACGCTCCAGCGACCTTCCGCGTCCGCCGTGACGAACCAGTGCGGCAGCACCGCGACCGACTGGTGGACCAGCTCGAACCCGCCCTCCGACTGGCTGACCGTCTCGATCGGGAATGCCCACACGTGAGTCGGGCGGGAGAAGCCCAACCCCACGTCGATCCCCAGCCACTCGTCGACCAGGCCCAGCCCCCGGGCGTCCTCCAGGTTCAACCGGGTTCCGAGTTGGCCAAGGCGGTTCTGCTTCGGGTCGCGGAAGTAGCGGTCGTCGGCCCCGGCGGGCAGCCCGGCGAAGTTCATCTCGACGCTGAAGTGCAGCATCTTGCCTTGGGGCAAACCCTCCAACAGGTAGGCGATCTCCAGCTCGGAGCTTCCGGCACCCAGAGTCACCCCCTTGGTGATCCGCACCGGGAAGCCGAACGCGCTCCCTTCGCGGATCAGGAGCACCTGGATGCGGTCCGGGTTGCGGCGGACGCGGGCCTCGAAGGGCCCGTGGACGAAATCGCCGCGCTCGCCGGCCTGGCCGGAGGCGACGGCCTCCAGGACGGCGTCGTGGTCGAAAAAGTGATCCACAAGGCTCTTCCGCAAGTGGTGATCGTAGTGGATCCGCTTGTCCAGCCCTTCCTGCTTGCAGACGATCCGCTCGTGGATGCTGGCGACCTGGTTGTGGGCGCAGTTGGCCCCGGCGAGGACCTTGCGGTGATAGGCCTCCGGCCGCCGCGCCAGCGTGGCCAGGAGGTTGTGGCGGATGGCGGCGACGTCCAGCTCGTACATCTGGCCTCCGCGGCTGGGGGCCAAGAGCGCCAGCAGCCGGTCGCTGGCCAATTGGATTTCCTGGCGGGCGTCGAAGTCGTAGTCTTCGATCTTGGCCTCGATCCAGGGTCCTTGGGTCCGCGTGGCCTGGTCCAACAACCGGTCGGCGGCGATCAGGCAGTGATAGACGGCGTTCCGCAGGTGCGGCAGGTACAGCCCGCCGAAGGCCCCGTGCCAGTACGCGCAGTTGCACTGGGACCGGTAGAGCTCGCTGCGGGCCTGGTCGATCGGCTCGCCCGCAACCCCTTCTTCGGTCAGCTCCGCAAGGCGGCGGCTGACGCCCATCATCCGGGTGTACATCTCGTCGGCCTCGGGGTAGCGGACCCGGAAATTGCGCCAGAACCCGCCGCGGATGAAACGCCTCACCACCGGCCAGCGGAGATCCTGCCCCATGTCGTGGCAGACCCGGTCGAACTCCAATTGCTGCTCGACCGGCAGGACCCATTCGGTCATCTCGCGGTAGCTAGAGTCGGGCAGGTAGATCTTGCCCAGCGGGGGGACGTTGTCGGCCGCCTCGGAAAGCGTGGTCACGCGGATCCAATCCCGGTTCGCCTCCAGGGCGCCGAAGAACTGCTCCAGCCAGCCGTCGGTGTAGACGTGCTTCTTGGTCTCGGGCCAGGTGCCGAACTTTTCCCCGTCGTCGCCGAAGACCACCACCGCGTCGGCGTGCTCCTCGGCAACGCGGCGGAGATGGTCGATCGTCTGCTGCGGATCGGCGAAGGGAATCAGGTAGCGGAGCCGCTCGCTGCCGGGGAAGATCGTCATTAAGCGGCCGTCGTCCTCGGTCAGGTAGCCGCCGTGGAGCTGCGATTCCGTCAGGCCGGCGTTCTTGAAGTGGAAGTCGTCCAACACCGTGTATTCGATGCCCGCGGCAACGATGTCCCGCGTATACGACTGCTCCCACACGCGCTCGGGGACCCACATCCCGCGGACGCTTGCGCCGAGCCGTTCTTCGAGCCAGCGGGTGTAGCTGCGGATCTGGCCGATGCGGTCCCGCGAGGGGATCATTGCCAGGATCGGCTCATAGAAGGCCCCGCCGAGGACCTCGATCCGGCCCTGGGCCACGAGTTCCGCCACGCGGTCCACGTAATCCGGATGGTTGGCCTGGAGCCATTCCATCAGGGAACCGCTCGTGTGGAGGGAGATCTTCAGTGAGCCGTACCGGGCAAACACGTCCAATAGCGGCCGGTAACTGTCCTGGTAGGCCTGCTCGAAGACGTGCTCGAAATTGCCGATCGGCTGGTGGTTGTGCAGGACGAGGGCGAAGCGGATCTGCTGGGGCGCCATAGTGGATGTCGTCGGTGCGGGGGTGGGAGGTTTGTAGGGGTGATACCTCCGGTCACGCCCTCGGAACGCCTATTCCCAAAGCGAGGTAAGGGCCGGCCGATCGTTCCCTAAACGCGAGGGCCCTCACCCTGATTCTTCCCCAAAGGGGAGGGAGTTCGACTAGGCAGCCGGGAAATGTGCCGGAGTCAACTTCTTAATCGGCAGCCGTGCCCCAGTTTATCCAGTTACCCTGGATGGAATATTTTGCGACTTGGCCGATTCCACTTCCGCCTCGCGCGCCAGCACCGCCACCTCCCTTCAGGCCGCAGGACTGGCGGAAAAGCCGGTGCGCCGCTCAAGACCGGCCGCCCTCGGCAAACTCGGCACAACCTCAATACGTCAGTGATAACGCCCCGGTTCTCGGGTGTCAAAGGGTGCCGGTGTAAACGAGGCCCGTGCAGCACAGGCTTCCAGCCTGTGAAACGATGTGCGGCAAGCAGATCGGGCTTACTGCCTGCCGAATGGAGAAGGCAGGGAAGATGCCTGCCCTACCGGGCTTGCCTTGCCCGGGCCATCGTCTGCTCGTAGAGCTTCACGTACTCTTTGGCGCTGCGGGCCCAGGACCAATCCTGGCGCATTCCGGCGGCGATCAGCCGGTTCCAGACCTCCGGGCGGCGGTAGGCCTCGCACGCCCGGTGCAGGGTTTCGCCGAGGGCCTGGGCCTTGTCCTCGCGGAAGGCGAACCCGTTGGCGGTGCCCGCGGCCAGCGTCTCGTCGTTGGCGTCGACGATCGTGTCGGCCAGCCCGCCGGTCTCCCGAACCACCGGGACCGTGCCGTACTTGAGGCTGTACATCTGGTTCAGGCCGCAGGGCTCGTACCGGCTGGGCATGAGGAACATGTCGGCGCCGGCCTCAATGCGATGCGCCAAGGGGTCGGAAAACTCCAGTCTCACGCCGATCTTCTGGGGAAACTGCTCGGCCAGTGTGGAGAAGATGTCGTGATACTTCGGCTCCCCCTTGCCGAGGATCGCCCATTGGAGGTCGCTCTTGGCGACCCACTGCGGGATGACCTCGGCCACCAGGTCGAAGCCCTTTTGGTCGTCGAGGCGTCCGATCATACCCACCAGCGGCGTGCCCGGCTCTTGGGCCAACCCGAGCTCCCGCTGCAAGGCCGCCTTGCAGACCGGTTTTCCCTGGGCCAGGGTGTCGGCACTGTAGCGGGCGGCCAAATGGGGGTCGGTGGCGGGGTTCCAGACGTCCTCGTCGATCCCGTTGAGGATTCCCGAGAGCACGTCCCGGCGGTGCTGCAACACCCCCTCCAATCCCCGGCCGAACTGCGGCGTTTGAATCTCCCGGGCGTAGCGGGGGCTGACGGTGTTGATCGAGTCGGCGAATGTCATCCCCGTCTTCAGGAGGTTCAACTTCCCGAAAAACTCCATCTGCCGCCAGTTGAAGTATTTCCAGTCCAGCCCCGTGAGCAGCATGTCCCAGTGCCAGAAATGGCCCTGGTAGGCGATGTTGTGGATCGTCAGCAGCGTGGCGATCCGCTCGTAGCGGGGGAGGCTGCGGTACTCGATCTTCAGATACGCGGGCACCAGGCCCGTCTGCCAGTCGTTGGCGTGGATCACGTCCACGTCGAGATCCAGCAGGCGGATCGCCTCCATCACGGCCCGCGAAAGGAAGATGAACCGCTCACAATTGTCGGGGTAATCCTCACCGTCTTCCCGGTAGAGCTCGTGCCGGTCGTAGTACTGATCCTGCCGGATGAGATAGACCGGCACTTGTCCCCCGGGGAGCCGGCTCCGGAGGAGGTGCCCGGTGACCGTCTTGCTGCCGATGGGCACGATAAAGTCGATTCCCAGCGGCTCGATGGGCAGCCCGCAGCACCAGGCTTGCCGGTAGGCGGGGAGGATGACCGTGGCGCGGTGGCCGAGCCGGGCCAGCTCGATGGGCAGCGTCCCGCACACGTCGGCCAGTCCGCCCGTCTTGGCGAAAGGAACCGCCTCGCTGGTGGCGATCAGGATGTTCACGCTCTCCCCCTTTTCTCAGCCGCCCGCACGGCCTCCCGGATTGCGTCCAGGGAGATCCTTCCAAGAATACCGAACAAAACGATTGCGACGCGCGAGGTAGGGAAACGGGAGTTCTCATCGCCTCGGACGCGATTTGTCCACGTTGCGCATCATTTCCAACTCCCCTAAGTCAATTCTACACCACGATTGAGATATTGAGGCCTGTGCAAACCGGCAAGACGATCGCAGGCGATTTCTTTAGGAAGAATACGCCATCTCAGAGGAAATACGAAGACCAGGCAGCAAGACGAAGCGGTTCTGCGGCCGCGTTCCCCCTCCAGCGATGGAATCAGAGCGAGTGTCGGCGGCGGCGGGCAGAAGCGGAATCTGGTTCATTCCGAAACACGCCCTACAGCATGTCTAGCGCCCCCGACGCATCCGCCGCCGCCTGCTCGAGGGCCTTTTCGGTGCTGGTCGGATCGACTTTCCGGCAACTTGCGGTCAGCCGGACCGCGATGTCGTCCAGGTGCTCGCGCCACTCGCTCTGGTCGGCATCCGGCGGAACGAACTGGGCAAACTCCTTGACCAGCAGGATCAGCCGCAAGAGGTGGCGAAAGATGATGCCCTCCTGTTTCTGCAGGCTCTTGCTGGTGACGTACTTGTTGAAGTCGCCGGCGAATTGCAGGACCTCACCAGCCGCCCAGACCGGGTACGTGGGTACGTCGTGAACGGCCGGGAAGTCGTAGTCGAAGAGCCTCCGCAGCTTGTCGGCCAGCGTGAGGATCCGTTTGGGTGGCTCGTCGAAGGAGCTGCGCCGCTGGGGGTAGTCTTCCTCGCTTTCTTCGGCCGCCGTCAGCTCGTCGGCGGTTGCCAGGCCCAAACGGAGCAGTTGCGGGTCCAAACGCATGGTGGCCAGCGGGCCGGGAGGCAACCGGTCGTGCCCGGGGACGCGGACAAAGTGCCCTACCGACCTCGGCAACTCCAGGACGCTTTCCATGGCTTGAATCCGCTCGTCGCGGTCGGCGATTCCCAGTTGGTTGACCAGGAACATGCCGTACATCGGATTGACGCCGCGGAACAGGAGCAGGCCGTGGAGTTGCGGCGTGGGGTGCGCCAGCAGCGGTTTGTACGGCGGCGGTTCCGGCGGCGTCTTGACGGGTGGCATGGCGTTGCTTGCATCGCCATGCGCTTCGCCCGACATGGCCACGCTTCGCGAGGCCATGCCACCCAACGGCGGCTCCTCGGGCCTGGGACGGGTTTTAAGCCCTTCCGCCGCGATCTCTTCCTCTCTCCGCGGCGGCTCCGGCTCCAAAGTGACGTATCCGGCCCGCCAGAGGGTCAAGAGCATCGAGTCGAGCTCGCGCTGCCCGGCCTCCAGGCGGCCACTGTCCATGAGCCGTTTGCCGACGAGCTTGCGGATCAGATCGACCTCGGGCGAGGCCTCCAGCATGTAGGCCAGGAGGCGCCAGGGGAGCGGCCCGCGGCTGAAGAGCTTTGCCGGCTTGGCCGCGCGGAGCTTCTCGAACTGGGCCTCGGTCCAGTACTGCTCGGTCTCCCGCCGCTTGGGCATCTTGCGCTTCATCGCCTTCTTGGCTTTCAGGAGGCCCGGGTCCTTCGTGTCCTCGGGGATCTGGTCGTACTTCTGTTTCCATCGGGCGATCTTGACGTCGTCCTCGTGGGCCAGGACGAAGACGTAGCCGCGGGTGTCGTACTGGGGGCGTCCGGCGCGTCCGAAGATCTGGTGGGCCGTGCTGGGATCGAGGATCTTCTTCTTGCCCGGCGGCCCTTTGAGGATGTTGGGAACGACGACGGATCGGGCCGGCAGATTGATCCCGGCCGAGAGGGTTTCCGTGCAGGCGGCGACGGAGAGGAGCTTTCGCTGGAAGAGGTCTTCCACAATGCGGCGGTACTTGGGCAGCACGCCCGCATGGTGTACCCCGACGCCGCGGAGGAGGAGCTGTTTGAGCTTCGGCCCGGCCCCTTGCGACCAGTCGAATCGCTTCAGCTCCTCGTTGAGCTGGGCCTGCTGCCCCGCGGAGAGGACCCGCTTGCCGCGGAGCTGCTCGGCGACGTTCCAGCATTCCTCGCGGTTGAAGCAGAAGACCAGGGCGGGCGTGAAGCGGGCCTCTTCGTCGCCCTCGGCCATTTCTTCGATGTGCTCGTTCAGGAGCTGATCGGGGACCCAGCGGAAGGTCAGGGGCACGCGCCGCTCGTCGCCTTCGACCAGCTCCAGCCGCCGGCCCAACGCGGAGCGGAGCCAGTAGACGAAGTCCCGCGAGTTGCCCACCGTGGCGGAAAGCAGGAGCGTGCGCACCTGCGGCGGCAACAGGGCCAGCGACAGCTCCCAAACGATCCCCCGCTCCGGATCGTTGAAGCTGTGGAACTCGTCCATGACGACCGCGCTTGTGTTGCTGAAATCGAACGCCTCGCGGTGCAGCAGGCGATTGAAGAGGATCTCGGCCACGACGACCAGCACCCGGGCGTCGGGATTCTCGCGGCGGTTGCCGGTCACCAGGCCGACGTCGTCGGGAAAGAAGCCCCACTTGCCGGCCAGGCTTTGCAGGTCGCGGTATTTCTGCTCGGTCAGCGCGATGAGCGGCGTCGTGTAGTAGGCGGTGGTGCCGTTGTGGAGGGCCTCGAACATCGCCGCCTCGGCGATGAGCGTCTTGCCGGTCCCGGTCGGCGCGCAGACCAGCACCCCCTGCTCGGCCGAAAACCACGCCAGCAGGGCCTCCTCCTGGAGCGGATACGGCGTGAAGGGAAGCTGGTCGAGATAGCGTCCGGCGATTTCGTCGCGCGAGGGCGGCATGGCCGTCATCATCGAATGGCATCTCGTTTGGCAACGTGGCAGGACTTGCGTGCTCGCAATGCGTGCATGTTGACAGACTCCCACCGGATGTCAAGCCCGGGCCCACTCCGACGGCGGGGCAACATGGACGCCGTTGCGGACTTCCTTCAAGGCGGGATCACCATCAACAGACTCCCAACGGGGCGTGGGCGGGTCTTCACCCACAG
>CAYGZA010000135.1:0-16060 GCA_964354135.1 uncultured Planctomycetaceae bacterium
GCCCGTCGTGCAGCCGGAGCAGGACCTGATCGACATGTTCCGCCAGTACAGCGAATTGAGCGGCGGGCCTTTCCCGTACTCGCTGGAAAAGGAGTCACTTTTGCAGTCCGTTTCTATACGAGTTTTCATGAAGGTTCCTGCAGAAGGGGAGCAGTGGCCAAGTGCGAAGCAGATGCAGGAGAGCACAATAGCCCTGCTGAAGTCCCAGCCCGGCTTGGATTTTATCGATTCACTGCCGCCGGAAGCCAACGTGCATTATGCGGGCAAAAGCGTTTCGCGAGGCGCGGCCGACGCGCCCATCTTCTGGTACCGCCCCAAGGACAGCAAGAAGTACCGGGTCATCTACGCCGATCTCTCGGTCCGTGATGCCGACATGCCGCCTCGCGTGCCCGACGCGCAGCCGGAGAAGGACCTGATCGACACGCTCCGCTACTACAGCCAGTCCAGCGGCGGGCCTTTGCCGGACTCGCTCGACATGGAGTCACTTTTGCAGTTCGTGGCGAAGAAGTTTCGTCACGAGAGAGGGCAGAAGGCCAGTGCGAAGCACATGCAGGAGATTATGGAACTCACTATGAAGTTTCAGCCCGGCTCGACGTTTGTAGTTTCACTGCCGCCGAAGGCCGACGCGCATTACGCGGGCAAAGGAGTCTCACTCGGAGCGGCCGACAAGCCGATCTTTTGGTACCGCCCGAAGGATGCAAAGAAGTACCGGGTCATTTACGCCGATCTTTCGGTCCGTGACGCCGACACGCCGCCCAACGTGCCCAATGCGCAGCCGGTGCCAGGCCCGTCCAGCCCGAAAAAATAGTCCATCGGCAGCAGTTACCAAATGACTGCACTAGGAATCGCTGGTGGTTACGGGATCGCGGCGGCCCGGCGGGCGACGTCAGAAAAGGGGTCAGAACTATTTATGGCAAAATGGGCAAGTAAAAACAGTTCTGACCCCTTTTTCCCAGCAGGACGTAATGAGTGGCGTGCTTCCCCTCGGCACCCGGCGCAGGTTCGGCGACAGGCCGCTCGTTTCACCCATCCGACCGGATAGCGACGAGCGCGAGCCCCGGAATCGGCAGCCGGTTGATGCGGGAGCACTTGACCACGTTCTTGCTTCCATTGGCGAACAATCCCGATAGCGGGAAACCGAGCCGCCACGCCGCGGCCGCCCAGGCTTCCGCCAAGATCATCGAGGATCTCTGGGCGAAAGGCCGCTCGGCGTGAATGGAAAACGAGGGGGGCCTTGCCGAGAACTCTGCCCCCGGTCGGCGGCAGCCGGGAAGGAACCCGGTCCCAGGCCTTCACGGCACGCCTGCAGTAGCGCACCCGCTACGGCTCCGGCCAATAGCGCTCGGTGACGATCTTCAGGTCGGTGAAGAAATGGATCACGGCCTTGCCTTGCGCCTTGGTGTCGGCAAAGAGCGATGCCTTCATGCCGCCGAACGGGAGCGGCGCGACGGGCGCCGGGATCCCCACGTTGATCCCGATCATGCCCACGTTCGTTTCGAGCTTGAACCTTCGCGCGTAGTACGCGTTCTGCGTGTATATCGAGGCCCCATTGCCGTATTGGTGCTCGTTGATGATCCGGATCGCCCCGTCGAGCGAATCGGCTTTGAGGATCACCACGACGGGCCCGAAGATCTCCGTCCGGTGGATCTTCATGCCGGGCCGCACGTCGGTGAACACGGTCGGACCGAGGAAATGGCCCCGCTCGCAGCCCGGGATGCTGAGACTGCGGCCGTCCAGCGCCAGCGTCGCACCTTCCTCGATGCCCGTCTGGATCATCTCGAGGATGAACCGCTTGGCCTTGTCCGAGATCACCGGTCCCATGACCATGGGCTCGCCGGCGACCCGCGGATCGAGCGGATCGGCCGCCAGGACCTGCCTCGACGCTTCGACGAATCGCCGGCTCACGTCCCGATAGACTTCGTCCCCCACGCAAACGATGGCCGAGGACGCCATGCAGCGCTGGCCGGCACAGCCGTAACAGGAGGTGATCATGTTGCGGATCATGTCGTCCATTTTGGCGTCGGGCATGACGACCAAGTGATTCTTGGCGCTCCCCAGCGCCTGGAAGCGTTTGTTCGTCTCGGCGCACCGGGCGGCAACGATGCGGGCCACGCGGGACGTGCCCACGAACGAGACGCCCGCCACGTCGGGACTATCCAGCATTGCCTCGGCCACTCGCTTGTCCCCGTGTACGACGTTGAACACGCCCGGCGGAAAGCCGAGGTCGTCGACGAGCTCCGCGATCCGGGTCGTGCTCAAAGGGACCTGCTCCGACGGCTTGACCACGTACGTGTTCCCCGTGGCCAGGGCATACGGGAAGAACCAGAAGGGGACCATCAGCGGGAAGTTGAAGGGGGCGATCATCCCAAAGACGCCCAGGGGCACGCGCAGCACTTCGCCGTCGATGTCGAACGACGTGCCGATCATCTTATCCCCTTGCTGGAGCACGGACATGCCGCAGGCCACCTCGGTGTTCTCCAGCGCCCGCTTCACCTCGGCTCGCGAGTCCGGCAGGGACTTGCCGTTTTCGCGCGTGACCAGTCGAGCCAGGTCTTCCGCGTTCTCGCGGATTCGGTTGGCCAACAGCCAGAGCAGCTCGCAGCGTCGGGCAACCGGCGTGGCGCTCCAGGCGGGGAAAGCCTGCTTCGCCGCCGCGATGGCCCGCTCCGTTTCTGCGGCCGTGGAAAGGGGCACCCGCGCAATGACCTCCGCGGTGCTCGGCTGCTGGACGTCCAACAGCCCGTGATGCTCCGGGGCGACCCACCGGCCGCCTACGTAGTTCTTCAGTTCGCCGACGCTCATCCGATAGCCTCACCAAATCACAAGCGACTCCTCGAACAGTTGCGAGAGCTCTTCCCGCCCCACGGGCCGCGGAGAGAGCTTGATGACGCGATGCTGGGGCAGGGTGCCTTCCACGAGCGCGGGAATGTCGTCGCGGGTGTACCCGACCGCGCTCAAGCCGTTGGGCACGTTCAGGCGTCGCATGAACTTGACCAATTCGTCGGCGAGGATCTTGCCCGCATCGGCCGGACGGGCGCCCGAGACATCCGCACCCATGAGCTCGGCCGCGTGCAGGTGCCGCTCGGGAGATGCCGAGCCGGTGAACCGGAACGCCGCGGGCGCGTTGAGCACGACCGAGATCCCGTGAGGGATTAGCGGTTCATCCACGGCGTACCCTGGATGCCGGTAGTTGCGGGCCATCCCGGAGACGGCGTACGACATCCCGTGCGGCAGGTGCAAGCCGGCGTTGCCGAATCCGATCCCGGCATAGCAGGCTGCCAAGAGCATCTTCGATCGGGCCTCTTCGTCTTCGGGGTCTTCCACGGCCCGGGGCAAATACCGGGCCCCGAGCCGCACCGCCTCGGCCGACCAGAGATCGCTGATCGGATTGCACCCTTGGTAGGCGGGCCGCAGGATCGGCCGCGCGGGCCGCTCTCGCCGGTGGAAGGGGATCGTGGTGTAAGACTCCAGCGCGTGAACGAACACGTCCAGCCCCGTCGACGCCGCCACCATCGGGGGCAGGGTCTTCGTGTTCTCCGGGTCGATGAGTCCCAAGGTCGGCTTCAAGGATCGGTGGGCGATGCCGGTCTTGGCGTGCATCCCGACCAGGTCGAAGATCACCACACCCGTGGTTTCGCTGCCCGTTCCTGCCGTGGTGGGAACGGCGACCAGCGGCTTGAGCGGGCCGGGGACGGGCTTGCCCTTGCCGATGGGGGCGTTCACGTAGTCGAGGAAGTCGGCCGGATAGGTCGAATAGAGGTTGGCCGCCTTGGCCGTATCCATCGGCGACCCTCCGCCGACGGCCACAAATGCGTCGAACGGTCCCCCTTGGGCAAAGGCAATCGCCTCCTGCACTGAGGCATCGGTCGGCTCCACGTGAACCCGGTCGAACAACGAGAACCGGATCCCTTCCTTCGCAAGCGACTCCAACACCGTTGCCACGGGAGGCAGCTTCGCCACATTTGCGTCCGTGACGACCATCACCCGCCTCACACCCATGTCCGCCAGATCCATTCCGATCTCTCGGGTGACGCCCACGCCGAACCGGATGCTGGAGGTCGCCATCTCGAAGGCGTATTCGTATTCCATGTTCCGCTGCCTCACTCTAGCGCTATCGGAAGACGAGTCGCCGTCGCGGTCCGGCAGTGCCTGCAATGCGGATGATCGCCGGCAGGCTTGCCGCACCCTCTCGGCGTCCTTATACGTGCTATGGACCGCTCAAAGTCGAATTCCCAGAATACCCGGCGGCGATGGGATTCTCAACCGTCCTGTTCGAAAAGCGCTTCTGTTCACACATTCAGGCCATTGTCGGTCCCCCCGGCCTGACCAGCGAGTTGTTGCCCCAGAAGACCGCCTATCGACTACTTGCCGACGGACAGCCCAAGATCGCGCCGGCAACGCACCAGGAAGTCATCCAGCGTCCCGTCCAGGAACCAGAAGAGCTGCCGGGCTTGCCGGTGAGGTTGTGGGCGGTAAACCGTTGCTCCAGGGAATCGTCGTGGGCAACGAACTCGGCGCTCACCCGCAGTCTTTAAAGCTATTCGAGCGGCTCCAGATAGCGGAGGAATTCCGCCATCGCGTGGATGTCTTCCCGGGTGAGGTGCGAGGTCCGCCCGTGCTTGTCTTGAGGATTGAACTCTGCCGAGAAGACGGCCTCGAGCGTCTTGGCCCGGCCGTGGTGCAAATAGGGCTCCGATCTTCGCAGACCCACAAGCGCGGGCGTGTCCAAGAGCGAGTGCTTCTGACTCTCGTCGGGCTGGCGCGTGCCGACGTCGTGCCGCAGGAATCGGCCCCGGGCGTCGCGCGTGCCGCTGTCGGTGTACCAGGGGGGCGGATGGCAGGTCGCGCAGCCCGTTTGCTTGCTGAAGAACAGCTCTCTCCCCCGTGCGATAAGCGGCAAGGAACCGGCCGGCGGCTTAGGGGGCTTGCGTGGCCTGAGGCTCCCGACGTAGGCGGCCAGGGCGTCCAGGTCGGGATCGATCCCGGCGTTGGAAGGCCCGAGCGGATCGCGCATCTCGTCCGGTGGAACAAACCACTGGCCGGCAAGGGTCATACGCGTAAACTGGAACGTGTCTTGGATCTCGTCGAGGCGGGCCGTGAGGTGCAGGGGGGCCGTCTCGACGCAGCCCCGCAGCGACCGCGTGTCCAACGGTCCGTCGCCAAGGTTCCATTGCCGGCCATCCTGGTCGCCCTCGGGATGGCATACGGCGCACGACATCCACTGGTCCTTCGTGATCCGCTTGTCGGTTGCCGTGCCGAACAGGTAGCGTCCCCGGGCCAGGGAGGGCGGCGTCGGATCGTGGGCGAAGCGGACACGAGCCAGGATCTGACCGGTCTTGGCATCCAGGGTCACAATCTCCTGCCCTGTGAGCGTCAGCACGAAGAGCCGCTCGCCGCCGACGTCCAAGGCGATGCCGCCCGGCTCCAGACCAACCCGCGGCGTGTGCCAGATGGCAAAGCCGCGGGCGCGGTCGATCGCCAGCACGTCGTCGCTGCCGGCAGAAGCAAGATAGACCGCGTGCTGGTCCACGGCCACCTCTACGGGCCGGTGCGGCGGCACGACAAGCAGATCGGGCCAGAAACCGACCGTCACCCCACCGTCCCGCGGGTCGGCCACCGCGATGACGGGAAACACGGAGCGGTCGAACATCCGGCCGCCCAGGGACGTATCGGATCGGGTCTGCGGCATGTACAGGAGCCCGTCCGGGCCCAGCGTGGCCGAACGGCACTGGTTCAGTTGGCTGGGCGCGTCAAGCCGCCGCACGAGGGAGCCGTCTGAGTCGAGTACCGCGACCTCGCCGGTGCGAAAGCTCACCGCGTAGACCAGGTTCCCCTCCGCCGGCCGTGCCAGGCAGCTCGGCCGATTCATGGCGGCACTGGTCGCCTCCTGCTTGCCCGTGACAGCGTCGAGCCGCAGCACGCGGTCGCCGTCGAAATCGGCCACCCAAAGGGCCTTGCCGTCGGCGGACGGGAGAACTGCCCACGGCTCCCCCGCCACGTCGAAACGGGCCAGTTGGGCAAGCGAGCTGCCGTCGAGCACGACGATCTGAGAGCGATCGCCGAGCGCCGCATAGACGCGCGTGCGGTCCGGAGAGAACGCCACCGAGCGGACGTGCCCGCCGGTCCGTGCAGTTGCCCGCTTCCGAAGCTCCCCGCCGCGCAGTGCGAACAGGACCACCTCGCCCGACCAGGGATGCCCTGCCAAGAGCATCTCTTGGTCGGCGTTTCGCCGGATCGACAAGAGCGAGCTATGCTCACCGCCTTCGGTTCTCCGGTCAGGGCCGGCAGGGATTGCCCGGGCGGACGCGACGCGCGCGGTGCGCGCCGCGCCGGACCGGCCGGCTTTGGCAAAGGCTTCCTCAGCGGCGATAGTGCGCGAAGCGGCGTGCCGGGGCATGGTGCGGCCCGTGGTCGTCTGCGCATGGACCTCCTCGCCTTGCAGCAGGACCATGCCCGCCCTGAGGTGCTTTCCTTCGCCGGCCCAGAAGCTGAGCGTGACCGTGTCGAACCAGGCCGGGGCGTCGTGCCAGCCCGGTCCGTGCGTGCCGATCACCGTGTCGATGTTGGGAAAGAGCCTGCTTAGGCCCTGGGGATCGTAAACGTACTCGAACCGTCCATGGCGCGCCGTGAGGGTCTGCTCGTCCACGACCATGCCGGGCAGACTCACCAGCACGTGAACGCGCTCCGCTACGAGATCGCCCGGAAGCTGACCGCAGACGACCAAGGGCTCAGGGGGCCTCGCGCGGCTGCCCCGCGGGAGGTCGAACGCAATCGGCTGGGCATTCTGGGGAACTACGGGCACCGGGAAGCTCGTGCGTCGGAGGCCCAGACCACCCCCACGCGGCCACCGCTCGCGTGGGACCAGCCCGGCGATCGCGCCGGCGCTCGTGTCGCCGGAGCAGACGCCCTCGGCGGCGACGGTCCAGACCCCGGGCTCGTCGGCCCTGGGCCCGGGGTGGTCGAACACGCCGCGCGGATCGGCCCGAGTGCCGAAATCGCTCGTCTTACCGGACGGCGCGGTGATCTTGCCCCGCACCTCGCCACCGATGGGCGGCCAGACCACGCCCGAGACTGCCAGGCGGTCGCCGACGTCGAGAACCGCCCCGGGACTCACCGCCCCGAAGGTCAGGAAGGCGTCGTACCGCCTGCCGCCGATTTCTACGAGTGGCCCGCTCTGCGGTGAACCGGGGATTAGACCGTCGAACGGGGGCAGCACGCGGGCCCCTCGCGGATCGTCCTCGCCGGTCACGACCAGCATCGAGGCATACCCGCCGTAATGCGTCACGCCGGAAGCAAGATCGCGCAGCACGCCGCCCCCGTAGTTCATCTTCACGTCCCCCGGCAGATCGCCCGAAGGACCGCTGCCGAACTGGTACCCATACGGGTCGTCGAAGAACCAATACCCGACCGGCACCATGTCCTCGGAGACCTGCGACCGCACGCCCACGCCGGGCCGCCAGGAGGTGGTGTAGAAGTATCCCCACTGGTCCACGTCGCCCGGGGCCAACGTCGGCGGCAAGCCGGAGCGGGTCGAGCACGCATAGGGCATCTCCCCGATCGCAAGGCGATCTTCGGGCAGCAGGTGCCGGGGGTAGAGGCCCTCGCGTCCCTCGCCGTGTCGCACGCCCGGCCAGCGTCCCTCCACCAGCGCGGCGATGGTCCCCTCGCGGTCCTCGAACGTGAGATTCGGAAACAGGGAGAACGGATCGCGGGGCCCGAGCCAGGCGACGTCGCCCGATTCGTAAGGATAGCAGGTGTGGCCCAGGCCGGCGCCGACGACGTCCCTTCCCGCCCTCTTGCGGTCGGAAAGAAACTGCCCGTCGCCGGCAATGAACCATCGTGCCCGCCAGTTGGCGATGGGACTGCGGTTTCCCCGCTCGCCGTGGACGACGACCCGGCTATCGGGCGTGACGACCACCGACGCGCCCCGGCGGCAGGCCATCCATAACTCGCCGTTGGGCCGGAGGTGGCGAACGGTCGCGTCGCAGACGTACTCGCCCGGATCGTCGAAGCGGATCGGAGGCGTGTCGGGCCCGGGAACGAACACGCCCCAGCGGTTCGCCCGACCCGTCACCTTGCGCTCGACCAGCCGGCGGGGATCGGAGTAGGGGAAATGACGCCAGCAGATTTCCACTTCGGCGGGCATCGCCGGCAAGACCCGGACCTGCGGAACCAGATCGACTTGCGGCTCCAGGGGCGTGCCCGGCTCCGGGAACATTTCGACGTTCAAGGGCCGGGCGACGTAGACGTCGTAGGTGCCGGAGACGGCGTACTCGGTCCCCAGCACGTCGCGGATGCGGCCGTCAAGCTGGACCTGATAGTGCCCGTAATCCTTGAAGGCGTAATCCAGCGCCCCGCGTCCCGTCAGGTGATAGATGTCGGCCAAGCTCGGGTTGCCGTAGGCCGGAGCCAGCGGCGGCAGGATCCGGTCGCGCTGGACGTAATCCGGCCGCAGCACGCTCATGTCGTTCTGGCCGGCCGCAAGCGGAGCGGGGCCGAGAATCTCCTTCTCGCCGCGCGGCGTGCCGACGGTGACTTGAAGCCGAGCCCCGCGGAAATCGAAGGGCACAAGCGGCTGAGGCATCATCGCTGCCGGGCGGTACGCCAGGCTGGCCATGGGCACGTACGGGTCCAGCGGATACAGGATCGGCTTGCCGGTGTAGGCGTCGTCGCGGGGGATGACCAGCTTGTCGGGCATGAGCACGTTGCGGGGATTGACGGCAAACCGGCCGCGATCCTCCCGGGCCATGGCCCCACGGGCCCCGCCCGACCCGCTCGACGCAAGCAGCAGGCAGCTCAGCCGGGGCGGGGCGACGCGCCCGACCTGGAAGTAGCCGAGGTTCCACAACCTTCCCATGGGCTCGGCCGGCTCGAAGTGCTCCGCACCGAGGCCGGCGAAGTGCGCTCCCAGGCCGTAATGGCCCGGCGGGAGCCCTGGAGGAATCTCCAGCTTCACTTGCTCGACGAGCGAGGCCATGCGGCCCTCGACGCGCCACTGACCGCGATCCTCGATCTGCCTTGGGGCCGGCCAGCCGGACGACCCCGGGTGGTAAACGCGGCGATGGCCGCCTGCCGGCTCTGCCATTAGCTCGCTGTGCGTCTCGATGGGAAGCCCCGTCGGAGTAAGCAAATGACTCACAGAGAGTCGTTCCCGAGGGCACTGCCGGCCGTCCTTGTCGAAGAGCACGTGGAGCGCGAAGTGGATCTCCGGCAAGCGGTGGGCGATCTCCTCCGCGGCCGCCTGCGAAACGCACAGCACGTGCAGATCGATTTCCATCTCGACGAGATCGCCGGGCGAGACGCCCGTCTTGGAGGGCCGGGCACGGCCGAAAAGCCGCACGTTCCGCTGGACCCGCCTGGCGAAACCGGGCCATCGGCCGGGCGATTGCTCGTCGGAGACCCTCAGGATCGTCCCGGGGGAAGAGCTGGGATCGTTTCCCAGGATCTCGGCCATCGGCTCTGCAAAGTCCTCCGGGAGGTCGGCCAGATCGATCGACTCCTCCAAGCGGATAGCATCCCGGATGTGCGGCGGCAACCGCTCGCGCACCAACTGCTCGAGCGTCGGCATGGCAGTATTGATCTGGAGGCACGAGCCCGCCGGGGCGAACGCCCGCGCGCGAAACGATCCGTCGGAGGCCACGGCCGCAAAGGTCTGGTCCGCGGTGCCCAAATGGACCAGCCGCACCGAGCGTGCCCGCGGATCGGCCGCCGCGCCCGTTTGGCCGACAACGTCCGCGTAACCGTTCGGTCCGGGGATAGTCCGGATCCGCGCCGGGTCGGGGGCCGATTCGATCCGCGCCAGTCGCCGGCTTCGCCAGTCGGGAAGCCGATCCTCGCGGCGCGGCTCGTCTACGGCGATTTCCTCAGGACGGGGTTCCTGCCGGTCGGGCTCGCGCGGCGCGGCAACCATGCGGCTGCCCCACCACGCGAGCATGAACGGAGCCAACGCCAGCGCAATCGCCCCTCGGTGCCACCGGGGCCGCACCGCGTGCGAACCGACCTCCGCGCGCCGTCGCGCAGCGGTCTGCGTCCACTCGGGACTGCGGACCATGGCGTCGCTCCCTCCACCGCCGCCGGCTCAAAGTTCCTTGATCCGGATGTCCTTGAACCGAAGCTTGAGCTCGTCAAAGGCGTGGAGCTGAAGTCCGATCACGCCTTTGGCGCCCACGCGGTGCTTCTTGTGCAGCTCGTCGTCCAGCACGCCGGCGCCGTCGTAATCCACCACGGTCACGCCGTTGAGCACCGACTTGATCTTCATCCCTTGGGCCGCGATTTCCATGTCGTTCCAGCCGTCGCCTTGGTCGGCATAGAAGAACTTCAGGCCCTTGGTCGGCTCGTTGGAAAGCCAGCGGTGCTCGCCCGGGCCCTCGTTCCAGAGCTTGCCCGTCCACTGGGGATTCGGCGGGTTGATGTCGATCTGCGGACCTTCCATCCACCCGGTTTGGGCGTTGTAGCGGCTGCGGATCTGGATGCCGCTGTTGCCCGGCACGTTCCGCGGGACCTGGAGGCGGAACCGGAGGACGAAGTCGCCGTACTCCTTGTTGGTCGCAAGCAGGACGTAGAAATGATCCTTGTGGCCCATGCTGTTGACGAGGATCGTCCCCCCGTCCACGGTCCAGGCCTTGGCCGCGAACTCCTTGTCCTTGGGCAGGCAGTCAATCGTCCAGCCGTTCAGGGTCTTGCCGTCGAAGAGCGGCGTGAACCCCGGCTCGGCCGCCGAGGACCAGGCCGGCGTCAACAGAAGCGCAACCGTCCAGAGACTCTTTCGTCCGACAAGGCTCATAGGATTTCCTCCGCGTTTGGGGAGTGCACCCACCGACGTTCCCGTTATACGGCCGTCGCCTCCCAGCCACAAGCGGCACCGCGCCGCCCCAGCACTTCGTGCGCGTCGCCTCGCCCTCCCGGTATCATGAAACCGCACTCAGGTTACTCAATCGCGATCGTCGCGGCTGCTTTCAAGGTGACCGGTCCCAGCAGGCCGGACTCCATAAGGGGCGAGTCCTTGGTCCAATGCCGCCACGTGGCGAAGGTGAGCCGCCCCGTCGGGCTCGGCTTTCCCTCGAGCAGCCACTTCGGCCACTCGACGAGGTTGCCGCCGGGGTGCCGCTTGGAGTCCTCCGGCCGTTGCTCGTCGCCGATCAGGCGGTTTACCCAGAGGTTCGTCACCTTGACCTCCAGGGCGTTGTCGCCGGGCTTCACCGCGCCGGTCACGTCCGCGCGGAACGGCGGCTTCCACAGGATGCCGAGGTCCTTGCCGTTGAGCTTTACCTCGGCGATCACCTGCACGCGACCGAGGTCGAGGTAAAGGCGCTGACCGCGGCCGAGCATGGCCTCCGGCACCTGGAGCGTTGCGAAGTAGGTTGCCGTGCCGGAGAAGTGCTTCACGCCGGGGTTGGGGTGCTCGCTCCAGGAGATCAGCTTGTCCAGGCTCACTCGCTCCGGCGCGCCCCGGCCGGCCGGGAACCGCAACTCCCACGGCCCCGCCACCGAAAGCGGCTGCGGCAGGGCCGGCACCTCGACACGCCGCGTCGCCCCGGACGCCATCTTCAGCTCATAACGGCCCGGCTTCCATGCCTCGATCAGCAGACGGCCGTCGTCGCCGACGCGGACGTCCGCGTCGGACGGCTCGCTCCCGAGGAGCAAGATGAGAGTCTCCGGGTCGGTGCCGCTGGCGGTTTGCGGTTTGCCGTCCATCGTGTACTCCACGCGGAGCGTCTTCACCACAAGGTAGGCCGGATCGTCGCCCTCCGCCATCCTGGCGACCTGGAACGCACACTCGCCCCGATCGACCAGGCGCTGCACCTTGGCCGTCACGTCGCGGGTGCGGACCGGGTCGCCGGGCACGCCGTACACGGCCTTGCGAACGACGATGGCGTGCGGCCGCAGCACCAGCCGGAGCATTTCCGGGTCGGTGCCGGTGGCAGTGTGCGGCTTGCCGTCCACCGTGTACTCCACGCGGAGCGTCTTGATCACGTTGAGCGCCGGATCGTCCCCCTCGGCCATCAAGCGCACCGGGAACACGCTCTCGCCCCGGTCGAGCAGACGCTGCACCTTGGACGTCACGTCGCGGGTGCGAACCGGGTCGCCGGGCACGCCATATACCGCCTTCCGGACGACGACCTTGGCGGCAGGCCCGCCGATCCGCACCACGGGCTTGCCGTCGCGCACCAGGGCGACCGCCCGATCCGGCGCCGGGGTCGCAAGCGGCCGAAACACCACGAAGAGCGATCCGCACGGGTTGAACCAGATCGGGACGCGCGTTCCGTCTTCGACCTCGTCGTAGACCGCGACCCGCTCGATCCGGCCCGTGTCCGGCCACCAGAACTCGGGCCGCTTGCCCTTGACGCGGAAGGTACACAGCATCTCGGGCGTTTGCTGGGTGCCGTTGGCCACGAAGTACACGTCGGTCCCCTCCACGCTGCGGTGGATGTAACGGAGACCGCCCTGACCCCCCGCCGACTCGCAGCGGAAGTCCGGCGGCACGCGCATTGCCGCAAGAACGGCCTCGGGCGTCTTGCCCCAGACGACCTTGCCCCGGCCGCAGCGGTGCTCGGTGACCTTCGTCCCGTCGCAATCGTCCCAGAGCTCCGCGGCGAGCCGCTTCACTTCCTCGTCGCATTTCGGGTAGCCGGACAGGCTCGGCGACTTCTGCGGGCACGGCCCGACCACCGTGGCGCCGGCCTCGACCAGCTCCTTGATCTTCCCCAACAGCACCGGCGTCATGGTTTCGCCGGGTGGCAGGACCAGGAGCCGATAGCTCATCCCGTCGGGCAGCACCAGCCGGCCGTCGCGAACGCTCATGCGGGTGAGCACGACCTCCGGGGTGCAGCCGTCGAAGTCATAGGTGCTGCGAGGGGCATGGGTCAGGCCGTTGGGCGCCCCTTCGGCCTGAAGATAGCAGAGGTCCGCGACGAAGAGGCCCTGCCGCAGCACGTAATGGCACCGGGCAAGGTACTCGTGCCACGGCCCGGTCTGGTCCCACCACGTCTCGGTCCGCTCGTAGTGGACGCCCCACGGCCCCATCGTCATGCCGGGCTTGCGATCCAGCCACGGCTGCATGGCGTAGCGGTGGAACACGAAGCGGTTGATCCCCTCGCAGAAGCCGGCATCCCCCAGGGCCTTGAGCGAGTACGGGTGGTTCGTCCACTTGCCCACCTCGGGCCCGGCCGTAAACGACTCGGCACCGACGATCGTCTTGCCGTAGGTATGTGCCGCGGAGGACATGGCCTTGCCGGTTTCCATCGCGCCGCCGCCGACCCAAAACTCGCTCATCGGCGAGTCGGCGCGGCCGGCATACGACAGGTCGTCGAACGGGCCGTCGCCGTAGGCCTCGATCGAAAGCTGCATTCCGTGCTTGTGGGCGAGCTCCTGCAAGCGGCCGGCGTAGTTCTCGTTCAGCAGCTCCGCGATGGTCTTGCGCAGGTCCCAGAGGAACCGCTCCGAGACCTCCAGGCTGCCTACCACCCGGCCGGTCATCGTGGGGAGTAGCGGCAGCGGGTCGTAGCCGCGGCGTTTCTGAAACTCCTCGCGGAGCCGCGGCGACCAGTTCTGCGAGTGTACCTCCCAACTGTCGATGTGCGTGTAACTGAGCGTCTTGCCTGCGCCCGGACCGACGTCGGCGATGAGCTTCGCCATCAGGCCGTCGAAGTGCGCGTCCATCGCCTCCTTGCTGAGCTTGTCGCACTCCAACCCACGGCCTTCCTGCGGTGAGGGGGCGTTCTCCGCGCCGGTCGCCGTGTGGCCAAGCCGCAGGAGCGTCCACTTTCCAGCAGGCACGTCCCAGGCCAGACGCCCGTTCTTGTCGAGCCGCGCGGTGAGATCGAGGATGCGGTCGCGAACGATTGTCTTCTCGGCGGGCGCGGCGGGGAACTGCGCCGGAGCACCGACCGGCTGCCGGACCAGCGCCGTCTTGCCGTCGATGTTCTCGATGCGGAGACGCTGCTTGGGGTCGGCGTCCCCGGCGGGCGTCGGGAAGGCCAGCAACGCGATGTCCCTATAGTAGCCCGCGACCGCTTGCGGTTGCGCGAGGGGGCCCTCGAATTGCCGCGGCCCTTCGACGTTGGTCTCGCTCCAGACGACCTTCTGCATGGCGTGTTGGGGCTTGACCCAGGGGCCGCCGCTGCCGCACCAGCCGGCGTCGTTGTTCATGTCCACTTCCAGCCCGAGCCGGCCCGCCTCGGCCACAACGTGCTTGAACAGCTCTCGCCACAGGGGACCGCCGAACCGCGCCGGCCCCTTGGGGATGCCCTGGTCCACCTCCATGATGAGGACCCCGCCTATGCCCACCCGGCGCATGGCCTCCAGGTCGGCCGTGATCCCTTCGCGGGTCAGGTTGCCGTCGGACCAGAACCAGTAGACCCAAGGCCGGGCCGATTCCGGCGGACTGCGGAATCCCTGTTCCAGCCGAGGCTCCGCCGCAGACGCCGGACGCCAACCGGCAACCAGCGACAACAGCAGGGCCAATTGCAGCCACAGGGCCTTCGCGTGTGTGTTCTTCATGGCTTTCATCTCCTCAGTGGGTTGTTCGTTGTTGCGGGAGCCTCGCCCTCCGGGAATCGCGCAACGCTGTTTATCGCAATCTGTCGATCGCCGCGTCGAGCCTGGCCCGCAGGCCGGCGAAGCTCTCGACGCCCTTCAGCTCGCGGTCGCCCAGCTTGAACGATCCGAGGACGTCGGCGAGGGCGACGAGGGTGAAGAAAACTGATCTCATGCGTGAACCATCCTCCCGATCAAGGTGAGCATCTCGTGGCTCTCAAGGCTTTGCAGGCTCGATCGCCGCCCGTACTCGCTGCCCCCAGTCTCCGATAAGCATACTCCGGGACAATCGGGCCTGTCGAGGCCCTCGAGGTTCTCCCGGTCCCTCGGAAGATCCTACCGCGGACCGACGGAGGATTGGGCCCATCTGTCGCTCGCCCGCCGGAATCGGTGTGAATCGCAGGCGAAGATCTCTTCACGGCCCAACACCCTCTCGCCTCCGGCCGAGTCGCAGGAATAGACTGTTCCGTTCCGGTGTGGTATCGTGGTGAAACGCCCGCGGGACGCGCCGTGCGGTGACGCGGGACGGGAAACAGTCAGCCTCTCGTTCGTTGAAGGAGAAGGACCATGTGCGGTCACGATCATCGTGCGTCGTGTCTCGGCTGCTCTCATGCGATGGGCCGGCGAGGCTTCCTCAAGGGGTGTGGAGCGGCGGCGGCAGCCGGGCTCCTGGGGCGGATCGCCGCCCGGGCCGACCCGCCGAAGGGCGACAAGGTCCGCGTGGCCCTGGTCTTCCTCTCCAATAGCGCGGAGCGGGAGATCTGGCCGTACCCGGGCTTCGACTGCGAGGGCCGCCATCGGGAGATCCTGAAGTTTCTCAAAGAGGGCTGCCCGCAGGTTGAGTTCATCCCCGTCGTGATCCCCAACCCCGGCGACGTGCAGAAGGCAGTCGCCCTAAAGGACGCTGTGGACGGCTACCTGGTCTACACGGTCACGCTGAACTGGGGCCACACGGGCACGCTGGTGCAGATCGCCAAGCTCGGCAAGCCCACGCTCGTGGCCGACGAATACCTGGGCGGCTCGGGCGTGTTCCTGGTCGGCTCCAGCGGCCTCCAGCGGCAGGGCATTCCGGCCGGTGCCGTCTCCACCACCCGGCCCGGCGACCTGGTGGCGGTCGCCCGCCTGTTCGCCGACGTCAAGAGGCCCGGCACGACCCCCGCCTCGTTTGCCCGAGAGTGCGAGGAGGTCTATCGCCGGACGTTCGCCGCGGCCGGCGAGATGAAGTGTGTTGAGGACAAGGTGCCGCTGGGCGAGATCGGCGAGTGCGTCAAGCGGCTCAGGCAGTCCCGGTTTCTGATCGTCGGCGCCGGGCCGTCGGGCCAAGAGCACGAGTTCCTCGGCGCCAAGGGGATCTACGTCGGCTTTGAGGAGTTCAAGGCTGTCTATGACAAGGCCGATCGCGACCACGCGGCCGAGTGGGGCCGCCGCTGGTCCGCCGAGGCCGAGAAGGTCGTCGAGGCCACGCCCGAGTGGATCAACCAGGCCGGCGGCGTCTACCTGGCAATGCTCGCCTTGTTGAAAAAGC
>CAYGZA010000136.1:0-16041 GCA_964354135.1 uncultured Planctomycetaceae bacterium
CGTTGCTGATTGGCGGGTGTTCCGGCCGGCCCGCGGGCCCGCCGGAGCCCGGCGCCCGGGACGCCGCTGAGGGCGCGGCGGCAATCGGACGGTCGTCCGGCGGGGCGGAGCTCAACGAAGCGATGCTTCGCACCCTCGACGAAGCGAAGTTCGCGGAAACGCTCCGGCAATACCGCGGGAAAGTGGTGCTGGCCGATTTTTGGGCCACGTGGTGCCGGCCGTGCGTCCAGTTGTTCCCGCGCACGGTGGAATTGCACCGCCGGTTTGGCGATCGCGGCCTGGCCGTGCTCTCGATCAGCCTGGACGATCCGGAAAACCGGCCGCAAGTGCTCAAGTTCCTGGCGGCGAAAGGGGCGATCCACGACAACGTCATCGCCAGCCGTGGCGGCTCCTCCGAGGCGTTCTCGTTGCTGGAAATCGAGGGGGGCGCCCTGCCCCATCTGAAGCTCTTCGACCGCGCCGGGAAGCTGCGGAAGACGTTCCCGCTCCCCGAGAAACCCGTCGATCCGGCGGAGGTCGAGAAGGCGGTGAAGGCGTTGTTGGACGAGCCGGCGGGGCCGGGATAGCCACTTGTGGGGGAAGCTTTCGCGCTTGCCTCCGCCAGCGCGCCTGGGGTATCTTTCCATAGTATGTTCCGGCACTACCGCGCGGGGTCTTGTCGGAATGCCATCCCCCACAATGGGCAGATATGAAGTTGCGCTTTTCGAGGAATTCGCCGTTGGTGCTGCGATTGGCCGCGGCGGTAGTCGTGCTTGGGACGACCGCGGTGGGCTTTTCGGCCCCGCAGCCGGTCCCACAGCCGACCCTACAGCCGGCTCCACAACAGCCGGCTGCGGCGGACAAGGATCGCGTCCCGCGCTTGATCGAGGCCCTGGGCGACAAGGACTACACGGTCCGCCAGAACGCCCAGGAGGAGCTGGTCAAACTCGGCTTCGCAGCCTACGACGCCCTGCTGGCGGCGGCCAACCACGAGGACCTGGAGATCGCCAGCCGGGCCCGGTACCTGCTGCGGCTGGTGCGGGCGCGTTGGTCTACCGAACAGGACCCGCCCGAGGTGCAGAACCTCCTCCAGGGATACGAGCTGGAAGGCGCCGAACAGCGGGCCGAGCGGATCCAAGGGCTGGCGACCCTTCCGGACCTGGCGGGCGTCCCCGCGCTCTGCCGGCTGATCCGCTTCGAGCGGTCGCCGGTGCTCTCCGGCTATGCGGCGGTGGAAGTGCTTAATCAAGGGCCTGTCGACCAGGCGGCGCAGTCGCGGCTGGCGCGGATCCTTCGGGAGAACCTTGCGGGAAGCAGCCGCTCCGGGGCCAAATGGCTCTTGGCGTACCTGCGGCTCCGCGAGGACCCCAAGACGGCGTTGGCCGAGTGGAGCAACCTGGTCGAGGCGGAGCTGAGGCTGTGGCAGCGGTCGCCGGAGAAGAGCAGCCCGGAGATCGTCGTGTCGCTCTTGTATCTCTTGGCCCAAGTCCAGGCCGAGCAGGGAAACAAGCCCCTGGCCGAGCAGACGGCGGAGCGGGCCCGGCAGCTCCTTTCGGTCAGCGACCCGTTGGGGATTGAAGTCCGCATTGAGATTGCGGCGTCGCTCCGCCGGCGGGGCATGATCGACTGGGCGGAAATGGAGTACCGCCGGCTCGTGGGCTCCGGCCAGCCCGTGGTCATGATCGACGCGAGCAGCCATCTGGCGGAGATGCTGCACGACCAGGGCAAGCACCTGGCCGCCGCGGAGGCCCGCCGCAGCGCCCTGGATGTCCTCCAGACGAACCGGCTCGAGTCGACGGGGTTGAACGAGTTCATCAAGCAGATGCGGGCGCGGATGAACTACTTCTATGCCTGCCACTGGGCGGAGCAGGGCAGCGCGGTCAAGCAGCTTGAGTACCTCGAGCTGGCCCTGAAGACCGATCCCGGTGAAGTCGATACGCTCATCGCCTGCTACCGGCTTCCCAACCAGACCGCACAGTTCCGGCAGCGGATCATGAAGCTGATCGAGCAGGACGTTGCGAAGACCCGCAACCAGATCGCGGCCCGGCCCGAGGTCGCGGAGCCGTACAACCAGTATGCCTGGCTGGTCTCGAATACGCAGGGGGACCTCGACGAGGCCCTGCGGTTCTCCAAGAAGTCGCTGGAGCTGAGCCCGAACAACAGCGCCTACTTGGACACGCTGGCCCACGTCTATTTCGCCAGGGGCGACCTGGAAAACGCCGTGAAGCACCAGGCGATGGCCGTCGAGCGGGACCCCTACTCGAATCTCATAACGCGGGAGTTGAAGCGGTTCCGCGCCGCGCTGGAAGAGAAGGCCAAGGGCGCGAAGAAGCCCGCGGGGGCGGATCGCAAAGGATGAACAACTACACCGTCCACGGAGTGCGCCTGGCGGTAGAGGATCGCGGCCTGGGGCCGGCGGTGCTCCTGGTCCACGGTTTCCCGCTGGACCACACGATGTGGAGCGCCCAGATCGAGGTCCTTTCCAGGCGGTATCGCGCGATCGCCCCGGATCTCCGCGGCTTCGGCCGGAGCGGCGTCACCGAGGGAACGGTTTCGATGGAGCAATTGGCCGACGACCTCGCGGCGCTGCTGGACGCGCTGCGGATCGGCGAGCCGGTGGTTTTCTGCGGCCTCTCGATGGGCGGGTACGTTGCCTGGGAGTTCTGCCGCAAGTATGCCGGCAGGCTGCGGGGATTGATCCTCTGCGACACGCGGTCCGCGGCCGACGCGCCGGAAGCCGCCGCCGCGCGCCTCGACGTGGCCCGGCAAGTGCTCCGCGACGGGCCGGGGCTCTTGGCCGGTGCGATGCTGCCGAAGCTGTTTGCCCCGGCGACACTCGAAAAACGGCCGGAGATTGCCGCGGCCTTGCAGCAGGTGGTCCTCGGCACCGACGTGCGGGGCATCGCCGCGGCCGCCCGGGGAATGGCCCAGCGGCCCGACTCCACGCCGATCCTCGGCCGGATTCGCTGCCCTACGCTGGTCCTGGTGGGCGAGGAAGACTCGCTTTCGCCCGAGGAGCAGATGCGGGCCATGGCCCGGGCGATTCCCGGGGCGCAGTTCGTGGCAATCCCCGGCGCCGGACACCTGCCGCCGATGGAACGACCGGCGGAAACCACTGCGGCGATCGAAGCGTTCTTGGATGGTCTGGGTGGGGGCAGACTCTAAACGGTCCGACGCCAACCACACGCCGACCTTCCCCGGGAGCTGTAAGCCTCCGCCTAACTGAAACGTCTCTTCAGGTCGTCCACGACCTGCTGATACTTGCTCCTGGCCCGCGGGTCCAGTTTCTCCTGGATCTCTTGGCGCTCGGGCGCCTTCTTCCGCCGTAACAGCCTGTAGACATCGCCCAGATCCTCAGGTCTCCCCGCCAGGAGTTTCAGGCTGATCCAGGCAGGCAAGCCGGCGTAGTCCAGGCCGGAGGCGACTCCGAGTTCCGCGGGCGTGGGGGTCGGGTGAAGGCTATCGGGGGTGGGATAATTCCCCGAGACCAAGACGTCTACGGGATACCCGCCTGGAACGGAGAATCGCGCCGGGCCTTCCTGAACGAAACCCGCTTCGATCGCCTTCTCGCGAAACGCGGCGAGATGGCTCTGCTCAATGACAATATCCACGTCTTGCGTGGTGCGCTGCAAACCGTAGAAACTGCCGGCGATTCCGCCGACAATGGCCATGGGGATGCCGCGTTCCAGGGAGATTCTCTTGAGCAGACTCAGGGTGTGACTGATAGGCCCTTCGCCCATGAGTGCTGCCTCCAAATCCGCGAAACCCCGATCGAGCGTCTGCGCGTGAGCCCACATTCTCGGATCCGCGGCGCTGAGCCGGGCGTGCTGGGGATTGGCGTTATCCTGTGGCTCCACGGTCCACCTCCGCCCCGACTTCGGGCTAAGGAATCTCGAAGAGCGACTGGCTCTTGACGATGGCGTAATCGTCGGGGAAGGTGTGGAAGGCCTGGACCAGGAGGGTGCGGGCCCGGCTCTCGATGTTGATGTAGCTGATGGCGCCCAAGGCGATGCGGCCGCTGGCGTTGAAGCGCTGGAGCATGCCCTGCCGCTGGCCGTCGCGGCAGAGTTCCTCCTGGAAGGTCCAGAAGACTGCCGGCTCCACCGACTCCAGTTGGAAGCTGACCTGGTAAGAAACCCCGCCGCGGCACACCAGGCGATCGCTCCGCTGCCCCTTCAGCCGGTGGGACATCAGGCGGCGCTTTTCCGGCAAGGGATGATGGGCCGACGTGGTCACCTCCGTGAGCGTGAGGCCGGCGTGCCGCCACGCGACCACGTGGCCGGTGCCGGTGATGTCGATCTTGGCCTCGTACTCGCTCCGTTGAACCGTCCGCGAAGAGAAGACCTCAAACAGCTCCGGGTGCAGAGGCCGCCCGAAGACCTGGAAGACCAGCTCGGCAATTTTCGGTCGAACGATAAGCACGACAACGACCCCTTTCGTCTCGAAGGAGCCCCGAACGGGACGATCAGCTCGTGTCAACTCGCCTCATTATAAGCTCTGCCCGCGGGAACGACAAAGGGCGATTTGCATCCTCCGAAAAAGGCCCCCGGTTGGGGCTTGACAGGAAGGCGGAGACTTGTTCCGCAGCGCAAGACGTGCCGGCGGCGGGGCCAAATGACGTTGCGCGATCGTGAAACCCCTTCAGATCAGCTTGACCAGGATGTCGTAACCGGCGTGGCTCCCGACGGCGATCCCGAATCCGCGACAAAGGAACAGGGCGCCAAAGAACGCCCCCGCCAAGAAGCGGAAGACAAAGCCGAACCAGAACGTCAGCGCCAGAAGATCCACGGCGTTGCCGTAAGGCCCGACGTAGTGAGCGGCAGCGAACATCACGCTCGTGGCCGCCACAGAGGCCATCGCCCCGGCCCCCCCGGTCATCCCCAGCCGGCGGATTCCCCACCCCACCAGCGACAGGAGAATGAGTCGGAAGAGCAGCTCCTCGTAGACGCCGGCGCCGAGAAAGCCGATCATTCTGCCCCAACTGTCGGCGAGGTCGGCGACCGGCTGGGGTGATCCGGCCGTGAGCGGTGCCGGCGTCAATGCCCGCCACAGGATGAGCTCCACCTGAAGGATCAGCCGCAGGCAGATGGCCAAAAGTACACTTTCCACCAGCATCCCGGAAAGGACGCCGCGCAAGACCCGCCACCGCCGCCGCGTGGCATAGTGCCAACCCAAGAGGATCCCCACGGTCAGCACGGGCAGCAGGAAGTATTGGCCGAAGTCCAAGAGCTCCAGGAGTCCCCGCATCCAGAGGTCCGCGCCGTTGCGGACCGCCTGGGCTCCCAAGGCCAACACCCCGATCTCGTAGACCACCAACAAGGGCGCGATGAACACCAGGGCGGTCAACGGCTCTCGCGACCGCGCCCAATAGTCGGCCGCCCGGCCGGCTGCCCTGGGCAATCCCGAGGGGGGCTCATTCACCGTGGGCGGATGGGGTTCGTGCATCGTTGTGGGACAGTGAGGGTCTCGGGCGGGGGTTCGCTTCGAGGAGGCAGCCTGGCCGGCTCCTTCTCATCTTCGACCCGCGCCGCGGCTTGGCTTGAGCGGCGTGGGGTCACGCGGGCCTCGCGCCGCGTATCCGCCCCTCTCGGGGAAGGGTATAATCGTGGCATGAAGCCGCTGATCTACATCGAAACCACGATGCAAAGGGCAACCGACCACCGACATCACCCGCGCCCTCTCTCGGCGCGCGTCGGGAAACGGCCTCCACCCCAATCCGCCCCCCAAAGGGAGACTGAATACGATTCTCACCCCGGCTCCCGGCGCAGGATGAGAAACAGCCCTCACCCCGGCGCTCTCCCAAAGGGATGAGGGAGACCTGGGCCGAGCCTTAGGGACGGGGCGCTACTTCGGTTTGGCGGCTGCCTCTTTTTCTTTGGCCAGGCTGAAGGTGGCCCGGGTTACGACGCTGAAGGTCACGTGGCCGGGGTTGGAGGCCATCGCTTCGTTCTCTTTGGGCTCCTGGAACATCATGGACCGGAACCGCTCAAAGGTCTGCTGATAACCGGAGGGCATTGGCTCGTCGTCGTAGCCCGATCCCCCGCGGAACCCCCCGGTATCGCCGGCGCTGAGGCCGGCCAGCGGCCCGAGCTGGATGCCCGCGGCCTGGGCGATCCGCTGGGCGTCGGCCTTGGCCTTCTGAAAGGCCTCAGCGAGGGCCTTGACGCGGTCCTCCTCGGAGACCTTGGCCACGTAGAGGAACATCGGGGTGTTGGGATCGAACTCCTCCTCGCCGGGAAAGCCCATTTCCGCCTGCATTTCCTCGGTCATCTCGTCTTCCTCGGGCGACGGCTTCTCCGCCTCCTTTCCCCCGGCCAGCTTGGCCGCCTTCACCTTCTCCCGGAGGTCCTGAACGAAGAGGAAGACCTCCTCTGGGTCCTTCGTGGTGAGGCGCCACTCGGCGGTGAGCATGGCGGCCACGGTGACGGTCTGCGGGAGTTTCGGCGGCTTGGCGGTCCGGCCGCTCGCGCGCATCCGCTGGCGGATCATCATTTCGAGCTGCCGCCGCCTTTGGTTCTCGGGGGCGGAGACCGAGGGGCTCGTGACGTCGACCGATTTCTTGTCCGCCCCGAGCTTCACTAGTTCGGCGGTCGCGGTTTCGCGGCGGGCCTTCAACGCGGCCACTGCTTCTTCGGCCGTCTTCCCCTTGCCCGAGAGGAGCAAGGACATGCGCAGGATCGTAGGCGGGCGGCGCACGATCACCGTGCCGGTCCCGGTCACGGCGCCGCCGGCCGGAGCGGCCAGCAGACCCATCTCGTGCTCCCACGAGCCGTACTGGGCCCACGCCATGGCAGGCACCAGGGCCGCGGTCCACAGCACCAACACGGTGACGAGTCGAGCGCGATTCATGGCACTCCTCTCCTTTCTCACAGGGTTCAGCGGGCAGAAGCTATCAGCTATCAGCTATCAGCTTTCAGCTATCAGCTATCAGCTTTAGGAACTCATCCTTCATCCTTCATCCCTCATCCTTTCACCGCAGGTTCTCCATTCCCACCTTGTCGCGGATCTCTTTGCGGAACTTGACCATCTCCTGGCCGCTCATGCCGCGGACCGTCCAGTATAGGTCCCGCATTTCAAACTGGTCGAGCTTGGCGGCGAGATCCCGCAGGACGGCAATCTGGCTCGTATCATCCAGGGCGGCGATGGCCCGGTAAACCAGGCGTTCCACCCGCTCCGGCTTGTCCCCCTCCTGCTGCCAGTACTTCACCAGCGGTTTGAGCCCCTCGCGCTCGCCCAAGATCGCCGCCAGGTAGCCTGCGTACGCGGCGATCTGCGGGTCCGGATGGGCCAAGAGCGGGCGGACGTGCTCGATTTTCAGCCCCTTCGGTGCGACCACGGGGCGGGGCTGATCGCTGCCCGTCGGAACCGATTCTTCCACGATCTCTGCCTGGAGATAGAACTGCCTCCGCAGCACCCTCAGGCTTCCCTTGCCGTCGGCGAGGTAGGACAGCGCAATTTTCCGCCACTCTGGCTGATTGCCGGTCATTGCCTCTACGGCCTTCGGCAGGCCCGACTGCTTCGGCTCGGCCAGGAGCACGATCTGGAAGGCGTCCAGCCGCAGGGCGTCGCTTGAGCCGGTGTCGGCGGCCATGCGGCCGGCGACCTCGGCGGCCTCGGCGGGCGCGGCGTCCAGCAGGAGCGCAAGGGCCACCAGGCGCTGGAACTCGCTCCCCTGGGCCGTACGCGGCTTCGCGGCCGCGGCCAGCTCACGGCGACGCGACGCGGCGACGGTGCCCGTCGAAACGTACCGCTGCCCATAATACGCCTGGCGGAGGCCCCCTTGCAGAAGGTAGGCGGTTTCCAGCGTGAGCTTCGGGTCGACCAGCAGTTGCCAGTACAGATCGGCGGCACGGCGGTCGCCGGCCTCGGTCATGGTCATAATCAGCCCGCTCGCGCTGCCGTTCTTGCCTGCCATCTCCGACAGCTTGTGGAACAGGTCCAGCCGCTTCTCCCAGACCAGCCACGGCAGCGCGCTATTGGCCCGGTGGAGCAGCTTGCGGTCCGCACGGACCGTTTCCAGGAGCACCGGCAGGGCGCGGTCCGCCCTGCCCAAGGGCATCAGGGCCAGCGCGGCCTCAACGCGCTCCTCGGGGGCTTCGGCCCAGAGCATCTTCTCCAGGGGCTCGACGAGCTGCGACATCCATTTCGGGCGGCCCCGTCCTTCGTAGAACCGCAGGAGCCACTGATCCGCGGCATCGCCGGCATCCTTGCCCGGCTCGGCCGGCTTCGCATCCGCGGCCTTGGGTGGCTCCTTGGTCAATCCCGCCTTCGCGGATTCCGCCTTTTTTTCCGGCTCCGTTGCCTTTCTTGTCTCCACCTTCTTCGGCTCCGCCGGCTGCGGTTTGTCCTTGCCGCCAAGGAGGAACTTCACGATTCTTGAGGTCGCGGGCTCAGGCGGCTCAGGCGGCTCCTCCAACTCGAGAGCCCGAGGTCCCACGGTGACCTTCACGGAGACCTCGAACGACGGAGCTGGTACGTTCGCTTGGCGGTTGGTGCGCTGCCGGTCAAGGAAACTGAACAGGGCCGCGGCGGCCGCGGCGCGGACCCGGCTGTCGGCGTCCTTCAGCCCGGCGGTCAGCTCCTCCTGCACCTCATCGGGCATGGCGGTCACCAATCCCCGCAAGGCCGCAGCCCGGGCCGACGGGTCTTGGTGCTTGGCAAACGCGCGGAGATGCGGGAGGGCCTTGCGGCTAAGCCTTGGGTTCCGGGCGAGCATTTCCACGATGGCGAGGATCAGGTCCGGGTGTTTTCCCGCCGCTTTCACGAGGGGCTCGACGGCCACGTCGGTATCGACCCCTTGCAGCCCGGCCAAGGCCCGGCTCACCACGAACGCGTCGGCATCGTCCAGGAGCTTAATGAGGGCCACGTAAGCGTCGGCTTGAAGATCCTGCGGAATGCTCCCCCGGTCGCTGAGCGCCTGGCCGATGGCCTCCGCCGCCTCGGCACGGACCTGCCATTGCGGATGCGCCAAGAGCCCCATGAGTGCCTTCACCGCGTCCTGCCCCTTGGCTTCCCGAAAGAAGCGGACCGCGTGGACCACGAGGTCGGCGTCGGTCTCCTTTCCTACGTAGGCCGCGACCTGCGGCACGAGGGTCCGCACCGGCTTCTCGGTCAGTTGCTTGAGCACCGCCGCGCGGACGTTGGGCTCCGGATCCTCCAACAGTCTGACCAACGCGCCGGTGGCCTCCTTGCCGCCGATCTGCTGAAGCCCGCGGAGGCTGATCTCGCGCACCAGCGGGTCCGGATCGCTGAAGATCTCCAGCAAGAGCCGCTGATCGTCGGCCGTGGCCACCCGGACCAGCTCCTCGGCGGCCTGCTGACGCTGGCGCGAGTCGACGGCCGCCAGCCGGACCAGCCCGCCGGGCCACTTCAGCACCAGGGCATCGCCGGCCGCCAGGCGATAGCGAAGCGCCAAGAGCCGCTCGCGCTGGTCGTCGGTCGCCGCCTGCTTAAGCCGCACATAGACCTCCGGCAAGAGGGCCGCGCCAAACCGGGCCAATTGCTCGCGGATCGCCTCGACCTCGACCGCGTTGACGCGAGCCATGCGGTCCAGCACGCGACGCGCCTCGGCCAACTGCTCTTCGCTCAGTTTCTCGGGAGGCACGGCGGGCGGCGGCGACGGTCCTTCGGCCCACCTGGCCAACGCGGCAATCCGCTCCGCGGTCACGCTCTCCGGCTGCCACGGATCGAGCTTCTCGACGGGCGCCTTCCACGCCGTCAGCAGTTCCGTCGCCGCCAGGCGGGTGCTCAGGTTTCCCTTTTGCAGGGCCTTGACGACGGCCTGCCGGGCGGCCTCCGGGTACGGCAGCAGCCGGCGGATCGCCGCCTCCCGGAGCACCGGGTTCCGCTGGGGGAGCTGGTTCACCAGGCGCACCACGTCGGCCGGACCGGGTTTCCCGGAGGCCATCAGGACGTCGTCCGCAGCCGCCGAAGCCGCCTCAAAGTGCTTCTCCAGCCAGGCGAGCAGCTCCTTCGGCCCGAGATAGCCGTCGCGCGACGCCACCGGCTGACCGCCGGGCGTCAAGAGCCGCAGGGCCGGGGTCGTGCCCACGGCCAATTGGCCGGCCTCGCCGGGCAAACGGTCGACGTTGACCTCGACCAAAGTCCAGCGGCCCAGCTCTTTCTGCACCTCGGGCCTCTTGATCTCGGCCTCCAGCTTGCGGCACCAGGGACATGCGTCGGCCGTGGCCCGGACGAAAACCGGCCTGCGCTCCAGCATTGCCCGGCGGAGTCCTTCGGTCAGCCCTTGAATCCAGGGCAGCACGGGGGCCTCGGGCTTTGCTGCGCCCGGCTTTGCCTCGGCCGGCTTAAAGCCTGTCCCAGAACCCTCTCCCCTCGCCCCGTTTGCGGGGAGAGGGGCCGGGGGTGAGGGGTTCTGGGATAGACTCTTAGCCTCCGGCCGCTTCGCTTCGGCCGCGCCGGCGTCGCCTGCTTTCTGCTTCGTCTCTTCACGCGGTTGCTTCTTCAGCCCGGTCGGCTTCTCCGCGCCGTCCTGTGCCGCCGGCGACACGCCTGCGATAAGGAGGCCGAGGACCGCCGCGACGACGATAGAAACGAGTGTCTCACAACGTCTCTTCACGTTCATCGGGGCTCCTCCCTTTTCTTGGAAGGGGAAGCAGAGGAATCGGGCCCGCCCGCAGCGGCCTGCCCGTGCTTGATCTTCGCCCAGTAGGCATCGTATTCGAACTTCGGGCTGTTCTCCCGGTCGTGGCAACGGGCGCAGGCGTCCTTGGCCCGGGCATAGAAGCCGGTGCGGACCTTCGCGTCGCGGACGTGCCCTTGGGACGGGCCGTGGCAGCTCTCGCAGCCGACGTGGACCAGCGACCGGCTCCGCCGCGCGGAGACGAATCCGCCCGGCAAGCCATAGCCCGTCGCATGGCACCGCTGGCACGCGGGGTCGGCCTGCGTCCCCTTTTGTGCCAGCGAGTCCCAGGCATTCGCGTGCTTCGACGCTGACCAAAGCTCGTCGTCTTCCTCATGACATTCCCGGCAACTCTTCGTTCCGGCGACGCGGTAGTCCTTGGGAAGCCCACTCTGGGCCGGCCCGCCAAACCCGGTCTCGTCGGCGCGGAAATCGCGATCCGTCAATTCGCCGTAATACTGCCGGAGGTTCGCCAACTGCGCCGGATCGTCGGGCCATTGCTCGTCCATCGGCACGATGCTTCCCGTCCAGCGGCCGGGAGAGCGGCCGGCGAAATCGAAGCGGGCCAGGAACTTCCCTTGATGGGTTGCCGAGGCCAACAACGTGGGGCCTGTGGTTTCCGGGGCGATCGGCTGGCCCGTGGGACCGCCCACGACGACGTCGACCTCGGGAATCGCGGCGGCCAGGCTCCGCAGCCGATCCTCGGGCAGGTACGCCAAGACCACCGCGGCGTCGTACTGCCCTTTGGCTCTCCGCAGGGCCTCGATCACGGCGTCACGGGGAGGATCGACCTGGAGCTGCGACGTGGAATACTGGGGGTCCAACACGCCAACCAGCGCGACCCGGCGGCCCGCGGCCCGAACGATGCGAAGCGGCTCGGCCACGAGTTGCCCATCGCGGCGGCGGACGTTGGCCGAAACCAGCGGCACGTCCATCCGCCGGGCGACCTCGCCGAGATACTCCGGTCCCAAGGCCGCCTCCGCGGCGCCGACGTTGTGCGCCGCGACCCCGAGGGCAAGCTCGCCGCGGAGAATCGCCTCGAACTTCAGCCGGTCGTACGGCGATGTTCCGGCCGGTGCGCCCCCGGCGTCGGCCACGATCACGTCCCTTTCGCTCCGCAATGTCTCGACGTAGCTCGCGCGTCGGGGCAAGCCGCCGTACTGGTTCGACGCGCAGCCGCAGGGGACGATCCAGCCCGCGGTGTCGCCGCTTGCGACCAGGCTCAAGGGCCGCTCGGCACTCGGCCGGCAGCCGCAGCAAAAGGCGCTCGAAAGGACCACGGCCAACCACCGCATTGGGAATGTTTCACGCAAAGTCGCAAAGCCGCAAAAGTGTAAAGGTGTAAAGGTGCGAAGGGCGACTCGTCTCTCGTCTCTCGCCCCTAACGCCTAGCCCCGACCCCTGACCCCCGATCCCTTCTTCAGTACGTCAGTGCATACGCCAAGATGTTCACGTTCACTTCGACGGCATTGAGAATCTCGTTGCCGCCGCAGCAACAGCAGCCCTGGGTGTGCCGGGTATCGTTCAGGCCGTCCTGCGAGTAGACCACTCCCAGCCGCCCGCCGAGGCTGATCCCTTCCAGCGGCTTGGCCCGGCCGTGCTTCGGCCCCAGGCTGCGGACGTCGTAGACCGTGTGGAAGATGGGGTGGCTCATGTCGATCGGCTGCAAGGGATGGTTGGGGAAGACCCGGGCCATCTCGCGGCGGAACGCGCGGTCCCACTCCTGCGACGAGCAGCCGGCGGAGGCCAGCAGGAAGCCGCCCCGCTGCACGTAGCGGCGGAGGACTTCCCGCTCCTTGTCCGACAGCTCGAAGTTGCCTTCGCCGGTCATAATCACCAGCGGGAACTCGTAGACGTCGTCGCTTGAGAGTTTCACGGCGTGGAACCGGCGGCTGGTGGAGATCGCCGAGTCCTTCTCCGCCTTGACCAGGAAGTGGTCGGAGAAGCACTGGCTGCTCTTGGTTCCGGCGTAGACGAGATTGGCCACCTGAACGATGCCGTCGGCCTCACCGCCCGACTGCTTGGAATCGGGCACAACGGCCGCGGCGCCCGCCGCTTTCGTCTTGGACTCTTGCGCACCCAACGGCGCTGCACCGGCAATCAGCACCCAAGCGGCGGTCAAGAGCGCCGCGCAAGCGCGGCGGCTAAACCTGCCACACGCCGCGCAAGCGCGGCCGCTAAACCTGCCACACGCCGCGCAAGCGCGGCCGCTAAGCGGATAACGCACGTTCTCGTCTTTCATTGCTTCCTCTCCGTGTTCTCCGTGGCTGCGTGGTGACACTCGTTATCTCGGTTTGCCGGCCGCTTCCTCGGCGATCCGCTGGAAGTACTGCCCCACGCGGCGGCGGTACTGGACCGGCGCGGCGGCCTCGCCGGTGCCCGTGTCGCTCGGCCCGGCCTCGGCGTCGGCGCGGGTCTTCTCGTCCGGGTTGGCCCCGCCGCGATCTTCTGAGGATCCGCTCCCCTCCGCACCGCTTCGGCCGCCGGCCATCTCGGCGGTATCGCCCATGCCGGGCATACTGCCGTAGAGCCCCATGTCGCCGCCGCGGCGGGCGCTGTAGCCGCTCTGGCCGACGCCAATGCCGCCGCCGGCGCCACTCCCCATGCTCATGCCCATTTCTTGGAGCAACTGGGCAATCGTGTTCCCCAGGCACTTGCTTAGGCTCGGCTGGAAAGCCAGGCAACCCTGGCACTGGCTGCCCATGCCTTCGCACGTGCTGATGAACTTGGCGAGGATGTCCGCCGCCTCTTTGGCCTTCTCGTGCCCGCGGGTGCCGGAGAACTCCGCCAGGGCCGACTCGGCCTGGCTCATCGCCTCCGAGGCCCCGCTGGCGCGGACGTCCTTGACGAATTTCGCCGCCGTCTCGCGGAGCGTGTCGAACTGCGGCTGGTCGGGCAATCGCTCCAAGTGGTTCTCGATGTCCCCCAAGAGCGAGTTCAAGTCCTCGCGGAGCTTTCGCTGCTCCTCTTCCAAATCGCGCATGCGGGCCTTCAGCACGGGGTCGTCCATGTTGTCCTTGCCGGCCAGCGACGCCAGCCGCTCGGCGAGGTCCGTCTGCTGGAGCGTGAGGACAATGAAGCGAGAGGCGTCGGCCGCCAGCGGGAAGGCCGCGGCCAGGTTCTCGATCGGCTCCAGCGCTCCCTGGTCGAACTGCTTCCGGTCCGCCCCCAGCTTGTCGGCCAGTTTCAGAAGTTGCTTCAGCAGGTGCGCGTTGGAGAGGTCCGGGGCCTTGTCGAGTTCGCCCAGGAGGTTGGCGTTATCCTCGAGCGACTTGGCCAGCTTCTCCAGCTCCTGCTTCAGGTTTTCGTCGATGTCGTAGGGAAGCGATCGCCCTGCCGCATCGCGCAGCGACCCGGCCTCCTTCTGGAGCCGCTGGGCCAGCCGCTTGGCCTCGTCGCGCAGGGGCTTGTCAGCCGGGCGGTCGCCGGGGAGGTCCTTCAGCTTCTTCACCAGGGCGTCGAGGTCCCGCTGGAGCCCCTCCATGCGCCGCTCGGCCTCCCGGTACTTCGACACGAGGACCTCCATTCCCCGCTGCACGCGGAGCAGCTTCTCGAAGTCTTCCTGGGAGATGATCCGCACCGTGACGATCGTGCTTTCCGCCCCCTTCGCGCCGGCGGGGTCGTTGTCCTCCACGCGGGCGAAGAGCTTGATCGTGTCGCCCGGTTCCAGCCCGTAGCTCGAAAGCGGCAACCGGGTCGTCTCGTACGCCCGCCGCGGGGCCTGCGACGGCAAGGCCATCTTCATCGGCAGGGCCCGCGAGTCGTTCAGGCTACGGTAAAGCTCCAGCCGGGAAATGCCGTAGTCGTCCTCGGCCGAGACGACCACCGGGAGCGTCGCGTTGGGCGTGGCGAGCGACATCGCCCGCGGGTCCACGATCCGCACGAAGGGCCGCTCGTCGGCCAACAGGGTGATCGTGCCCGCCAGCGGCTCCCGCGACTGCTGGTAGGCCACGTCGGTCACGTGGAGCTGGAATTTGCCGTCGCGGGTAATCTGGAACTGGCCGAAGACCTCGTGGTTACCTTGGGCGGTCGGGGTCATGGCTAGTTCGGTTTTCTCGCCGTGGCTGGTGATCGCGAGCTTGCCGCCCGAGAGCGGCCGGTTGCTCTGGGCCCAGATCTGCACTTTCGTGCCGGGAAGCCCCACCACGCCCGCTTTGGGAAGCGGGCCCTGGTAGGCCTCCTGCCGCGTGTAGGCGGGCGGCTCAATGCGGAAGCGGACGCCGTCGATCCGCGGCACCGTAATCACCCTAATGTGATACTTCGCGCTCCGCGCGCGATAGGCCCGCACGTAGTAGTCGGCAGGCTCGACCACCTTGGCCAGGGCGGCCCGCCAGCGGCCGTCCTGCTCGGGAAACATGGGCAGGCTCTCGACGGCGTCCGGCCCGGTCCGGAGCACCAGGTCCATCCGCTCCACCGGGCCTCCCACCGCGCGGGCGCGGATGTCGAGCTGCTCGCCGTACAGGACCTCCGCGTCGCCCGGCTCCACGACGAATTCGATCTCTGAATACGGCGGCACGTCCTCCATCGGGCGGAAGAAGCGGTTCCACTCCGTCCGGGCCAGTCCGGGCAAGAGAACCGCCAAGAGCCCCACGGCGGCCAGCTCCACCAGGAGCGTGCCCACGGATCGCCCCAGCGGCCGGGCAGGCACGGCCTTCGAGCCGGGAGCGCCGAGGGCCAGCGCGGCCGCGTGTCCGACGGCCATTTCGGCCAGTCCGGCGGTGATCGCGGGGGCATGCTGACCGTAGGCCTCGTGTACCGGACCATCGAGCTCGACGCCGGTCAGGATGTCGCCGCCGGAGCCGGCCGCCCGATCGAGTCGCCGGGCCAAGGCCGCGTCGTCTCCGGAGCGAACCGTCAGCCACAGCAAAGCCCCCAGCAAGACGAAGCCGCCGGCGCCGGCCGCGATCAAGACCGCAATTCGCCACTGGGGTGAAAGCTCCCACAAGAGATCGAGCCACGCCCCGATCAAGAGGAACACGACCACGGCGGCCAATCCCCAGGCGAGCCCGCTGGTGGTGCCGATCCAGAGGAGCCGCCGCCGCACGCCGCGGAGCCGGCTTCGCAAAGTGCTTCGGTCGCGTTTCATGGGCGTCGCATCCCTACCCACGCGCGGCACAAGTGCCGCGGCTAAACGGCCTGCCCGCCAGTCCCTAACCCCTAACCGGCCAAGTGTCAGTAATTCAAGGTCGGCCCTATACTGCCAGAATGCGTATGCGTGCTGTCATCAGAGGTAGTCAGCGTTTTTCGCGTCGAAAGCTCCTTCACCCGGTTCTGAGGAGGTTTCGAGGCGAAAAACGCGGTCCGGCAACCCACGAAATACGGCTTCAAACACCAAACGGGGGTGACCTCGTATTACTGACACTTGGCCCCTAACCCCTAACCCCAATACCGTTCAAATAGTCATAACCACCGACTCCATA
>CAYGZA010000137.1:0-15998 GCA_964354135.1 uncultured Planctomycetaceae bacterium
AAGACCCGCCGCAAGAAGGAAGGCGCCTTCTACACCCCCGCCTTCATCACCCGGTACATCGTCGAGCAAGCCCTGGGCGGCGTGCTCCGCGACCGCTTCGAGGCCCTCCGGCAGGCGCACGAAAAGGCCGCCAAGGGCGCAGCTCGCGCCGCCCTTGCCGACCCGTCCGTTTACGTGTTGGACAAGCTCAAGAAGCCCGAGCGCGCGGCCCTGGTCCGCTTCTGGGAGGCATGGCAAGACGAGCTGGGCACAATCCGCATCCTCGATCCGGCCTGCGGCAGCGGGGCCTTCTTGATCCAAGCCTTTGACCAGTTGCACGCGGCCTATCAGGCATCCAATGACCGGCTGGAGGAGCTTCGCGGGCACCGGACCCTGTTCGACCTCGACAAGCGGATCCTAGAAAACAACCTGTACGGGGTGGACATCAACGAAGAGGCCATCGAAATCTGCCGGCTTAGCCTCTGGATCAAGACGGCCGAGCGCGGCAAAGTGCTGACCAGCCTCGACCACACGATCCGCGTCGGCAACAGCATCGTCGCCGACCCGGCCGTTCACCCGAAGGCGTTCGACTGGCGCGCGGCTTTTCCGGAGGTCTTCAAGAAGGGTGGGTTTGACGTCGTGGTGGCCAACCCGCCGTATATTCGGCAAGAGTGGTTGGCTCCGTACAAACCTCACTTGGAGACGGTTTTCAAGAGTTACCACGGGGTGGCCGACATCTTCACCTACTTCTTCGAGCGTGGCCTGCAAATCCTGCGTGACAGCGGGCGATTAGCGTTCATCACCTCGGGGAGTTGGGTTCGCGGGAACTTCGGCGCGCCGCTCCGAGAGTTCATCGCTGAGAATACGGCCATTGAATCCATGATTGACTTCGGGGAATTCCAGCCCTTCGAAGACGCTGAGATGATCCGGCCTTCAATAACGGTCCTGAGGAAAGGACCGTCGCGCACACGAATGCGCTTGTTCAAGTGGTTGAGAGGCGGCGAGCCGCCAGAGAACCTTTCGGAGGTCATCGCCTGCGCAGCAACCATGCGAACGGATCACCTCGGAGCGGACGCTTGGGAACTCGACGCTGACGATGTACTCGCGCTGCGACAGAAGGTCACCGCTGGCGGACTTCCATTGAAGGAATGTTGCCAAGACATCTTTCGTGGAGTAACAACTGGAGCGAACGACGTATTCGTAATCACCCGAGAAACGAGAGATCGGTTGGTTGGCCGCGATGCGCGAAACGACGAGGTGATTAGGCCCTTTGTCCAAGGTACGCACGTCCGCCCTTGGCACGTTGAGAAGTCCGACCAGTTCCTGATTTTCACTCGTCGGGGAATCGAAATAGAGGATTATCCGGCAATTCTGGAGTATCTTGAGACGCACCGAACAAAGCTCGAACCCAAGCCCGCCGACTGGCCCGCTTCGCGGAACTGGCCTGGGCGAAAGGCAGGTCTCTATCAGTGGTATGAGATACAGGATACGACGGCGTATTGGGAGAAGTTCGGAAAACCGAAGGTTGTCTGGCCGGATATCACGAATCGACCGCGCTTTGTCATGGACACATCCGGAATAATGTGCGGCGACACGACGTTCATGATCCCGGAGGGCGATGGCTATTTGCTTGGCGTGCTTGCCTCATGGACAACGTGGTTTTTTCTCAGCAAGACAGCCCAACCGCTTCGCCTCAGGAGCGACCGGTGGCAATACCGCCTGAAGGCACAATACATGGAGCAAGTACCGATTCCTAAAGCACCGCGTGCGGACCGGGACGCGATCGCGGCGTTAGCAGAACGATCCTGCGCTATGGCCGCGCAACGTTACGAGCTGCAGACCAGTGTCCAACGTCGCATAACCAAGACGTTCGGAGAAGATGCGAAGGGTCGGAGTCTCGGCGTACTGAACACCAAAGCCGAATCATGGTGGGACCTTTCGCTAGCCGAGCTTGGGACGGCCCTGAAGGCGAGTTTCAAGCTGTCGGCGAGCCCTTTCAAAAACCCCCGAACCGCCGATGAGTGGGAAACCTACCTGGAAAAAAAGCGGAAGGGAGTGGACCGCTACACCAAAGAACTCGCCGACGCTGAGACCGAGCTGAACGACCGCGTCTTCCGGCTCTTCCGGCTGACGCCGGACGAAATCAGTCTCCTTCAGCGAGAGGTCGAACACTGATGCAAACACTTATCGCCAGCCACGCCGGCAACGCGGTGGGCTAAACGCGGGCGCGTAGTGACGCATCCCTTTGCCGAGGCCGGTGCATGATGTAGACTGCCCTTTACCGGGTATGGCCGTCGCGATGGCTACGCGCCGGCCCGAAGCGGCCCGGGCTACCGCCGGGCGTTTCTCTCGCCTTTCGGCCCACGGTTGCCCGGTCCCGCCCGGAGTTGAAAGGTGGGAATTCATGTTATACACGCCCATCGACGGTCTGACGCGGGCGCACCGCGATGCTCAGTACCTCCTGACGCGGCTTCGCTACCTGGTCGATCAAGCCCAGCCGGGCAGCTATAACCGGGGGGAGTGGGACTTTCACGTCGCGGAAGAATCGGAGGGCGCCTATGACTTTGAGCACGCCGTAGTCAAATTCCAAGAGGACTTGGACGACGTTGGGGAACAGTTGGCACGTGCGGAACAAAGCTGGCGCTCGGTACGAGAAGAGCTAGCCGCTGTTGCCACCACCAGGAATGTCCAACTGCCCCTCCCCGTTCTTCGTGACGGTGGAACGTGGCGGGCCCACGTGACGGGCGGGACTGGGAGTGTGGCAGTGCCTGTCCACGTTCACGATGAGGGTACGCACGCCACCCTAATCGAACTGGGACACCGAATACTGGCGCGGGTGCGGGCGGCGATACAGTGTCCTTCCGGGCCGATCAAGGTTGACGCGGCGAACGTGTGGGCAGTCGTTGGTGCCCTTGACTCTTCAAGCCCTGACGAATTCTGGTTCCATCGGCGACTTGAAGAGGAATACTTTGCTGCCCGGCGGCGCCGGCTTGGTCGGAAGGGGCGCCCGACGCGGGCGCAACTGGCATCGGATGTCGCCAGCGGCCTGGTCGGACTTCAAGAGCTTTTGAGCAAGCCTTCCCCGCAAGAAGATCGGGCACCTGGGGAACCCGGCGTCTATGACTTCGATGGCTGGCTGGACGGACTTCTAAAGGCGACGGTCGATGCGGGTTTGACCTGTTCGCGCGAAACTGAGCAAGCCCTGATAGTCGCGTTGGAGTTGCGAAGGGATACTCAAAACTACGCTCTGTCCACGGGGGACTTCGAGCACTTCGGACCCGAGCGTGTCCCGTCCCCCGAAGCGATGCGCCGGTTAGAGGAGGCTTTCGGGCCGGTCACCCCGCAGACTGGGGAGCGGGTCAAGGACGCTGCGGTGCTCCGGTTGTACCAAGACTTGTTGGCGGCAATCACGTCGATCGGCGGGTCGGACGCTACCGAAAAAGTCCCACCAGCGGGCTCGCAACCAGAGGGCGATGTTGCTGTTGGGGCACCGCCCGATCCTCTCGCCAGCGCACACAGGGCGGTGGTGGCGTGTAGGGAAGCGATTGATTCGGTACTTTCTCTTGACCGCTACCTGGATTTCTTCGGCCGGGATTGCGCCCGTCACTACTGCGAAGAGATCACGTTTCTTGCCTGGGCAGTGGCCCGGGCGCGGCGGAGCCTTTCGGCGGTGGCGAGCGACTTCGCACGCGCAGGCAGCGGCAAGCAAGTTGTGTGGGGCGTGGAGGCTGATAGTGTCCACGCGGCCGTCGTGGCGTTGGGCGACGTGCTTTTGGACAACCTCCACGCGGCCGTTGAATCCTCTTCGACGGAAAACGATCCACGTTCGGACCTTTGGGACTCTGGAATCACCAACGACAACTACTACGGAATCGCGGAAATGGTCCGCGTTTGGAAAGCGCAAATTGGAAGGCGGGACTTGATAGAGCGATGGAGCAACGGGCACAATCCAGGGCCCTTGGAAGCCGAGTACGACCGGGTGAGGGCGGCCGTTGGGGGCCTTCCGGCGACGTCTGACCAGCGGACAACGGAGCCGGCGGCGCCGATCGACGGAGGGACTGGGGAAGCGCGGGGCATTGGCGACGGGCCCGAAAGCAATGCCACGGGACCCGAGAGTCTTTCGACGCGCAAGATCACCAGGCAACAGGCGAACGCGAGGGCAATGGATCTGGCCCGCGCCGATCCGGATTTCGTCCGCAACCCGAATATCCGGCTCTGGGCGAAAAGGATCGGGTGTTCTCAGGGGTTGGTGGTGGAGCTGCCTTTATGGCGGGAGACCATGGAAAGGACCGGACGCGCGCGAAGGCAGAGGCCACCAGCCCCGGAGGTAGTCAGCTTGTCTGAGAAAGTGGAGGCCATTCTTGGGCAGGATGACGCACAGCTAAAGCGGCTGATTGCGGAATCCGAGGCCGACAACAGGGCGGACCCCAGCCCGTTGGAAAACGACGCGCCCGATCAGCCCCCCCGGACGGTTCGGGAATCCAAGCGGCTGTAGCGATTCCCTTCTTGTTCACGCTTGTTCATGAACACCGCGAAGATTTCTTGGAAAACCCATTCCTTTGCAGAGCAATGGCTTCCGTCTGTTCACGGTCTGTTCTCGCGCCGTTTTTCGTGAACAAGCGCCTATAGGTAGAGGCACCAACAAACCTCACCTATAGGAGTCGCCGACATGCCCCCCGACACCCTTCCGCGGCTTCTGACAGCCCGGCGGATAGCAGCCCGGTTAAACGTACCTCTTCGTCGGGTGGCGTACATCCTTGCCACCCGTCCCCATATCCAAGCTTCCGCCCGGGCAGGGACGCTTCGCCTGTACAACAGGCGGGCCGTGGCAATGATCCGCCGCGAACTAAACAGCATCGACTCCCGACAGGCCCGACGCGATCCCTGACCAATGCCGGTTGGGGCGGGGCGTGGGCGCCAGGTGGGACTCGCGAATCCTGCCGCCCGGGTTCGATTCCCGGCCGCTCCAGCCTTGAAAAATGCAAACGCCCGGCCAAGGGCCGGGCGCTGCGCCAAGCGGGACTCGCGAACGCTGATAGCATACCACCATGAGCGAACGGAATCAATCGGGCGTAACCATCCTGCCCGGGGAGGATAAGGGCACATCACTGATATTCCAGGAGGCCCGCTGGCGCCGGGTGCCAGGGGGTGGGAGGCACGCCCTGAGACACGAAGCGGGACCCCAAAAGGGGTCACCCATAACCGCCGCGGTCAAGGCCCGATTTCACTCGTTCCCAAGGTCCGCCTTGGGAACGCCCTTCCCGGAAGCTCTGCTTCCGGTGGACAAGCGATTCGATCCGCACGCACCGGGGTGTGTTGCGGCGGGACAGGGGCGGCATGGCCAAGAACCTATTCCACAACCCCTCACCCCCGGCCCCTCTCCCCGTAAACGGGGCGAGGGGAGAGGTTCTTGGGATAGGCGCTAAGCTCGCTTGGGCGTGCCCACGCGGATCGTGTGGGCATGGCGCCCAGTGCGGGAAGCCGTAGGGTGAACAGGTGAAGGGTGTGAAGGCAGCGAAGCGGGCCGACACGGCCCGGCTCGGAGGGGCGGGGATTCCGGAAGGGGACAGTCCCCGACCAACCTCCGGTCGGTGCCCGGCTGCGCGAAAATGGGGACAGTCCCCAGGTTGTCGCCGCTCGTTCCAAGCCCCGCGTCTCTCGCCGGTCGCCCTGCGCCTCTTGTCCCGCGTCCCTCGCCGCTCGACCCGCGCCTCTCGTCTCTCGTCCCGCGCCCCTTGTTGCCCTACAGCGCCTTCGTCACGCCGGGGACGGCGCAGGGGTAGAGCCCGTCGGGGCCGGGGAGCGACTTGGGCTTGGCGTCCCAGGTCCAGCTTTCCGGGCCGAGGTCGAGGCTGGAGTTGATGGCGTCGTCCCACGTGACGACCTGGCCGGAGTAGGTAGCCATGCGGCCGAGGATGGCGGTCATCGAGGCGGCGGCGGCAAAATCGCCTTCGTTGTAGGGCTGTCCGGCCGCCATCGCGGCGAAGAGATCGTTCATCTCGAGCTGATGCCCGTCGGGGCCGCGCGGCCATTTCATCACCGGCTGGCCCTCGGCATGGAGCTCCGCCGGGCCGTGACCCTCGATGTAGACGTGGCCCTTGGTCCCGTGGCAGTACTCGGCGAAGCTGTCCCAGCAGCCGGGCATGTGCCGGCAGACGCTGAAGCACCTCGTGCCGTCGGGGTATTCGAACTCGACGGAGTGGTGGTCGAAGATCTCGCCGACGTCGGGTCCGGTGCGGACCTGGCGGCCGCCCATGCCGTTGGCCCGGACGGGGTGCTGGTCCTTCATCATCCAGTTGGCGATGTCGATGTCGTGGACGTGCTGCTCGACGATGTGGTCGCCCGAGAGCCAGGTGAAGTAGTACCAGTTGCGGACCTGGTGCTGCATCTCGGTCTGGCCCGGCTCGCGGGGGCGTTTCCACACGCCGCTGGAGTCGAAGTAGATCCGCAGGAAGAGCGGCTTGCCGATCGCGCCGTCGTGGAGCCGCTTGATCGCCTCCTTGTGCTTGATTTCGTGGCGGAGGTGATGGCCCACGGCCACGGCGAGCTTCTTTTTCTTCGCCTCCTCGTTGGCGGCCATGATCTTGCGGACGCCGGGGCCGTCGGTGGCCACCGGCTTCTCCATGAAGACGTGCTTACCGGCCTTGACCGCGGCCTCGAACTGGCGGGGGCGAAAGCCCGGCGGGCCGCAGAGAAGGACCATGTCGGCGCCGGCCTGAAGGGCCTTTTCGTAGGCGTCCAGACCGACGAACTGCCGCTCCTTGGGCACGTCCATCTTCTCCTTGGGGACCGCGGACTGGATGGCTTCGTAGGCGGCTTCAAGGTAGTCCTGAAAGGCGTCGGCCATGGCGACCAGCTTGACGTTGGCCTTGGTCACCAGGGCGTTGACGGCGGCCCCTCTGCCGCGGCCGCCGCAGCCGATCAGGGCGATGCGGATCAGGTCGCTGCCGGCGGCATGGGCGCTGCGGGCAATCGAAAGGCCGGTCGCCAAGGCGGCCCCGGCGGCAAGTGGGCGGGCGGTTGGGGAACCCGTGCTTCTTGCGAGGGTCTTGGGCGTGCGGTTTTCCATGAGCGTTTCTCCTCGGTGGAAATCGAGCGGTCAGGTCGCCGGGGCGAGCCCGGCACGAGAAAACTATGACCCGCGGGTCAGGTTGTCAGGTCTTCATCCAGCTCCGGCCAGTGCAGATAGGCCCCGTCCCCGAGAATATCCAAGTGCCGGCGTTCCTCGGGCGTCCCGTGCCACAGGCGGGGAAACCACGCCAAGGGCACAATAATCGTCCGACCGTCGACCAGGTCCACGGTCAGGGCATCATCGCTTACCGAGACCCGTTGCGCGCGGGCCTCTTGTGTTTCAGCTACCGAAGAAGTCATACGAAGTCAGCATAGCAGAACGTGGGATCGGTGAATAGCGGGGGGATGCGTCAGAGCCTGCGGTGCCCCGGCGTTGTTCTGGAGTGCAGTCCACGATCGTCCCGGCGTGGACTTTCGTCCCGGCCGCTTCTGCGAGCGGGCCTGGCGCGAGCCGTGGTCCGTGTGACGGGAAATCCGTGGACCCGCCATCGCTTCTTCTGTCCCGGTAGGAAGTTCGCTATACTACGAGCCTATCCTGGAACCCTTCCCCTCGGCCCCTCCCCCGCAAACGGGGCGAGGGGAGAGGGTTTTGGGATAGGCTTTGAGTAAGGTCCCTCGATCCTAACCTCAACTCAGCGGGTCGAATCATGAAGCGCACTCTGAATCGTCGGCGGTTTCTTCAGCGGGGCATCGTCGTTGCGGGAGCCATCGGCGCTCCGGCTCCGATCGCTTCCTCTGCCTTCGGCACGGACTCCTCGGCCGCTCCGAGCAACAAGATCACGATCGGCTGCATCGGCGTGGGCGGCATGGGGACCGGGAACATGAAGGTCTTCCTCGGGCTGCCCGAGTGCCGCGTGGTGGCGGTGTGCGATACCTATGAGAGCCGCCGCCAGACGGCCAAGGAACTCGTGGACGCCCAGTACGGAGACAAGGGCTGCGCGACCTATGCCGACTATCGCGACATCATCGCCCGGAAGGACGTCGACGCCGTGATGATCGCTCCGCAGGACCACTGGCACGCGCTGGTGGCGACGGCCGCGGCCAAGGCGGGCAAGGACATGTACTGCGAGAAGCCCTTGGGCGTTTCGGTCGAGGAGTGCCGGTGCATCCGGGACGCGGTGCGCCAGGCCAAGCGGGTCTTCCAGACCGGCACCTGGCAGCGGTCGGAGCGCAAGTTCCAGCACGCCTGCGAGCTGGCCCGGAACGGCTACGTCGGCAAGATCCACACCGTGCAGGTGGCAACCGAAGGGCCGAATTACCGTCCCGGCTACAAAGGGTCGCTGGAGCCGCAGCCCGTGCCGCCCGGTTTCGACTGGGAGATGTGGCGGGGGCCGGCCCCGAAGAAGCCTTACAATCCCGGCCGCGTCGCCTGGCCGGACTGGTACTTGATCTGGGACTATTGCGCCGGGTTCATCGCCAACTGGGGCGTACACCATCTCGACATCGCCAACTGGGGCTGCCCGCAGGTCGGCGCCGAGCCGTTTGAAGTCGAGTGCAAAGCCACCTACCGCAAGGAAGGTTTCACCGACAACGTGGACACGTGGCACGCGACCCTCACCTACGCGAGCGGGCTCAAAATGATCTTCTCGGACAGCCGGCAGCAGAAGTCCGGATGCCGATTCATCGGCGACGAAGGCTGGGTCCACGTGGACCGCTCGGGCATCTGGGCCGAGCCCGAGTCGCTGGTCAAGGTCAAGCTCAAGCCCAACGAGCTGCGGCTCACGGACTCGAAGCACCACGGCGACGATTTCCTGCGCTGTGTGCGGAGCCGCAAGGACCCGGTGTCGGACGTCGACGCCGCACACCAGGCATCCTCCCTCGGCATGTTGGCCGACATTGCGGCGCGTCTGGGGCAGAAGCTGAAATGGGAGCCCAAGCAAGAGCGTTTCGCCGGCAACGAGGAGGCCGACAAGATGCTGAAACGCCCCATGCACAACGGCTGGAAACTCTGAAATTCGAGGCGGCGACTTGCGAGTCAAGGGAGACCTTCATGGAACAAACCATTCAGTTCACGCTCAATGGCAAGCCCGTGCGCATCGCCGCGGACGGCGATCGCAAGCTTCTGTGGGTCTTGCGCTCCGACCTGGGGCTGACGGGCTGCAAGTACGGGTGCGGTCGAGGCGATTGCGGCGCCTGCACGGTCCTGGTGAACGGCGAGCCGGTGCGGTCCTGCCTGACTCCCGTGAAAGAGGTCCAAGGCAAAGAGGTGGTCACCATTGAAGGGCTGGCCGCCGGCGGAAGCCTGCACCCCGTTCAGCAGGCGTTCGTGGAGCACGACGCCCTTCAATGCGGCTATTGCACGCCGGGGATGATCCTTCAGGCGGTCGGCCTGTTGCGCAAGAACCCGCGGCCGAGCCGCGCGGAGATCCTGAACTCCATGGAAGACTGTCTCTGCCGCTGCGGAGCGCACGCGAGAATCGTGCTGGCGATCCAGTCCGCGGCCCTTCGGATGAGTGGAGGAAAGCCATGAGAGACGACAACTACCTGGAACTCGATTTCACCGACATGTCGGACCTTCCCGCCACCGACCGCAGGGACTTCCTCAAGACCCTGGGCGGAGGGATCTTCGTCCTGGTGACCCTCGGCGGTGCGGAGGCACTCGCCCAGGAGAAGCGCCGCGGGGGTTTCGGCCAGAGATTGCCTTCCGATTTCAATGCCTTTCTCAAGATCGGAGAGGACGGGAGGGTCGCCTGCTTCACCGGTAAAGTGGAGATGGGCCAGGGGGTCATCACGTCGCTGGCCCAGATGCTGGCCGACGAGCTGAACGTCTCGCTGGAAAGCGTGGACGTGGTGATGGGCGATACCGACCTCTGCCCGTGGGACATGGGGACCTTCGGCTCGATGACCACCCGGTTTTTCGGGCCGGCTCTCCGGGCGGCGGCTGCGGAGGCCAGGGCGGTGCTCGTGCAACTGGCCGCGGAGCGTCTCCAGACCCCGGTCGAACAACTGACGGTGGAAGAGGGCGTAGTCTTTGTGAAGGAACAGCGCGATAAACGGGTATCGTATGCCGAATTGACCAAGGGGAAGAGAATCGAGCGGCGTCTCAGCCAGAAGGCCGCCCTGGAAAGGGTCTCCGATTTCACGGTTGTCGGCAAGCCGGTTCTGAGAAGAGACGCTCACGAAAAGGTGACCGGCAACGCGAAGTATGCGGGCGACATCCGCCTGAGCGGCATGGTACACGCGAAGATCCTGCGGCCCCCCGCCCACGGCGCCACGCTAAAAAGCGTGGACACCTCCGCGGCCGAGCGGATCCAGGGCGTCCGCGTCGTGAAGGAAGGCGACCTGGTGGCCGTCCTTCACGAACATCCGGACGTGGCCGAAGAGGCCCTGGGAAAGGTGAAGGCCCAATTCGATCTGCCGCAGGCAGACGTGGACGACAAGACGATTTTCGACCACCTGCTGAAGGTCGCACCCGAGGGCAGGGCCGTTGCCAAGGGAGGCGATCTCCGGAGCGGAGAGAAGCTCGCCGCAAACCTGATCGAGGCGACGTATCTGAACAGCTACGTGGCCCATGCCCCGATGGAGCCCCACACCGCGGTGGCGAAGATCGAGAAAGGCAAGGCGACCGTGTGGGCCTCGACGCAGAACCCGTTTGGGGCGAGGGATGAGGTGGCCCGCGCGCTGGGACTGGCTTCCGCCAACGTCCGCGTCATCACTCCCTTTGTCGGGGGCGGCTTCGGCGGAAAGACGGCCAACCAGCAGGCCGTCGAGGCCGCGATCCTGGCGAAAGCGGCGGGCAGTCCGGTCCAGGTCGCCTGGAGCCGGGCCGAAGAGTTCTTCTACGACACCTTCCGGCCGGCCGCCGTGGTGAAAATCAAGTCGGGGGTCGACGGGGCGGGCAGGATCGTGCTTTGGGACTATCACGTCTATTTCGCGGGGGAGCGGGGGGCGCAGCATTTCTACGACGTGCCCCATCACACCACGGTGTCTCATGGAAGCGGCTGGACCGGCGGGTCCGGCTCGCATCCCTTCCGGACCGGCCCGTGGCGCGCGCCCAGCAACAACACGAACACCTTTGCCAGGGAGTCCCAGATTGACCTGATGGCCGCGAAGGTGGGGGCCGATCCCGTGGAGTTCCGCCTGAAGAACTTGAAGGACGAACGGATGCTGCGCGTCCTGAGAGCGGCGGCGGAGAAATCCGGATGGACGCCCAAGAAAAGGCCGAGCGGCAGGGGCGTCGGAGTGGCCTGCGGCACCGATTCGGGAACGTACGTGGCGCTCGTGGCCGAGGTCGAGGTCGACAGGAACTCGGGAAAGATCCAGGTAAAACGCGTCGTTTGTGCCCAGGAGATGGGGCTCGTCATCAATCCCGAAGGGGCGAGAATCCAGATGGAGGGCTGCATCACGATGGGACTGGGCTATGCCCTGGCCGAAGAAATCCACTTCAAGGGCGGCGACGTGCTGGACCGCGATTTCGGCGCCTACAGGATCCCGCGTTTCTCCTGGCTGCCCGCGATCGAGACCGTGCTCGTCGAGGCGAAAGACTCGGCTCCCCAGGGAGGAGGCGAGCCGGCGATCATCGGCATGGGCGCCGTGATCGCCAGCGCCCTTTTCGATGCAACCGGCGCCAGGTTGTTCCAGCTTCCGATGACCCCGGACCGAGTGAAACGAGCGATCGCGTCTTAGCCCCACAACGGCCGACTCTCCCGCGGGCGGGAGAGGGGAGTGATGGTTCCACGGCCCCTCAGCCTCGCCAGGGCCGTTTGCGGGCGCTGAGCTTCCCGAGGCTCTCGATGGCGATCTTCACGTCGGGCTCAACCTGGAAGTCGAACATCCCGGCAATGATGAAATCGGCGCCGTGGCGATAGGCGTAGGGAAAGGCGATCCCCGGCGGGATGGCCCCCGCCGCCATCACCTTGAACGCCACCCAGGGCTTCTCGACCGTTGCCATGTAGGCCGCGGTCTCCTCGGGGTTGTTGCACCACATGTTGTCGTTGTTCGCGTCGTGGTCCGACGCATCCCCGCGCATCCAGTCGTATTCCTTGCGCCGCTCCTTGGGCGTGGCCGACCAGTACCGGTCGATGTGGAAGGTCTTCACGTAGAAATCGGGGTTGACTTTGTTCTTCTCGCAGGCGACGGGCATGTTCAGCGAGTGGCCTCCGACTCCTGCGGGCACGCCCTGGGCCTTGATCAAGTCGACCATCTGCCCGATCATCTCGATCTTGCCGCCGCTCATCATGTGCTGGTCGGTCGCCCCGCCGTGCGAATACAACAGCGTGGCACCCAAGTCCACCTGGCGTCTAATAATCTCGTTCATCTGGGTCTTGTCCTCGGAGAGCCCGATGCAGACCATGGTTTGCATCTTGGTGCTGTGGTGCTGGTTGTACTTCGTCACCGGACCCCAGATCGCAGGGTCGATCTGGATCGTATTGATGCCGCACGCCTGGGCAAGCTCCATAGTCTCGAAGGCCTTTGCCTCGGTGTTGTACGACGTGGACAGCTTGGACACGTACATCAGGTCGCGACTGTGGATCCACCCGCCGATCAGGTTGCCGCCGATGAAGAGCCGGCTGACGGAGACGTTGCCGATCTTGCCGCAGGGCAGGCTGCCGGGTGGAATGTCGGTCTTGGGCTTGTTGCCCTGACCGGTCTGGGCGGCCCCATCCTGCACCGCGGCCAGCAGGATCTTCTCCTCCACGCTGGTGTATGCCGCGCCGACGGCGGCTGCTCCTACGACGCCCCTCGCCAGGAAACACCGACGGTCGGTTTTCTCTGCCATTGCCGGATACCTCTCCCGTTGGATACTGTGCTTGCAGGGCTAACGCCGGCGAGGCGATGGGGCCGGTCCCCTTCTTGCCACTCCACCCGGACGCGCTGCGGCCGGCGTATGCCCCCTTAGTTTCGCTCCTGGCAACGCGAAAGTCAAGCGTGTCGGTTTCAGCCGGGCCGTGTCGGTTTCAGAGCCGGGCCGTGTCGGCCCGGTGTGCTGCGACCGGTAAACGGCCGGGGCGACACGCCCCGAAAAGGTTCCTGACACCTTTTTTCTACCCCGGAATGGTACAATGGCGCACAGGCGCCGTGAGCCGGGATTGATGCGATGAGGATAGGGTCCCTTCTTGTCCGTCGGCTTTGGGCGGTGGCCCTTCTGCTGGCCCCGCTGGCGGGCTGTGCGGACGAGCCGGCCCCGCCCGTGGGCCGGACCGCGTCGCCGCCCTCCCGCATCGTGGTCACCGTCTACGGCGCCGCTGGCGAGGTGGCCGGCTCGCTGTCCGTGCTCGATACGGGCAACGCCCGCTGGATGATCGACTGCGGGGCCTTGGCCCCGGAGCGGGAAGGCGACCAGGAGAAGCGGCCCGAGCCTGCCGCGCAGCAATCGACGCTCCTGCCCGTCGATGGCCGGTCGATCGCAGCGGTTTTCATCACGCACGCGCATACCGACCACGTCGGTCGGCTGCCGCTGTTGGTCGAAGGCGGCTTCAGCGGTCCCGTCTATCTGACCGACGCCACGGCCGAGCTGCTGCCGGTCATGCTGCGCATGCAGGTCCGCTACGATGAGGGCCGGCCGCGGAGCTGGACGTGGTCCCAGCAGGCGCACGAGCGTGCCCGGATCGGCCAGCGGCCGGTGACGGTCCATTGGCACGCCGGCTGCCCGTACCAGAGCGCGATTGCCCAAAAAAACCTCCAGTCCGCGCGATTGTCGTTCGACGAGCTGGCGGCCCGCTTCGAGCGACAGGATCAGCCCGTCGAGGTGACTCCCTGCCGGCGATGTGGGGACGAGGAGGTGGCGTCGATTGTCGCCTTGTGCCGGCGCGTCGGGTACGAGAAGCCGACGGAAGTCGCCCCGGGGGTATCCGTCACGCTGCGCGATGCCGGCCACATCCCGGGATCTGCCAGCGTGCTGTTCGAGGTGCGCGTGGGGGACAAGAAGCGGCGGGTGTTGTTCTCCGGCGACGTGGGCAACGATCTGTCGCCGCTAGTGCCCGGCCCGCAGCCGGCCCCGGACGTGGACGCCGTGTTCATCGAGGCCACGTACGGGCCGACGTTCCGCGATCCGTCGGTGAGAGACGAGCGGGCGCAATTCCGGCGTTCGGTCGCGGAAGTCGTCGACCGCCGCGGGGTGGCGTGGATTCCCGCATTCGCCCTGGACCGCACGCAGAAGATCCTCCACGAGCTGCATCTTGCCCAGCAGGAAGGGATGCTCCCGCAGCGGGTGCCGATCTATTGCACCTCTCCCACGGCCCTGGAGATTACGGGGATTTACCGGCAACATCGCCAGGACGGTTGGTTCCGCGATCTGCCGGCGGGCAATCCGTCCGCCTGGTCGCCGGAAGGGCTGCGCAAGAGTGCCGCAATGCCTAAGAATCTGCCCTATCCCTCGGTGCTTCTTACCACCAGCGGGATGCTCGACAACGGCTGGTCGCGGAGGCTCGTAAGCCGGCTGGCATCGGAGAAGTCGACGACGATATTCTTGGTCGGGTACCAAGACCCCGCCAGCCCGGGCGGCATGTTGATGAGGGCCGTGGGGTTGCTGCGCGAGGGAACGCGAGACCAGGCCTCCCCGATACGCCCTGCCGCTGCTGGTCCGTCACCGGGCCCGTCGAAGCCACCGGCTGCTGCCGTTCTGGAACTGGATGGCCAGCGGATTCCCGTGCGTGCGGCGGTGCAATCCTATCGCTGTTTCTCTGCGCATGGAGATGCCAAGGAGATGGATGCCTGGCTTTCCAAGATCCACCGCACGGCCGCGGTCATCCTGGTGCACGGCGGCACGTGGGAGCTGACCGCCCGGGCGGAACAGCTTGTCAAGCAGGGATGGCGGGACGTGAGGATCGCCAAGCCGGGCGAGCCGATCGAGCTGATGCGGACCGACTGACACTACAAGGGGACCCCTTCATTCCCGCTTTAGCACCCGGCAGTCGAAGACGCCGCCGGCCGTGTTGCCCGGATGGGCCTGAAAGCGGACCGTGATCTTGTTCTTGCCCTTGGTCAACTCCGGCGGAATCGCGTAGACCTCGTCGTAGAACTTGTCGGGCCGGTTGCGAGCGAGCTTCTGCGTGGCGATCTTGGCGCCGTCCACCAGGACGTCGAAGGTGCGGGGGCCGACGTCGCTGCCCCAGTAGGTGCAGAGGAGCTCCACGGGCTTGTCGGCAAGGACCTTCAGCTCGTACGAGAACCAGCCGCCGTCCCCCGCGTGGCGCCAATTCAGGCCGCCGAACGGGCCCGCACCGGTTCTCTCGCCCTGGAGACGGTGGGCCTGCTCGGATTTCTGCCGGCCGATCGCGACCGAGTCGACGGTGCGTCCCGCCAGGGCCTTCTGCCGCGCCTGCTCGGCCGCGTATTCCTCTTGCCGGGCCTTCCACTGGGCCTCGTCCATGAGGTCCCAATAGACGACGTAGGGCTTCTTGTACTGCTGGTAGAAGGGGACGAAGGTCATGCCCGATTCACCGCCGGCGCCGATCCTTCGGAAGACGGTCGGGGAGCCGGTAAACACAAGCGGCTTGCCCTCGACCGGCTTGATCCCCTCAGCGATCTCCCCCGGCTGGGCAACCAGGGCGGGCGGGGGCTCGCCGGGCGCTGCCTCCGCGCAGAGGACCAGCGGGCCGTAGAGGATCGCAAGTTTCCGCGGATTGTCGCGGAAGGATTCCGTGCGGAGCGTCATCGGCATGGCGATCTCGACCGTGTCGCCGGTCTGCCACCGCCTCGTCACGGTCGCGTAACTGCCCGGCTTGCTCTGGGCGGGCTCTTTCCGGCCGTTGACGGCGATCTGGAGTCCGCTTACGGCCCAATACGGGTGCCGGACGTTGAGGCTCAGCTCGACCGGCTGCTCGCAGGTCAGCTTGAGCCGGGTGACACTTTCCAGCGGGTACTTCGTCTCCTGGCGGAGCGTGAGGCCAAGCTCCTTCCACGTCAGCTCGGAGGGGATGAAAAGGTTCAGGTAGAGGGCCTTTTGGCCGTCGTGGAAGTAGATGCTGTCGCCGTACTTGGCGTGGTTTTCCACTCCCGTGCCGACG
>CAYGZA010000138.1:0-15997 GCA_964354135.1 uncultured Planctomycetaceae bacterium
GAAATCGCGAGGGTAACCACAAATGGCAAAATGGTCTTGATTCTCATCGCAAATCGCCTTGAAGATGAACTGTGAAGGGACTTTTCACTACCCATGGAGCCCTTGAACGTCTCCGTTTTCTGCGGATCGCAGTATCTCAATACCCAGAACCGAATCGTCAAGGCAGGGCCTTTCGTCAAGACCTTGCCGGGTGGGTCAGTTTAAGCGAGCGCGCGGAGTCAATCCGCGCCGTATTGAGGTCCCTGTAGTCGCGCTCGACGTCTTTCAGTTAGCAGGCGCATCATGAGGATACGACTCCGACGGCTGAGTTTCAACCGAGGCCTGTGTTGTGGGCTGGATTGAAGGCGGGGTATCAACATTTAGTCTACTCGGTAGGTCGCCCTCTTGCAACACGCCAGGTCACGGGTCACGCCGCTGGCCAACTTTCTCAAGGTGCCGCCGCTTCTATTTGACTATTCGGTTTTGCCCATTGCGTCTTGTTCTGGACAATGGCATCAACCACGTACAATCCCTCGCTTCGGAGCTGCAAAGGCAGGGCCTCTGCTTTGACGGCGACTCTGCTCATTCCCATACTACCGCCCCAGACACCGCCGCCAGGGGAGAGACGCTTCTGCACTGTTGCCTTGAAGCCGGCTTGAGCTCAGTGACCCAGTGGGCTCCTCGCCCTGGCCGAATATCGATGCCAGGCTTGTCCTCAGCCAGATCGCGCCCCGCCCAATGTGTCGGTGTCCACGGCCCCCCAACACAAGAACCCGTTCGTACTCGGCATGAAAGTGGCACTCGCCTGAAACCATCGCCCTACTTGATCCGCTCCCATACCAGCAGCGCGGTGCCCTGAGCTGGCATCTCAACGAGATACTGCACTCCCTTCCTGGCCGCCGGGACCGCGCGGAACTTGCCGCCGGTGCCGACCAGGAGGCGCGGCGGGCGGGAGTAAACGTCGAGGTGCGCCTCATGGGGCCGGATGGCCACGGTGACCGCCTCCTTGTGATTCATCACCAACAGCGCGTACTGCTGGTGGTTCTGGTAGCCCACCCAGTTGATCTGGTAGTGCTCCAGCCCGTTCACATCGCATTTCTCCTCGGGCATCTTCACCCGGCCCGGCTGGCCCAAGAGCGTGCCGCGCAGGATCTCGGGATCGATTTGCAGGTAGGGCCCGGCCCGCAGGTTCCCCTCGCGGACCAGCCACTCCAGCGCCAGCCAGGCGAACTGGTCGGTGCACCATTGGTACCAGATCTGGCGGCCGTAATCCCCCCGCCGCATGTCGGGCGTGACGAACGGGCGGACGTTCTCGTAGGGAGGTGAGGCGACCGCGTTCAAAGGGTCGGCCCAGCCGCTGGTGGCCACCATGGCATAGCCGGACTCCGGGTCGGCGCAGAATCCGACCGTCTTGGGCGCGCCGGCCAGGTCGTTCCAGAACCGGTCGCCGGTGAGCTCGTGGATCCGCTTGAAAGCGATCCCGACCATCGGGCTTTGCGCCTGCGAAGGCCCGCAAAGCGCCTGCTCGGTGGTCTGGCCGTAGCTCGTCTCATCCTGGCGCGTGCTGGTCACGCGCGTCCAGGTGTGCGTGGCCAGGTCCTGTGCCGCCTCGACGGCCCGTTTGCGATCCCCCATCTCGCAGAACACCTGCGCGGCGATCGCCGCTTCGTAGCACTCCCAACTGTTGATGGTCTTGTTTTGCTCCCGGGTGATGCCGACGGTATCCTCCCAGTAGCCGACGTAGCGGTGCGATTTCATGTAGTTGCGCTCGAAGAACGCCGCGGACCGCAGCGCCCCCTCCTTGCAGGCCTCGTCTCCGGTCAGGGCCCACATCCGCCACAGCGCCCAGGTGCACCAGATCTGCCCGGCGCCGCACTGATCGGTGACGGCTTTCCCTTCCAGGTCAAAGGCATACGGCCAGCCGCCGTCGGCCCGCAGCGTCTTGAGCAGCCATTGGCATCCGCGGCGCGCGGCGGCCAGCACGCGGGCGTCCTTGCGGCCGCTCGTGTTCCAATACCACAGCAGCGTCTTGACGGTCGCGCCGGTCGACTGGGGGATCAGCCAGCGGTTGTTGATGAAATCGCCTCCCACCATCTCCCGCTCGCCTTTGGCGAAATAGGCGGTGAACCACGCCCCCGCCATGGGCCCGTCCTTGTGCTGGACGCGAAGCAGCCACTCGACGATCTTCTCGGCCTTGATCTTGGCCGTCGGGTCATCGGTGGCCAGGTACCAGTTGTAGAGTGCCGGCAGGGAGTAGACCGCGCCGTAGAAGGTCCACAGAACGCTGTCGTTGGAATACGCGCGGACCATCTGCCAACGCTCGCTCCAGGCGCCGTAGCTCATCAGGGCCCGCGTGGTCAGCATCTGCATCTGCGTGATCGGCATGGGCCACTGGCGCGGCTCCTCGAACTGGAACACGTCGGTGACGACGTGGCGGAAGGCATCCCACCAGTTCCCCCTACGGACCGCAGTGGCAATGCGGAATTCCGTGGGCGCCTGCGCGATGGGACGCCAGATGCCCTGCCGCAGCGGATCGTGGGGAGCCAGCGGGACCTGAAACGCGGCGGTCATCTGGTGGTCGCTGGTGAAACCCCAGGTCAGGTTGTCGGTGTCGGGCACGATCGACACGGTCGCCTTTGGCGTCTGGATCGAGAGCATTCGGGTGGCGCTGTTGTGCGCGTTTTGCGGGGGGCGCCAGTTGGGACCGTGCTCCACGGTGTACCAGTCGATATGGGGCCGGAACATCACGCGCGGCTCGTCGACGGCAAGACGCAAGTCCAGGTCCAGCCAGGGAGCATCGAGCGGATTGGGATCATCGGACAGGACCGCACAACGCAGCTCCGCATCCCCGCCCGATTGCCCGCGCTGGACCACTTCCATCCGGAAGACTCCGCCTGGAACCGCCGTTGCGAAGACAATCCCATCTTCCTTGGATTGGCAGGGCACGAGGCGGCAGGGCTTGCCGGACGCCAGGAGCCGAAGCACCGCGGTGACCGGCCTCTCTAGCCCTTCCACGCGAAAAGCGGCGCGCAAGCCATCGGGGGCCGGTGTCCACTCGGAGCGGCCCGTTGGAATGGAAGCGGCAGGCCCAGGCTGTGCGCAGATCAGGGCTCGGCAGATTGTGGTCCTGGTTTGCCCGCCGGCCGTGGCCGAGAGTTGCCCCGGGGCGAATCCTGTGCGAGCGGTCGCCTCGATCTGGAACGTCTTCGCCGTGCCCGGCGCCAGGTCGCCCAGCGAGACGGACTGCTCCATCCAGTGAACGTCGACGCCGATCGCCGGATGGCTTCCAGCGTTGACCACCGTTCCTTTCGCAGTCACGCGTTGCCCCGGGGCCACGGCCACGGCGCCCGCGGGAAATACTTCCTTCAGCACGAGCTTCGGCCGGACCCGTAGCGTGTGAGGACGGCGATCGATCAGGTGCCCGCCGGCATGAAGCTCGACGAACGCGGGAATCGGTCCGGCATGAAGCGGCGTGATCGCGATTTCCGCCGTGGCGCCGCTCCCCGGATCGACGGCCGGTAGTGCGGTTTCCTGCTCGCCCTGGACGCTGCCGCCGGGGACCACGAGCCGGAGCACGGCCCCTTGAAGGGCGACGTCCGGGCTGACCACGTGGACGCGAAGCTTGCACGGCTCCGACTGGACCGGGGTGACCGTGGACACGGTCACGCTGCCGACCGTCGCGCCGTAGCAGGTCTCGATCTCGTGCGTCGCCACCGCAACCGCCCCCGGAGCCAGCCGGTGCACGACAAGCTTGTAGAAGCGAGCCGCTTTGGGCTGGTCGATGGCGATCACCTGCGGGCATTCGGGAGGCAGGCCGGTAAGCGTCGACAGGGGCGTCCATTGCTCAAGGTCGTCACTGGTAAGCACCTCAACGTCTTTCCACGCCGCCGGGATGCGTCCCCGCTCGAAGTAGTGGACGAAGCGCGTGACGGGTACAGGGCATTTGTAGTCGATCACCACGTGGGCAGGCTTATCAGGCGTCACCGTGTGGGATCGCCAGGACGTGCTGGCATACGGCTGCGACATGCGGGTCGGGTAGCCGTCGAAGGCATACCTTCCCGATGCTCCCGGCGCTTCGGTGGCGGTGATCCCGGGCGGATCGCTAACGTAGTCCCATTTCGCGCATCGCGCCGGCGGCGCAGGGCCAAGCCCGAGCGCAGAAGCGATCGGCATGGAGCAGACCGGCTCCGCCGACGGCTCGACCGACGCCACTCCGATCCGCTCTCCATCGGCCCGGAAGTTTTGACGGACCTCCTCCGGCTTCAGCGCCCGTTCATACACCCGGACGATCGCGATCTCGCCGATCAGGCCATCGCAGGCAACGTAGTTCATTTCCTTGAACCGGGCCGTGCCGAGTTGATAGGTGGGAGGATGATCCGACTGAAGGGCCCGCGGGGCAGGCGCTGCACACGCCAGATGCCCGTTCACGTAGAACCGCGCCGCGCCGTTCTTCATCGCGACCACCACCTGCGCCCACTGGCCCAAAGGCGTGTCGGCAGGCATGGGGGTGTGCGTGGCTCCGTGCAGCAGCAAGGGGGAGCCGCCGGCCGCGATCAGAAGACCAATGCCCCCCTTGCCGTAATCCGTGCCCAGCAGCGTCGCGCCCCGCATCCCGTGCGGCCCGCTCACTCCGTTGACGCGTCCCCAGACCTCGATCGTCATCTCGCCGATTTCCAGGTTGCCGGGGCCTTCGGCGTAGGCCCGCTTGCCGTCAAATCGCAGTGCGAACGGATCGCCCGGCTGCCCCGAGCCGACCCAGCCTGCCGCTTCGTCGAAGGGGAAATTGTGGAGAACCGCCGAGCCGGCCGCGCGATCTGGCCTGCCGGCCAGGTTGCGCCAGACGCTGTTGTCCTTTCCCTTGCCGGCGGCCTGCACCTGGGAAGCGGCGTCCAGATGAAGGACCAGCCCCTCGGGGACCGGTGCGGGCGCGGTTGCGAGCGCGAGTAGTCCGCCTACCAGCGGCGTGAAAATCGACAAGCTCATGTCAGCTCCTTGTTCGCGATCCGCGAAAACGCAATCCAATCGGACGTGGACACGGGAAGGTTACTTCGCCAACGGCCGGCCGTCGGCGCCATAGGTGCCTTCCGAGCGCACGCACTCCATGAGCGCCTGCACGTTCGCCTCGGGGGTATCGGCGGGCAGTGCGCAACCTGGGCCGTTGATGAAGACCTTCCCCCCAGTCTCCTGCTTGACGATCCGCGTGGTCTTCAGCAGTTCCGCGAGCGGAAACGTCCGCTCCGGGTCGGGCACGCGGAGTTTCTCGATGTCATCCAAGTCCTTGAGGAGCGGCTCTTCGACGTGGGGTGGGCCGTCGACCGTGTAGCGGATGACGCAACCCAGCGCTTCGGCTTCGGCGCACACCCCGTTTTCCAGCATGAGCACGTCGTGTCCGAAGGTTCGCCAGGCTTTGAGCTGCGCCTCGGCCATCTCCTCTCCATCCCGCAGGATCTCATCGAACTGCCCACCCTGCATCCGGCAGGCCATCAGATAGCAGTGCAGCCCAACCGGGACCCGGTCGGGCAGCTCGCCACGCAATACCTTGGTCACTCGCTCAACCGAATCCATCACAGTGTCTCCGACCGAGATGAGTCCAGATCTCATGGATGCTCACCGCATGCACTCAATGTTTTCTCAGGATGGCATCATTTCGGAGTTCTTGTCCCAACATCCACCTCGTACTCGGCGATCGTGAGGCCTGAGAGTCCTTTGCGGTGTGGGGTGAACGCGGCGACGCAGGGGATCGGCGGGTCCGGGGTTTTGACCGCGGCAGCCGCGACGGGTGGATTTCCTGAACCGTCCACCCGATACCATGAGGCGCCGCTGGAATCCTCGCCGGGCCGGTCGAAGCGCCGGTCGGACCCATCGCCGTCGAGTCGCACGTAAGGCCGGGCGCTTGCGGTGTGACGGGCAAAATCGAACAACAACCGGTCTTGTCCCTCCTTGGTTCGCGCGACGAGCTGCGGGTGGCCCCAAAGGGCCCATTGCCAGGAAGGCCACGTCCGGTCCCGCGCGCGGGAGTACGAGTCCGTCACAAAGCGGACGCGCAGCTTGCCGGGCGCGAGATCCCCGACCGGGATTCTCCAGGATTCCCAGGCGCGGCTATTCTTGCCCACCGCGCGGCGGAACACCGTGTGCCATGGACCGTCGCCGGCTTGGGTCTGGATCGTGAAGACGACCGCGTGACAATACGTGTCGCGACGGGCGTTCAGGCCGAGGTGCACCACCAGGCAGGCTCCCGGCCGATCCACCGCCGGTTTCTCCGGGAGGACGTCGGTTTGCTTCTCCCACGGGATGAAAAGCACGGGTGCGGCCAGGTCGGAGGCAGCCTCGGGCGTGGGACGGCTCAGATCGGCTCCGGGCCGCCAGTCCCCTTCCGGCCATCGGCCGATGCGGATCGATCGGATCTGGACCTTGGCCTTGTCGGGGATGTCCAGGCGCAGGCCGGTCAGCGTGCCTTGCCACTTGGGCAGCAGGAAGTAGGTGAGCGGACGCGGGCCTGCCGTGACGTTGAAGGCGACCGGCTCGTGCTGCCCGAAATCGAGGTGATTGCGGCGCGGAGCGGCTGCGTCGCGCCGGTCCGTCCAGAACAGCTCCGCCCTGCCAGGGCGATCGCTCGCCAATCGGATCTCCACGAAGTGCTTGTCACTCACGGCAGTCGACAGCAACTCGTCGAGCACGATCAACGGGTCATTGCCGGTCGCTGCGATGTTCAAGCCGCCTTGCCCGACGACCGGAGGGCTGGTGTCGTGCGCGAGCGTCCATCCTTGGAGCTTGCCGGGGGCATCGAAAAGCCACGCCCGTTGGATCCGCTGGGCTCCAAGACCGGACGCCAGGACGAACTGGTCCCGCACCGACCGCAGGCGGTCGACCAGGCGCACGCAGAGGCCGTCCGTCCAGTCGTAGTCGTCGTCGTAGTTGAGCTGGTAGAGCCTTTGGTTGGTCTCGGCAGCCGAGATAGCACGGTCGAGCTGCCCGAAGACGGCGGCCAGCGTCGCCTTCTCGGCCGCCAGTCGCATGGCCAGCCGATGGGCCATGGCCGCCTCGCACATCTTCTGCGATCGCCGCGTGGAGACACACAGCCGCCGTAGCGTCTCGGCCTTGAAGAGGTGATCGGCCTTCGCGTCATATCCGTCCCAACGGAAGTCCTCCTGCCGGTAGAGCGGCTCTTCGAGGTTCGGAGCCTTGCCCGTGTACAGGCGGTACGCCTCCTCGGCCCGATGGACGGCCTGGTCGGCCTGTACGGCCAGGTACTGGTAGTCGCGGTGAAGCGGCTGGCCGGTCTCCGGATACTGCGCGCCGTACACGCCGTCGATGACCATGGCCTCGTTGACGTTCGATCCGCCGTCCAGGGCCCGGGCCACCAACGCCCCGACGCGGTCGCCGTAGTGGACCCGGTAGGCGTAGTCCAAGAAGCCGAACTGATCGTCGTTGTCGATGCCGGGGACGCCGCTTTGGCGCCAAAGATATTGGGAAGCGAGGTAGGCGAAGATTTCGCTGAGCCGCCATTCGAGGATGTATCCGAGCGAGCCGGAGCCGCCGGCCTCGAAGAGCCTGCGATGGCAGCTCCGCTCCCAGTCGACGCCCGTGCCCATGGAGCCGGGCTCCCAGTTGTTGTTGATGCTGGCGATCCGCCGCATGGCCGACGTGCAGGCGCCGCCCCGGCCGCCGAGGCTCGCCACGCGGTCGCCGCCCAGGAGTCTCACATAGTCGGCCTCGCGGCTTTCGGCGATGATCCACTGGACTTTGGTGCCCTGCTTGCGGTCGACCAGATCGAGCCACTCCTTGGCCTGACCGGGGGTCTTGCTTTCATCGAGAATCCGGGCCAAGAGGAAATGGGAGACAAGGTAGATCTCCCGCGGCGGCAGCCCCAAGCGCTTGGCATGCCGCTGGACCGAGCCGTTGTACTGGTTGAAGAGCCACGTCAAGTATTCGACGTGTACGCCCAGCGGGGCGGCGTTTTGATTCGTCCCGGCCGCCGAGGAGTAGCCGTACTTTTTCGCCCAAGGCTCCCAGAACGTCCGGTAGCAGTCGGCGTTTTGGTCGGGCACGTGGTTGGCCTCGGGGTTTTCCCACACAAAGCCGTCGAAACCCGTCTCGACCATGCGGCCCAAGAAGGCGTCGACGTAGCGGTCGACTCCCGGATGGAACGGCAAGAGTTCCGCCGCCCCGCCCGCGCCCGCGTCGGGATGGTGCAGCAAGTAGCCGCCTACGAAGCTGTTGATGGCCGTGTAGGCGTACATCTTGATCCCGCGCTCCTGGGCGTAGCGGATGACCTCGGGGTAGAACTCCCGCTTGATGTTCGGATGCACGAAGCGCCGACGCTCCTTCTTGCCGGTCGCGGGGTCAAAGAAATCGGACTGGATTTCGAGGACCGACTCCGGGTACCCCGGCAGAGCGAAGGGCCAGTAGCCGCACATGCACACCGCCCACGCGTTGCACTTGTGCAGAAGCGACCAATCCACGAGCCACTTCCATTCGTCCCGCGACCAGTTGTTCAGGTCGTAGCCTTCCAGTCGGTTGAAGCCGGAGTACCAGGTCAAGGCCGGGGCCAGGCATCGCCATTTCACGTCGGGCCAGTCGCGGATCTCCAGCCCAGGCAGCCAATCGCGCCGGAATTGCCGGGCATGAATCGCCAATTGGCTCACCGTCTGGGCGCCGTAGAGCATGCCCCAGCGGCCTCGGCCCACGACGGTGACGCCCTCCGGAGTGATCCGCAGCACCGAGGCCTCGTGGCTGGTCTGAGGCTTGGCGAGGAACTCGTTCTGCTGCGGGCTCAACCAGGACGAATCGTATCCTTCCTCAACCGACCCAAGCCGGCACGGAACCGCGGTTCCTTGACGCGGCAGGTACCGCCGCAACGAGTCCAAGGCAATGCGTCCGGTCTTCGAGAGCCCCTTCTCCTCCGTGCAGGCGGGCGGCCCCATCTTGAGTGAGCCGGGAAGGAAACTGACTTGCTGAGGATACGGCAACAACGGGAGCGTCTGCGACTCCCCCGGCGGCTCGGCTGCTCGAGCGACCGACAGGCACGTGAGCAACCAGAGGCAACTCCACGGCATCGGCTTAAGGTACATCAGACAGGTCATGGCCTGCCTCCGCGTGTCACAATGGCCTATTGTCGCTGAATGAGGATTCTTCCCCATCGTGATGCTGCCGTGCTGCTCTCCGGCTCAACGTCGGCGAAGCGCAGCCGCGTGGCGAAGAGGGCATCCATCGGGACGTTGCCGCTATCCCAGAGAGGCACGTCCCATGCGCCGTCGGTGCCCACGCGGACCAGGACGCGGAAGGTTCCCCGCCGGATCTCGGCACGGACGCGGTACTCTCGGTTTGGCTCAATCGGACCACTTTCGGCCCGCAAACACCAGCCCTCGCTCCTGTTGAGCCATGGGCCCGGCAATTCCCGCTCGCTGCGGGTGTATACGGCGAAGCGGTTCACCGGCCCGTAGAACGAGAACCGGTAGGAGTCGACGCCGGTTTCCGTGGCCGATGCGAAGATCTGGCTGTCGATTCCCATCTTGACCGGCGTGAGCGTAAACTCGACGACCAGGGGCCGAGCGTCCTCCAACGGGAGCGCCCCGCGTGTCGCGATACCGCAGCGGTTGTCCCAACCGCCGGTGACGCTCGTCTCGAGGCGCCCCTCCGCGACCCGCGGCTTGCCGAGGACGATCCAGCGGGCAACGTCGAGCTTCTCGAAACGCTCCTCAAGGAGCACTTCGGCCGGCGGGTGGGATCGTTGCCCCTTGGCTACGTCGGATAGGTGCGATTCCACGGTCGCGATGTCACGCAACAGCGCTCCGTGCCCGCAGGGGTCGCCTTGCCGGTACCGAGGCGCGTCATGGCGCGCGACTGCCTCGATCCTCGCGCGATGTGCGTTCCAACGATTTGCCTCAGCGGCAGCCTGCGCTGTTGCAGCCGGCGGCGGCAGGTGAGGCGCGCGGGTCAGGAATCCCTGTGTGTCGATCATCAGCACCTCACGCTCGGCGTGTGCCGCAATCTTCTCGGCCGCCAGGAGCAGGTCGTCCAGCTCGCGTTTTCCCCCCACGGACGGCCGTTGTGATTCCAGCGACCTCTGCACCTCTCGGGCCACTGCCTGGATGTCGAGCGCGGCGCTGCGGATCTTCGTCAGACCCTCCCGCGCTTCACCCGACGGCGCAGTCAGATCGCGGCATTTGCGAAATGCGCCGGTGAGCGTGTTGCCCAGGTAGCCCGCTTCCTGCGTGTCATAAACGCCCACCACGTCGTGCAGCGTCTGGTTGGCCAGCTCCAATTGCGACTTGCACTCATCGAGCCGGTTCCAGGCCGCGGCCAGGGCGTCGGCGGCGGAATCGGTGCGGCAGTCATAATAATGCTGCACCAGCGCCCGCGTGAAGGCTCTCTGGTAGTCCTTGAGTGGCCGTTGGGGGTGACTCCACGTCGCGTGTCCGTTGAGCGCGAACCCGTACCAAATCGAGTCGAACGCCCGCAGGCGATGTTTAGAAAACGACGCCGTGGCGGTCCCCCAGAACTCGGCGCGTCGCGGTCCTCCGCGGAGCTTGGCGGCCTCCTGGACCATCTCGGCAATGTTGTAGGTTCCCGTTTGCTCCATCGCAGGCCACGACTTGCGTGGCGACTGCGGCGACAAGTCGGCGAGGTAGAACGTGTGGTTGTACATGGCCGAGATCCCCAGCACGTCGTATCCGCGATCCATCAGCCCTCCGATGCCCTTGTAGTCGGCCCAGTACTTCCAGTAGCCCATGACGGTGTAGCGCGGGATGCGCTCGATGCCGACCCAGTCCTTGCCGGGTCCGTACATGTAGAACTCGTCGGCCCAGATGAGCGGGCGCAGGGGACGCTTCAACTCGCTGGCAAGCTCATGCACGGCTTGGATGCACTTCTCGGCGTGCCCGAGGAGAAGCTCGCGCACCGTCGCACCTGCCGCCACGCGCCGCCGGCACCTCGGGCAATAGCGGCCCTGCCACTGCATATCGATCTCGCTACAGCCGATGCCGATCAGCGGCGTGGCATCGAACCGTTGCAAAAGATCGCGGTACAAGCCCTTGATGAACGGGTAGATCTCAGGGGTCGACGGACACATCTGGCCCGGTGCAGTAGCCTCGCGGTACGGTTTGCCCGCCTCACAGCCCCACACCAGCTCCGAGGCTTGAGCAAGGGTCTGCAGCGACGGGATGATCGTTACGTGGTAGCGTTTCGCCTCGGCCACGACCTCACGGCAGTCCGCGGCGGAGAGGGTGCCGGAATCGGTGCACGCGGGGAATGACGCGAATGGGAACAGGTTGTAGCACTCGATGACCAGGGCGTTCATCTTGAACTCGGAAAGGCGGCGGATCTGCTCTCGCAGGTAGTCCTTGTCCACTATCCGCCCGAAACGCTCCTGTCCTCCTTCAGTATAGATGCCCCGGGTCTTGAACTCCGGGTAGTCGACGATGGTCACAGCAGGCAGATGTCCCTGCTCCGCAAAGATGCGTGCCAACTGCCGCAGCGTCTGCGCGGCGTACAGCAGGCCGGCGGGCGAGGCCGCCGCAGCCGCAACACCGCTCCGCCCGACGGCCAGCGAGTACGCTTCCCGGGCATGCCCGTCGGCCGGCAGCGGCGGCAGGACGCACCCGGCTCCAAGCGTGAACCGGTGTCCGTTCTCCGGACCGGCCTGGCGCACTTGAACCGTGGCCCCTACGGATCGCAGGGCCTCATCGAGAATCGTTCGACAAGCTTCATGCTCCGGTCCCGTAGGCGTGGTGACCGCCACCGAGGCCCGTCGCAGCGGAAAAAGCCCTTCCTGGAGATCGAGACGCTGTGGCTGGGGAGTGAGGCGGAAGCCGAGCATCGAGCCATCGGCCGGAGGGTTTCCAGCCAGTGAGGGGCAGCAAAGCAATACGGAAACTAACAACGGTATAGACTTCATCCCTAACCTCCGTTCTCGCAGACCGTCCGATCACGGCAGCTCTTCCGGCGTGACGACGAAGCCTTGAGTATGGGCCCTTCGCCCGGCACTACCATAGCAGGCCCCGGCCACGTCCGACAGTAGGCGATGCGCACACCCCAGGGCTAGCCGTATTGAAACCGTTGCCACGCCTGCGACAGGTCTGACCACCATGACAGACGGCCTTCCAAGCGACAGCCCTTTCAGCCGCCCGAGTTCAACAGATACGTGCAGACCATCGTGGCCTCGCGTTCCTGCCAGAAGGCAATTCCTGCCCCGCCGCCCCGCATTTCAGAAACGGTTCCTTTGATGGGCCGCCCGACCGCGTCTCACCCCTCTGGCGATGTCCTTCGGTCCCAGATTGCTCACGGGCACCGTTTGATGGAACCGCAGAAAGCGTTCCGGAAAAGGGGTGGTATTCTCGGACTTCCAGAAACCGTATGAGTTGGTGACACATTCCGCCAAATCAAGGCGGGGAGGCTTCCGCAACACTTCGTTCGAGGACTGCTCAGCGTTCACTCGCGTTCCGTCTTGCATGGTCGCTGAGTCACCCGAGGCGACCCGTTGCACCAAAGTACTTCAACGAATTCGTTACCTCCTTCGCCGCCCCGGGTAATTGCTCACCCGGCGCCCACCGTCATGTGAAGACGACCGATTGCCAGCCAGTATGCTGGTCACGCTTTCGCCCACCTGGGGGATGGTTCGGGGCGGCGCCCGTCGCGGCTTGTGTCAGCGACTTGGACGAAAACTTGACGCTGTGCCTGGAAGACAGTAGCATACGTGGCGTCTCCAGCGGATGTGAACTGCGCAGAACCGACGTTGGCGGAAGCTTAGCTTCCGCTGATTCTCACCGTGGCCGTCCACCTACAACCACGACTATTGCGAGGAAACAATCATGTCACACCGGCGATTTGCTCTGTCTTTGATGGCGCTGGCGATTCTGATGCTGCCGGGATTCGGGATGCGGGCAAAGGCAGATTATGGAGTGGAGTCAAAACGTCCGCTATCGGATCCTCGCCAGGCCAAAATCGACGAACGTTCCGTAGGCACGTGGCGGGCAACCATCCAAGACAAGCAGTACTATCTTCACGCGGGAACAGGCAATATCGTCGGGAAGTCCAACTGGATGGAACTGGTTCTGGTCAACTCGGGCGAGAAACCATCATTCTATTTGCACCACGCAATCGGCTTTGCCAGCACCATTGGTGATCAGAGCTTTTTCAATGTTGCGAACCTGTCCGTGCTGGTATCCCAACTGCACGGATCCAAGACGGAAGAGCTGACGTCTTCGGTCGATCGGTACGACATCCTCAAGTACGACGTGACCGAAGATCATCTCGATGTCTGGCCCGCTGATCAGAAAGTCGTTCGAGCAGCCATCGAAGCCGGCAAAATCAAGGGCACTGGCGCAACCATCAACGACACCCCGGAGAACCTCGTTCGTTTTATCAAATCGTCCGGTGCAGAGCTATGGGGCAAGAAAGTTCGATACACGCGCGTGAAGTAACGCGGGCTTGCAGCCGCTGAAAAAAGCGCGGAACAGTGGCGAACCTGCCAAGCCCCAGACGCCCGCACTTGCGACTTGCCACCCGTGCGCATGGGGACCATCCGGAAACGGTGTGCGCCCGGGATCACAGCGAGAGCACGTAAGCGATCAGGTCCTCGATTTCCTGCGGCGTAAGGTCCTTCAGCTTCCCGTGAAGCTGCTTGGGATCGTGCTCGGTGAGGGCTTCCTTGATGGTGGCCGCGCGCCCGTCGTGATAGTAGGGGGCGGTGCGGTATGCCTCGATCAGCGACGGCGTGTCGTAGCGGCCGTCCGGCTCGTTGGGGCTGCCCGTGCCCACGTCATGCGTCTTCTTGTCGGTGAAGTAGGGCCCTGGATGGCAGGTCGCGCAGTCGGCCTTGCCCTCGAACAGCACCTTGCCCCGCCGGGCCGCTTCAGCAAACTGCGGCAGATTCGGATTGGGCTCCGGAGTAAGCGACAGCATGTAGGCCAGCAGGTCGTCGACGTCGGCCGGCTCGGGCACGACGAAGTGGCTGCCGAGAACGCCGGTCTCCACACACTGCCGCGGAGTTGGCCGCGTGGCACGGCGGTTGTGCGGCGGAGTATGGGGCATGTTGACCAAGCTGATGACGTCCTTGCCGTTGTCGATCCCGTCTCGCATGAAGTCCCAGGGCAGCCCGTCGACGCGACCGCCGTCGAGATGGCACGTGGCACAACTGTGCCAGTGTTGGAAGCAACGGGTGGCGTCGTGGAAGTAGATTTCGCCGCGGCGGGCGGCGTCGGGTTCGGGCTGGTCCCCCACGGCGATCGCGCGGAGCAGCTTCCCCTCGGCCGCGTCCAACACGCCCACCGTGCCGGCGTAGTAGTTGGCCACGTAGAGCCTGTCCTCGCCGGGTGAAAGGACCAGACCGGTCGGGCCTCGTCCGCCCGAGGGTGCCCGGCGGATCGTACGCGAAATGCGGAGCGCCGTCAGGTCGTTGGTCAATTGGGCGATTTGGCGCTTGTCGTGCTTGATGCGGACCCAGATGTTGTCCCGCGTGCCCTCCTTCAGTCGGGCAATCCCGTCGGGGACGTTCCCTTCGAGCAGTTCGTGGATGCGGCCGATGTCGAGTGTGGAGACCTCATGGACGCCGCGGTGGCTGATCCAGAGCGTCTTGCCGTCGGCCGAGCCGACCACCGCCCAGGGATCGGCCGCCCCCTTGGTCAGATCGTCCAGCAGCACGGTCGCCAACCTCGTGCCCGCACCCACGTCGATGATGCTCAAGGCGTAGGCATGGACCCAGCCCCGCTCGAGCTGCGTGATCGGCAGGTTGAAGCGCCCCAGTGCGTGAACCACGTAGGCCCACTTTTCCTCCGGGCCGATCCACGCGCCGCCGGCCATCGTCGAGCCGGGCGGCAGCTTGACCCGGGCGACCTGTTGCAGGGCGGCCCCATCGAGGATGCTGACCTCGGCCGCCAGCTCGGTATCCGTGCCCGCACCGCGCGGCATGAAATTCGTGACGACCACCCGCGACTCGTCCGCGGTGATCGCCGCAAACGCCGGGTCGCGGACCACGGCAATCTCGTTGATCTGTCTGCCGGCGGCCATGTCGACGACCGAGACCGTGTGGTTGCCGCGGTTGCAGCAGTAGAGCCGCTTGCTCTTCTCGGCCACGGCCAGCGCGACCGGCCAGGTGCCGACGGGGATCTGCCTGGTGACGACCCCTTGGGCGGTGTCCACCAGAGCGATCGAGTTTGCCTGACGCTGGGCAACGTAGAGCGTCTTGCCATCGGCCGAAAGGGCCAGGCCGTTGGGCTCGCCGGCGATCGCCACCTCACGGACCTTCTTGCCGGCCGCCACGTCGAGCACGGCGACGCACAGGGCCGTCTTGTCGGAAACGTACAGCGTCTTGCCATCGGGAGAGACAGCCACTGCCAGCGGCGAGCGGTACTCTGATGCTCGCGCCGCCACGCCCAGGCAAGCAACGGCGGCGATCGTCCCCGTCACTCTCAGAAACATCATCCCACGGATCCGCTTCATCGAGAGTAGCCGTTCGAGGTCCGGCACACACTAAACAACCAGGTCAAACGGTACACGCGTGAGTCTACTTCAGCGCCGCGACGCCATCAAGCCAATGCATGCCCCCCCTAAGAGATCAACACCGTTCCAAGGTCTTGAGAGGGGGGCCGCCGGACGTTTTCATGCCCGGCGGGCTCCAGCAGCGCGAAATCGCTTCGTCAAGCGGCCGCCGCAGATGCGGCTTCGCTGGGCAGCAGCGTAGGAGCATTACTGCCGTTCAGTCGGGCTTGGCAGCACGCTGTCAAGAACTCCAAGACATTGCGATTCTGCCGCCGACAGGTGGCCACCGAGCATCCGCTCCACAAACTCGCTGCGATATTGCGAGCATGGCCACTCCGCAACCTGAACTTGGCAGAGAGTTCGGAATCCCGGGAATGGTTCCTTTCTCGACGCCCGCCCCACGACTCCACGCTGCGCCTGAATTCCCCGCCGTACGACTCCGAGATCGCCATCTCGGAAATCAAAGCGCTGAGAACCCGTGGTACGAGGTAAGCGTCAGCCCTGTCCATGGTGGCAGACCGTGGGGGAGCCGGCGTTACGT
>CAYGZA010000139.1:0-15944 GCA_964354135.1 uncultured Planctomycetaceae bacterium
CACGCATACGCATTCTGGCAGTATAGGGCCGACCTCGTATTACTGACACTTGGCCACTCATCACTCATTATTGGCCAAGTGTCAGTAATTCGAGGTCGCCCCCGCCGGGGGGGCGGCGGCTGAGTGTCAATGATTCGAGGTCACTTTCTTGGACGCCGTGTTCTGTGAGTGTCAGTAATTCGAGGTCACCCTGAGAATCGCTTCATTGGCGGATAGTACTCATGGCTGCTGAGCAAGGTGTGCTGGTGAGGTTCACGACGGCGCAGGGCGTAGAAATGGATCGCGCCCTGGGTGAGGTCGACCTCCACTCGCACCAACCGTTGATTCCAGACCGGCGAGGCCATGAACTTGTGGCCCAAGAGGTCCACAGAGCCCTTCTCATTGGTGTAGCGGAGGTAGATCACTTGGCCGCGGAGGGGAGCCTGTAAGTCGAGATTCCAGCTTCTGGGAAAACGACGTCGCGGCGGGGCGCTGGCGATACGTTCGGCGTGCCGATCGCGACAGGCCGTGATGTAGCGTTGCGATTGCGTGACCACCTCCGAGCGCTTGGTGAACTGGAAACGCTGCCAGACTTTCTCCTGCCAGCGTCGGTTGAAGCCTTCGATCTCGGCTTGGAAGCCGTGGCGTGCTGGCGGGGCGAACACCGGGGTCACCTGGAGCGACAAGCAGAGCCGCACGAGCCGGCCGAACGAATCGGGCCACTGATGGGCTCCCTGGAACACCGTGTCGTTGTCGAACTTGGCGTACTGCGGCAACCCGAACCGGCGCCAGTGGGAAATCAAGGCATTGAGCGTGAATTTCGCAGTGATTCGGGGTTGGGGCCATGCGGCGCACAGACCGCCGTGGAGACTGATGCCGGTAAGGACGTTCACGTCCTGGCCGCCGCGGATCACCAAGTCCTCGATGATGTCGAAACTATCCAACTCCACGCGACTCGCGGCTACGGCGGGCAAGTACCAGCCCGGCGGCGGAGCTTGGTAACGACGCCGTCGTCGCCCGTCCAGGGCCCCATGCCGCTCCAAGATACGCCCGATGGTCCGTACCGAGGGGATGCTCTTCAAACGGCGCGACAGCATCTGGCGATGGATGGCTTGCGCCCCGTATTCACCCAAAGCATCTTCCGTCCGCAGGTACTTGCGAATCGCCAACACGCGGTCCTCGACACGGCGATCCGTGCGACGCGCAGAATGGCGGCAGCCAGCCCCCCGCCCCGCCCAGTCCACAGCGTCCAGAGGTTGGTCCGCTGCCCACGCAACCCAACGCTGCACCACGCTGATCGAGGTGCGAAACTGCCTCGCCACGGACCTCAAGGATCGATCATTGCGCACTCCAGCAACCATCAAACGACGGCGCTCCGCCCGACAGGTTTTTGTGCCATGAGAAGCTCCTGGAAACAACGGGTTTCAGGCCAGTATACCCGACCTCCAATTACTGACACTCGGATGACCGCGCCGCGGCCACACTCAGCCGCCGCCCCCCCGGCGGGGGCGACCTCGTATTACTGACACTTGGCCCATTATTCATCATTCCGCATTCATCCTTCATCCTTCATCCTTTTCCAGCACGTGCCGGTTGACCATCATGATCCCGCTGATGATCGCGCCGACGATGCCGACCAACCCTTGGTCGGTGCCGCAAAGGAAGAGGTTCTCCAGGTGGGTCGTTCCATCGTACTGTTTGGCCGCGATGCCGTAAATGGCCCCGGCGTCGTGGCCCGTGTAGCGGCGGATCGTCGCCGGAGTGAACGTGTCGTGGTCGATCACGGCGGCGCGGAAGTCGGGCACGAAGCGAACGGCAGAGGCCGTCATCGCCTCGTACCACCGGCGCTTTTCGCGGCGATAGGCATCCCGATCCAAGCCGGCCCAGCGCTCATAGTTGGCCGGGACCGCGACCCGCACGATCCCTTCGCCAAGCGGCTCGCCGTAGAGGAAGTTGTCGGGCGAGCAAACGATGCCGTAGCGGACGTCGGCCGGCCCTTCCGGCCGGCGGTAGGGCAGCCTCTCGGAGTCGCAGAAGAAGACGGTCGTGCGGTCGAAGCCCGTGGCTTTCGGCTGGCGGTCGAGCACGGAGATCGATTCGACGAACGACATTCTGCCGGCAGGGCGCTTCTCGGCCAATCCCGACTCGCCGCAGAGCCGCATCGTTTCCCGCCAGCCGGCCGAAGAAACGACGCACCGCGCGGCAAGCTCCGTGCCGTCGTCGAGCACGACCGACTCCACGCGGCCGTCCTTGACGAGAATGCGCTCGACGCCCGCCTCGAGCCGCAGCTCGCCGCCGAGGTGCTGATACTTGCTCCGCAGGGCCCCGAGGATGCGGCGGATTCCCTCGCGAGGCCGCCCCAGCCCTTCCAAGTAGACCGAGCGGAAAAGCAGGGAGAATTGGCCGAAATCCATGTCCCCTTCCCGCGCCCCGCCGTAGAACAAGAGCGGGCAGAAGAGCATCTCCACCAGGAGCGGATCGTCGAGGAACCGGCCGACGACTTCGCGGGCGGAGCACTGGGTGGCCGGCTGCCCCAGCTCGCCGTAATCGGCCAGATGGGCCAGGAGCCGCTCCAGCCCGTCGCTCTCGCGCGGAAAACGCCGGTGGATTTCCGATCGCAGAAGATCGAAATCGTTGCCGAAGTCGAGCCTCGCTCCTGGAAAGACGATCGAAGAGCCCACCTGCGGCGCCAGGCCGAACTCGTCCCAACCGAGGCGCAACTGCCGGAGCACGCGGACCAGCGGGCCTTGCCGGGCGCCCTTGGGCACGTAGTTGGTCACGGCGTGCAGGCCGACGTCGAAGTCCCGCCCGCGGAGCCGATAGAACGAGTTCAGGCCGCCGATCTGGGAGTGCCGCTCGAGGATGCAGACCCGCCTGTCGAAAAGGGCCAGACGAATCCCGGCCGCCAGTCCCGACATCCCGGCGCCGATGATGATCGCGTCGTACATGGTCTTGCCGGGGAGCCGGAAGTGCGGTCGGGTGGCATGCCCTCGACGGCGCAGCCGGCGTGGGCATGTTCCCGCGGGAGACATGCTCACCCGACGCGAAGCGCGTCGTGAGAGCATGCCACCCTGAGACCCTAAGTTCCCTTGCGGTTCCACTTAGCCCTTGGGGATGTCCTTCATCAGGGGCCCGAGATACTCGACCGTGCCGGCCAGGCTGCTCAAGGCCGGATAGTCCTCCTCCGGGATGCGGATGCGGTAGCGCTTGCGGAGCTCCATGACGATGTCGAGGAAATCCATGCTGTCGATGTCGAGCTGGTCGCGCAGCGGCACGTCGGGATTCAGCCCGCTTGGGTCCTCGTCGGGGACAATGTCGGCAAGGATGTCCAGGATCGCCTGGTGGATTTCGGCGGGAGTCATGCCCTGTCCTTCGCGCGCTAGACTCTCTTGACGATGACCACCGAGTTGATGCCCAACATGCCGAAAGAATTGTTCAGGATCGTGTCGACCCGCTTCATCTGGCGGGGCTGATTGACAACCAGGCCCGGCAGCTCGCAGTCGGGATCCGGGCGGTCGAGGTTGATCGTCGGGTGGCAGACGCCGTCGGTGAAGGCGGGAAGGTTTCCGGCCAGCTCCAGGGTACCGGCTGCGCCCATGGCGTGCCCGATGTAGCTCTTCGTGTTGTTGAACAACGGGCGTCCGCCGCCGTCGAAGACCTGCCGCAAGGCCCGGCACTCCTGCACGTCGCCGCCGAGGGTGCCCGTGGCGTGCGTGCTGACCAAGTCCACGTCCTCCGGGTTCAAGCCGGCGCGGCGGAGGGCCAGCTCCATGCACTGGGCCTGCCGCGGCGAGTGCGGGAGGACAAAATCGTAGGCGTCGCTGTTCATCGCGTAGCCCGCGATCTCGCCGTAGATCCTGGCACTGCGCCGGCGGGCGCTTGTGAGCCGCTCCAGGACGAAGAGACATCCCCCTTCGGCCACGACGACCCCGGTGCGGTCGGCATCGAAGGGCCGCGAGGCTTTGGCGGGGTCCTCGTGGCGGGCCAGCGCCCCCTGGCTATGAAAGCTGGCGAACGCGCCGAAACTGCGGATGCTCTCCGAGACGCCGCCGCAGATGGCAATCTCGCACTCCTCCAGGCGCAGCATCTGCACGCCCTGGATGATCCCCGCGTTCCCGGCCGCGCAGGCAGCCCCCAACGTGTAGTGCGGCCCGGTCGTCCCGAGGTTCAGCGAGATCTCGCCGGCCGGGTTGTTGGCCACGGTCCGCGGGTTGTGGTGGTGCGACCAGAACTGCATGTCGCAGCCGTATTCCCGGAACTGGTAGAGTTCCTGCTCCGTCTCGACGTTGCCGTGCTCGGTCACCCCCACGTAGACGCCGACGGTCGACTTGTCGACGTTGTCCCAATCCAGGCCGGCGTCGGCGACCGCCTCCCGGGCACAATAGATGCCGACGCTCCCCGCGCGGGTCCCCCGGCGGAGCTCCTTGCGGCGCTGGTAGCGGAGCTCGTCGAAGTGGCAGACGCCGGCCACGGTCGGGCCGAAGTAGCGGGTCTCGTACTTGACCACCCCGCTGCGGCCGGCCAGAAGACTCGCGCGGAAGCTGGCCAGGTCGCTGCCGTTCGGCGCCGTCAGGCCGATGCCGGTGATGACGATCCTCCGGTGATCCGATTGTTCCACCACTGCCGCGGACCCTCTGGCACACTGCAAACCCCTCAAGCTATCCATCTGCGGCAGCTTTGGCAAGCGGGCTGCGCCGGGTAGGTGAAACGTGGGGAAAAGGCCCACCCGATCAGGTCAACCGCTGAGGTGATCCGTCGCAAGGTCACCACACGATAAAACCCGACTCCCTATGACTTGGGTGGCGCGCCATTCCGGTCGTCGCCGGCGGGGCTCCCCGGCACCTCTGGCCAGTCGGGCTTGGCAGGCTCGGCTGGCGGACTCGGATCGCCTGGGCGCGTTGCGGGCGGTTCCTCTTTTGGGGCAGCGGCGTCCCGCTTGCCTTCGTACGCCTTGAAGCCGAAGTCCTCCTCCGGCCGGCCGGTCGGTTTGGAGTCCAACTCCTCCTCCAGGGTCAGCGGGCGGCGGCGTACGACGGGAGCGGTCCCCTGGGCGGCGGCCGGTTGTTTTCCCGAAGGCGGGGCCTGGAACGACACCACCATGGCTTTTGGGATCTCAAAGTACGCGCTCCCGTCCTCCTGAAAAGCCTCTGCGGAGATCAGAAGCCGGAGCGACTTTGCGTCATCCCGAGGCTTGGGGAAGATTAGGAGGCCCTCGACCGACTTCTTGGGCGGAATCGAGGCGGCAGCCTGCTCCCCTTCCACCGTCACTCCCCCGGGGAACCCCGTCAGGAAGTACTCGTTCCCCAGGCCGTCGAGCAGTTTCACCCCCATGCTGTTGGCCGGCCATTTGGTGTACTCGATCCGGCGGGAGGCGTTGGTGTTGGCCGCCTCAAACTTGACCACCAGGCACGGCTCTTTGGGGCGCCAACGGCGTCCGGAGCCGTCGCGAAGCATCGGCCGGACGATTTCCGCGGCAAGGATCCGAAGCGTCAGGTCACCGCCCTTCCAGGCGTCCTTGCCGGCTTCCAACCATTGGACCGGGCCCGCGTCCTTGGCCGCGCGGGCCTTCTCCTTCTGCCCGGAGTCGTCGAGGACCGACTCGAAGATCTTCTTCGCTTCCCGTTGCTCTCGGGCTTCCCGGCGCACGGCCGTGGTCAGATTCTCGGTTGTCGCGACGCCTCCTCCTCCTTGGGTGAAGATGAAAAGCAGGAAGAGCAGCACCGCCAGCAAACCCAACAGCCCCACCAGAACCCACACCAAGATCTGCTGGTTGCGCCGCCGCGAGAGCGGGTCGCGCTTGACGGTCTTGGGAGCCGCCTCCGGCTGCGGCGGCCGGTCGTACGCCTCCTCAAGGAAATCAAATGCAGACCCCGGATCGTCGGCCGATCGGGCGGGTGGCGGCGCGGGACCGACGGGGGCGGGAATGGGCGGCGGAACCGGACCCCGAGGCATTGGCCCGCTCGCAGCCGCGGGCTCGCCCCGAGCTGCGGGTTGAGCCGGAGCCCTCTCCTCTTCTCCCGGGGTGACCGGCTTGGCCCGAGGCAAGGGGCGGGACCGCGGCGGGGTCGATGAACCCCCGGTACGCGCAGGAAGGGCACCCGCGGTATCCGCCGCCGCGTGGCCCGAGAACAACCCCTTCACCTGCACGGCCGGAACCCAAGGGCCCGAGGGGCCGTTCCGCAGGGAGTCTTCGGGCAATAGCCGGCCGTCGCCGGCCATTTCACGGAGCTGTGCAGCGGAGAGAGGGCCGGACTGCCGGCCTCCGATCAGGCAATACCACGCCTCGGCCATGGATTTCTCCCGGGCCGGATTGCCCTCCGCCCGATGGGTTGCCTTCCGACCTCAACTCAACGCTACCAGATCGGGCCGATTTCAGCAAGAAACGGTCGCCCTCCCGGTCATTTCCCGACCTGCACCACGGCCCAGGCTAGAAAGATCAGCAGACCGACGGAGGCCCAGGCGAGGACGAAGCCGATCAGGTCCTCCCGATAGCGGCGAAAGAAACCTCGCCATCGGGCCGCCGTGAACCAGCCGGGGGCGTCCAGCAGGAGAAGGTCCTGGCCGCAATCGGCGGCCAAGGGCCTCGGCTGGCCTTCCGGCAGGTCCTCGGCATCCGAGGTCCGCCGCATCTTGTCGAAGAAGCGTTCCGTGCGTTTCGAGTCCTCCGGCCGGGTCAGCAGGCTCACCAGCACGAAGACGATCGCGCCGGCGGCCATTGCCCAGGCAAACGAGAGGGCTTCCCACCGGTAAACGAGCTTCCAGACGCCGGTGGCGAGAAACTCCCCGGCCGTTCCGTCCGCCATGTGGCCGCAAAGCCGGTTGAAGGCGTCCCGCAGCACCGTGGTCTTGTCGTCGGTCGGCCCGCAGGTTCGCAGGAAGCCGCATGCGTAGTAAAGGAGAAACGCGGCGATGGTGGCTGCCAGAGCGCCGAAGCGGTTGGCCCGCTTCCAAAGCACCCCGCCCAGAAACATGATCCCCATCAGGGCGGCAATCGTCTCGGTGAAGAGGAACGCCTGCATGACGTCGGTGACGTACAGGGCGAAGGCAACGCCGCCCAAGGTGAGCCCCAGCCCCGACAGGCGGCCGACCCAAAGGAGTTCCCGGTCGGCGGCATCGGCACGGAGGTAGTCCTTATAGATGTTCCGTGTAAAGAGGGCCCCGGTGTTGACCATGAAATTGGAGCAGGTGGACATGTTGGCCGCCAGCACGCAGGCGACCATGAGGCCGACAAACCCGGGACCCAGCAAGTGGCGGCAGGCATAGCCGAAGGCGTGTTCCTTGTCGGCAAGCACGTCCCCGCGCTGGAGGACCATCGCCGCCACGATGAGCCCCGTGAAGGCCCAGCCGATGGTACACAAACGTTTGACGAACGACCCATAGGTCTGGCCGATCCGCCCGGCCCGCTCGCTGCGGCCCGTGGCGTTCATCGATAGGGTGTGCGGCTGGGCGGTGATCCCCACCAGGCCGTTGAGCGTGAGCATGGCAATGGCAAAGGCGTCCACGCCGCTGGCCTTGTTGTAGAGCTCGAAGAAACTGGGCGGCAGGGCTTCTCTCATCCCGCCGAAGCTTCCCACGGCCGCCAATCCGGCGGGAATGAGCATGAACGAGAGGACGATGATCAGGAAGCCCTGGACGAAGTCGGTGTACGCCGAGGCGATCAATCCCCCGAAGAAGCTGTAGAGGAGGAAAGCGACGGTCATCGCGACGACCACGCCGTCGGGCGAAATGGCCTCGCCGGTGGCCACGGCGATGACCTTGCCCGCCCCCTTGAGCATCGCTCCTTGGTTGAAGACGAAGTAGCAGATCGCCAACGCCGTATAGAGCAGGGCCAGACCGCGGCCGTAGCGGTCCTCGACGATCTCGCCGATGGTCGTTCGCCCGCTCCGGCGATACCAGGGGGCCATCAGCCAGTAGAAGGGCGTGGCGAGCATGTTCTTCCACTGGTACCAGATGGTGGCGAAACCGCCGGCGAAGCACGCGCCGGCCTGGGCGACCGGTTGCTCGGCGTGGGTCCCCGTGCCGAACGACTGGCCGACCATGATCCACCAGGGGAGCTTGCGGTCGCCCAGAAAGTACCCGCGGCTGCTGCAGACCCTCCGCGCGATCCACAGGCCGAAGGCCGTGATGCCGACGAAGTAGCCCACCAGGACCAGCCAGTCCAGGGTCTCGAATCCGCCGCCTGTCGGCTCCATCGGCTCGGTTCCTGCGTGGAGTGCCCCGTCGGCCGGGTGACACCGGCCGCTTGCCTGCCGGGGCTGAGCACGGGCCGACGCCGAGCGCGTGCCAATCGCCCGCCGGTGACGCACGGGAAAAACGGGCTACTCCGGCTTCCCGTTGCGGGACTCCAGGTCCGTGATCTTCTGCACGCGGCGGGCGTGCCGGCCCCCTTCGAATTCTGTCCTCAGCCAAATCGCGACCAGGCGGTCCACTAAGGGCTCCCCGAGCATGTCGCCGGAAAGGCAGAGGATGTTGAGATCGTTATGGCGGCGGCTCATCTCGGCCGTCAGGTCGTCGTGGCAGGGGGCCGCGCGGACCCCCGGAAACTTGTTGGCGACGATGCACATCCCCAATCCGGTTCCACAAATCAGGATCCCGCGGTCAACCTCCCGGTTGCTGACCTGGCGAGCTACAGCGACAGCGATATCTGGGTAGTCTGCGGGGCCATCCTCGTGCGTCCCTACATCGATCACCTCTTGCCCGAGGTCTGCGAGCAACTGCACGATCTTCCGCCGCAACGTGACTCCGCGATGGTCGCTCCCGACCGCGATTCGCATCGTACCGAGTCTCCTCCGTGCGAGTCTCCCGTCAACATCACATCAACAAGGCCTCTGTTCGCGGGAGGCCAACCAGATGTCCCGATTATGAACGCCAACCCGGCCGTAGGGAAAGGGGTTGGCGCAGGGAATTCGGGCTTTGTTGCACCTCACGTTCTGAAAAAGCGGCCATGGGACGCCAGCGACCGGCTTTCCGCGTGCCACCCCCTGCCGAGGTCCGGCATGAATGCGTTGCTTTTGGGAGCCCACCTCGCCGCGTGCGCGAGGGCTGCGGGCATCGCAGTCAGATCGGCGTTGCCCATTGGACCGGGCTTTCCGGAAACAGGGGGACATGCTTCACCCCCTGGCGGGGCTCTGCCATCCACGGGGCCACCGCATCGCGCCACTTCGCATAATGGGCGGTCTGCTTATGGGCATCGGCCCCGGCTTCGTCCCGGTAGACCTCGTAGAGAACGAACCGGTTGGGGTCGTCGGCCTGCCGGATTACGTCGAACCGCAGATTGCCCGGCTCGTGGATCGTGTGGCCGGCGTTCTCCAGCGAGGCGCGGATGAACTCCTCCCGATGCTCCGGCTTCACGTGGACGTGGACACAAACAACGATCATAGGCCATCCTCCTAAAACGGGGTCCCGATCGTACCCAGTATACGCAAGGGAGCCCCGGCGCGCCAGGGCCGGAGCCAAAGAGACTTCCAGACTTCTGAAGTCTTCGAAGACTTCGGAAGTCTGCGCTTCGGCAGTCTGCGGCCGACACAGGCACGGCAGGAGCCTCGCCCTGCCGAGTCCGCCAACGATCCGTGACTCTGCCCAATGGCCGATCCGCCTTTTGCCGCAGGCCCGTCGGGCGTAGAATATCTGGCGAACTATGTCACAAACCGAGACGGCGACCAGCGCGTCCGGACGGCTCCTTGGGCTGGCCGGGCGTTTGCAGCGTCAGGAGGGCTTCGCCGAGGTTGTGGCCGGTTTGACGGCCGGCCGGACGGCAACGCTGGACGGAGTCTGGGGGTCTTCGTGCGCGCTGGCGGCGGCCGCGTTGGCGGAGCATGCCCCGGCCGTCTTGGTCATCGTCTGTCCCAACGCGGACCAGGTCGACGACCTGGCGGACGACCTTGCGCTGTTCTCCAGGGTGCCCGCGGAGAAGTTCCCCGCCTGGGAGACGCTCCCGGAGGAGCGGCCGGTCCACGACGAGGTTTGGGGGGACCGCACGCGGATCTTGAAGCTCCTCCTGGGGCCCCGGCCGCCCAAGGTGCTCGTCACCGGCATCCAGGGTCTCTTGCAGCCCGTCCCCGATCGGGAAACGCTGGGCGGGCAGACGCGCACGCTCCGCGTCGCCGGCGAACTCAACGTCGAGGAATTCTGCCGGTGGCTGGTCGCCGGCGGCTTTCACAGCACGTCGGCGGTGGAGCTGCCGGGGGAGGTCTCGCTGCGGGGCGGGATTCTCGACGTCTTCGCCTCCGACTGGTACGACCCCGTGCGGATCGAGCTGTTCGGCGATTCCGTCGAATCGATCCGCCGCTTCGAGGTCTCCAGCCAGCGGAGCCTCGCGCGGCTGGACGAGGTCGAGGTGACGATCTTCAACCGCGCGGTCCGCCACGACGGGCATCTGGCCGGTTACCTGCCCCCGCAAAGCTGGTTCCTCTTGCTCGAGCCGCAAGAGCTTGACGAAGCGGGTCGGCAGTACCTGGGCCGGCTGGAGGAGCCGGCTGCCGCACACTCTATGGCGGCGGTGATGGAACGGGTGATGCGGTTCCCCACGGTGACGGCCGCCGCCGTGGCTGTCTCCTCGGCGGAGACCGCGTGCCGCCTGCGGATCGAGTCGGTGGAGCGCTTCAGCGGCGACATCGCCAAGGTGCGCCAGGAGCTGGACGCCGCCGGATCGGGCCACGACGTGCTGGTGATCTGCCAGACCGAGGCCGAAGTGCGGCGGCTGGGCGAGTTTCTTGCCGGAACGCAACTGGCCCGCGACGAGAAGCTCCACTTCGCCGTCGGCAAGCTCGCCGCAGGCTTTCGCCTGGTGGACGAGCAGGTCGTGCTCCTCTCGAGCAGCGAGCTGTTCCACCGCACCGACATCCGCCGCCCGGTCCAGCGGCGCCTCGGCCGCGCGATCGACAGCTTCCTGGAACTCCGCGAGGGGGACCTCGTGGTCCACGTCGGCCACGGGATCGCCCGGTACCGCGGCATGAATCTCCTGGAGAAGGACCAGCAGGTGGAAGAGCACCTGATGCTGGAGTTCCACGACGGCGTGAAGCTGTACGTGCCGAGCTCGAAGATCGGGCTGGTGCAGAAGTACGTCGGCGGGACGAAGAGCCGGCCCAAGCTCGCCAAGGTGGGCGGCCGGACCTGGGCCCGGCAGAAGCAGGCGGTCGCTAGCGCCGTCACCGACCTGGCGGCCGAGATGCTCGAGCTCCAGGCGACCCGGCGGGCCCGGCCGGGAATCACCTTCCCCGAGGACACCGGCTGGCAGCAGGAGTTCGACGCCTCGTTCCCCTACCACGAGACCCCGGACCAGGTGGAGACCATCGAAGCGATCAAGCGGGACATGACCCTACCCCGGCCGATGGACCGGCTCTTGTGCGGCGACGTCGGATTCGGCAAGACCGAGCTGGCCATGCGGGCGGCGTTCAAGACCGTCGATGCCGGCTATCAGGTCGCCGTGCTGGTGCCCACGACGATCCTCGCCGAACAGCACGCCCGGACGTTCGGCGACCGCATGGCGGAGTTCCCGTTCGAGATCGCCACGTTGTCGCGCTTCGCCACGCGCAAAGAGCAGGGCGAGATCGTCGAACGGTTGGCGAGCGGGGCGATCGACGTCGTCATCGGCACGCACCGGCTTGCCCAGCGGGACGTCCGCTTCCACAACCTCGGCCTGGTGGTCATCGACGAGGAGCAGCGGTTCGGCGTGGAAGTGAAGGAGCGGCTCAAGGCCCTCCGGCAAACCGTCGACGTGCTCACGATGACCGCCACGCCCATCCCGCGGACGCTGCACATGGCCCTGTTGGGGCTCCGCGACATCTCCAATCTGCAGACGCCCCCGGAGGACAGGCTGGCCGTCGAAACGCGCGTCTCGCGCTTCGATCCCGCACTGATCCGCAGCGCCATCCTGCGGGAGCTGAACCGCAAGGGCCAGGTCTTCTTCGTCCACAACCGCGTGTGCGACATCGAGCCGCTGGCCGTCCGGTTGCGGCAGATCGTCCCCGAAGCGCGGCTGGTGGTCGCCCATGCCCAGATGCCCGAGCACCGCCTGGAGCGGGTCATGCTCGATTTCATCGACCGCCGCTGCGACGTGCTCCTGACCACCACGATTGTCGAGAGCGGTCTGGACATCCCCAACGCCAATACGATCTTCATCGACGAGGCGGACCGCTACGGGCTGGCCGATCTGCACCAGCTCCGCGGCCGCGTGGGGCGCTACAAGCACCGGGCCTATTGCTACCTCCTGGTGGACCCGAACAAGCACATCACCCCCAACGCGGCCCGGCGGCTGCGGGCGATCGAGGAGTTCAGCGACCTGGGGGCCGGGTTCGCCATTGCCATGCGGGACCTGGAGATCCGCGGGGCGGGGAACATCCTCGGCACGGAGCAGAGCGGCCACATCGCCGTCGTCGGCTACGAGCTTTACTGCCAATTGCTGGAGGAGGCCGTGCGGCGGCTCCAGCGGCTCCCGCCGCGGACCACGATCGAGGTGGACGTGGACCTGCCGGGGGCGGCCTATTTGCCCAAGTCCTATGTCCCCGGGATCCGCGAGAAGATCGACCTTTACCGCCGGCTGACCCGGGTGTCCAGTGGCGATGAGCTTCGTGACTTTGCGGCAGAGCTGACCGACCGGTTCGGCCCGCCGCCGCCGGTGGCGAAGCGACTTCTTGCCCTGGCCGAGCTGCGAATGGAGGCCTGCCGTTGGCAGATCCGCTCGATTCGCTTGGAAGACCGGTACGCGGTGTTCGGGTATGCTTCGGCCCACCTCATCCGCCGGTTGGCGGACGCCAGCGGAGGTCGACTTCGGGTGGCCGATGGCCAAAGCGCCTATCTTCCGTTGGGGCAAGGAGTTACGGAATCGGACCAGGTCCTCTCCAGGATCAAACTGCTGTTGCAGTCCGAATGATCGGGCCACTATAATCCCCCGCCTTGTTGCCGCATCGGCGGGTTGCAACGATCCCCCCGATCAGTCGCCCCAACGAGCAGCGTCCCTGGCCCCGGAAGCCGCCCTCGTGCAACGATCCCTCTTTCCGCTCGTCGTGCTGACAGCCCTTGGGGCAGCGGCGGTCTCTTACCTCCGTCCTGTCGGACTCGGGGGGCTGATTGCACTGGCCGGCGCGTGGGAGTTCTCGCCGTGGTCTGAGACCGAGACTGTTCCCCCAGCATCTCCAGCGCGATCGACGATGCCCGGATACGTGCCCGGGCCGCCACACCAGCCAACGGCGACGCCGCGGCCGGCCACCTGGCCGGGGAGCCCATCGCGGCAGTCCGTCGCCCCACCGGAGCGTTCGCCCGACCCGGACCGCCAGGCGGACGAGCCGCTTCCCTCCACCGAAGACTATCCCCGTACGCCCTACCCGTCCGGCGATGAGGAACCGCCCGTGGTCTCGCCCGCGCCGGTCCCGCGGAGGCCCACGGACTCGCGGCCGCAGCCGCCTCGTTACGAGGAAATCGCGCCGCGAAACGACGCCTGGGCCGATCCGTTCGACGACCGCCGCCCCACTCCGGGACCAACAGGGCCTGGGGACCGGAACGGGTTTGGCCCGCCGCGGTTTCAAGAGAATCGCCCTAGGGGACCGCTGGGGCCCGCCGGCGCAAACCTGCCCCGCGACACGGCCGTTCCCTGCGAAGGGGCGGAGATCCTCGCCCGGGTCGGCCCCGACGTCATCCTCGCCGGCGAGGTCTCGATGGGAATCGCGGAGCTGCGGGCCAAGAACAAGGACTCCGTGGCCGCGGACGTCTTGGAGGAGAAGATCCGCGAAACTCTCAAGGAGCGGGTCAATCAGCGGGTGTCCGACAAGCTGGTCTGCCACGACATCCAGCGGACCGTTCCCGCCGACCGGTTCACCAAGATCAAGGAGCAGTACGCGAAGCTCTACGAGCAGCACCAGATTCCCGACATGCTGAAGAAGATGCAGCTCGGGTCGCGGCGGGAATTGGAGCAGGCATTCCGGGAGGCGGGCACTTCGCTGGAGACGCACAAGCGGGCGTTCGTCGAGCAGTTGCTCGCCGGCGACTGGCTGAGGCAGCAGGTCAAGCCGGACGAGGACGTTTCCCACGGGCAAATGCTGGCCTACTACCGCGAGCACGCGGCGGAATTCGAGCGGCCTGCCAGCGCGGTGTGGGAGCAACTGACGGTGCGACCGGCCCGGTTTTCCAGCCGGCAGGAGGCGTACGCCGCCTTGGCCGAGATGGGCAATCAGGTGTTGGACGGCGTGCCGTTTGCCCAGGTGGCCAGGGCCCGATCGCACGGGCCCACCGCCGCCGACGGTGGACTCCGCGAGCGGACGGGCCAAGGGAGCCTCGTCTCCAAGGTGCTGGATGGTGCGATTTTCTCCATTCCCATCGGGCGGCTCAGCGACATCCTGGAGGACGAGCAGGGGTTTCACATCATCCGCGTGACCGAGCGCCGGGATGCGTCGCGGCAACCTTTCGAAGAGGCGCAGGTGGAGATCAAGAGGAAGATCCGCATTCAGCGCGACGGCGCCGCGAGAGAGAAATACCTGGCGAAGCTCCGCTTGCAGACCCCCGTCTCGACTGCCTTCGACGACCGGCCGGCCGCCAGGTCATCTCCCCTGAACGCCATCTTCCGGTGACGGAAGCCCCACGTAGAGCTGCAGGACCTGGCTCTGCACCTTGATCGCCCGAATGAGGGCCCAGGTCTGCTCGGCGCTGAAGTGTGAGGGATCGATCCGCGAGAGCTGCTCCAATTCCTCGCTCACGGCGGCGTGCTGATCGGCGGCCGCCTGGAGCCGGATTCCCACCTCGCGCCACGCCCGGGACAGCCGCTCCTCGTCCGCGAGGCCGTCCAGGTCGTCGACGTGGTTGGCCAGGAGCAGGCAGAGCCGGGCGACGTCGCGAGGCATCGCGTCCGGGTGCAACTGTTCGATCCGCGCGGCGAGCTCGCGGCAGTACATTCTTGAAGTCCCCTCATGCGGCGCCGCACCGACGGGCGACGCGGTTGCCGGACGGCAAGACAAGACGAGTTGTCGCGAGCGCGGCGTCCGGCGTGCCGATCCTCCGGCCCAGAGGCGGCGCTCCCGGGCGCGGGTTGCGCCGAGTCTGCCGCCATCTTAAGTCTAGCTTACGGCCGGACGCGGGCCGGCCTGTCGCCCTGGACCACCACAGCCACGGCTCCTTGATCGGGTCTTGGGGGTCTGTATAATCGGCCCTGGTGTCCCCGGTGACCCAAGGAATCCTCACGAGCCCCCGCCAAAGGGGCAGTCCTTCGCATGGCAGACCTCGGTGTAAACATCGATCACGTGGCAACATTGCGGCAGGCCCGGCGGACCTACGAGCCGGACCCCGTCTGGGCGGCTGCCCTGGCGGAACTGGGGGGGGCCGACGGGATCACCCTCCACCTCCGCGAGGACCGCCGCCACATCCAGGATCGCGACCTGCGAATCCTCCGCGACACCGTCTGCGTAAAGCTCAACCTCGAGATGGCCTGTAGCGAGGAGATCCTCCAGATCGCTTGCCGGGTGAAGCCGAGTCAGGTAACCCTGGTGCCGGAGCGCCGCGAGGAAATCACCACCGAGGGCGGACTCGACGTCTTCGCTCAACGGGCCCGGGTTGCCGAGGTCGTGGCCCGCCTCCGCGACGCCGGCATCTCGGTGAGCCTGTTTCTGGACCCCCATCCGCGCCAAGTTGAGACGGCCGCAGGGCTCCGGGCCGACGCCGTAGAGCTGCACACCGGCTGCTATGCCTCGGCCGGTCCGGGTCCGAAACAGCACGAGGAGCTCCAGACCCTTCAGCAGATGGGAGCCGCGATCCGGGCGGCGGGAATGGCCCTCCACGCCGGGCACGGGCTCACGTACCGCAACGTCCGCCCCGTCGCCGCCATCGAAGGGATGCACGAGCTCAATATCGGTCACAGCATCGTTGCCCGGGCGGTCATGGTCGGGTTTCAGCAGGCGGTGCGAGAGATGAAGGAATTGGTGAGGGGCTAGGGGCTAGGGGCAATACCGTTCAAATAGTCATAACCACCGACTCCATAAAGG
>CAYGZA010000140.1:0-15790 GCA_964354135.1 uncultured Planctomycetaceae bacterium
CCATCAATCGCGTCAAGGCCACGCCGCTGGACCGGTTCACCGTGGTCGATCTGGTGCGGGCGACGCTGGGGGTCGGCCCCTGCGAGTCCATCCTCGACCTGGAGGGCCAGGGGACGGCATACCGCGGCCGCGCGACCTGCGGGACGCGCGATTCGCTCAAGCCGATCTACGCCGCCAAGCAGCAGAAGGCCCGCCGCGCCGAGATCGAGCGGATCCTCGACGAGGTGGTGGTCTTCGTCAAGCACATCCGCGGCCGCATCGAGGAGTACGCGGCGTTCGGCCGCGAGATGTCCCGGTACGTCCGGGCGCAGAAGAAGTCCCACCCCGAGTTGGCGGATTTCCTCGACGAGATGGACCGGCTGGCCAAGGCGATCCAGACCAATTACGACAAGCGCATGGAGAGCATCAAGACGCCGCAGTATGTGGTCGACTTGACCGACCGCTTTCGCCGCGAGCTCCTGGACGATGAAGGGCCCGGCGCCCTGGTCAAGTGCACCGAGATCACCGACGCCATCGTCGTGGTCGGCGGCAACCAGGACGAGCTTGTGGGCGAAAGCCGCATGGCAGTCAAAATGCTCCGCCAGCGGGCCGGGCTGGCCATGGCCGTCAACCCCGCTGCCGGCGAGATCGCCAAAGAGATCCGCCGGCGCACGCAGCAAGTCCTCCGCAACGCCGCATCCTACGAATCGTCGAGGCACTGAACATGACGCACGTTACACGAAGCACCTTTGGGCGATTGCTGTTCACCACGTTCTGCGGCCTGCTGTTGGCCGGCTGCAACCGGGCTGGAACGGGGCAGGCCCCAGGCGAGCGAGATGCCGCTTCCACCGGCCCGTCCGCGCAAAGCGCCCCCCCGCAGAAGATCGTCACCAAGACCGAAATTGAGATGGTCCTGCTCCCCGCGGGGAAGTTTCTCATGGGAGACGCCCAGGGCGAAGAAGACGAGAAGCCGGTCCGCGAGGTCGAGCTGAGCGCCTTCTACATGGACGTCTGCGAAGTGACCCAGGCCTCCTACCAGGGCCTGATGGGCCGCAATCCATCGAAGTTCCGCGGCGAGGACCGGCCCGTCGAACGCCTCAGTTGGCAGTTCGCGATCCAGTACTGCAACATGCGGTCGCTCCGCAAGGGGCTGAAGCCCTGCTACGACCTGAAGACGCAGCGGTGCGACTTCTCCGCCGACGGATACCGGCTGCCGACCGAGGCCGAGTGGGAATACGCCTGCCGCGCCGGCACCACGTCACCGTGGTCGTTCGGCGACGACCGCGCGGAGCTGGACAAGCACGCCTGGTTCAAGGCCACCGCCGCCAAGACGACCCAGCCGGTCAAGGAGAATCGCCCCAACCCCTGGGGCCTCTACGACATGCACGGCAACGTGGCCGAGTGGTGCAACGATTTCTACGCCGAAGGCTACGGCAGCGGCGGGCCGTGCAAGGACCCGCGCGGGCCGGACCGGGGTGAAGAGCGGGTCCTCCGCGGCGGCAGTTGGAACAGCAGCCCGGAGGCCTGTCGCTCGGCGGCCCGCAAGGGCGAGACCCCGGGCCTGGCCGACGTCTGCTTCGGCTACGAGGCCTATGGCTTCCGCTGCGTGTGCCGTGCCGTCGGCGCGGAGAGCGGCACGAGTGGCGCCGCGCCCGCCGCGGTCACGCAATCTCGGGCACCGTGAACGGCTTGCGGTACTCGCGGACGTCGATCACGACGGGAACGAGGGCAACCGCCGTAGCCTGAGTCGTGGTTGCCAGGAATCCTCTCCGGGTAACAATGGAGGCCATGCGGTCTCCCTTTCCCGAAATGAGTCCGCCTTTCCGCAATGGTCACTCTGAATTCCCCATTCACGGCAATCCCGGCGCCAGTTCGCGTCCATCGCGAAGCGTCACTCCGGGATCGTACACCCCGTCCAGCCGCCGAGTTCTTGACGGCGCCCCCCTCTGAAGGTACATTCAGTGGCCGTGAAAGAGGATTGAAATGCCTAGCCTTAAGGCCCCTGCATGCCGAGAAGGCCTGTTCTGATTGCGTTCCTGTGTGGCGGGATTGTGCCGGCACTCGGCGCCGGCAGAGAGGATGCCCGCAGCGCCGGGCTGTCCGGCACCTTCGTGGTCTGTAAAGAGTACGGAACCGTGCGCGGCACTTTCCTCACGGACGTCCACGGCAGGGACAGCACGAGGCTGAACTACCTTTTTGGCGAGGACGTCGACCCGCGATTCTCTCCCACCGATGACCGAGTTCTGTTTACGTCCGCCCGCGGCGGCACGCTGGGCCTCTGGACGATAAACCGAAATGGGGAGGAGCAGAAGAGGATTTGCGACGGGGATCAGGGCGACTGGTTCCCTGACGGCCGGCGGATCGCCTTCCGCCGCCAGGGCCAAATCATCGAGAGAACGCTCGGGACCGGACAGGAAACCGTCCTGAGCCCCGCGGGCTGGAAATCCTGCTGCGGGCCAGCCTGTTCTCCCGATGGCCGGAAGATCCTGCTCGTGATCATTGACGGCGGAACAAATGCGATCTGCCTGGTGACGCCTGGGGAATCTGAGCCCAAGCGACTCGCCGAGGGTGAGATACTCGGCGCGCCCCGGTGGGCGCCGGGGGGAGAGCGAATTGCCTACCAGAGCGGGGCGCACCTCTGGATGATGGACGCCGATGGGAGCAACAAGCGCCAACTGACGACCGCCGGTGGGATTCAGCGCCGTCCGGCATGGTCGCCAGACGGGATGGCCATAGCCTACTGCCAGGGGCCGAGCCCCAGAGGCCCGTGGCAGATGGCCGCGATCAGCATCGATGGGAAGAGGAGATTCTCGATTCCGATTCGCGACGCACGCTCCGTACTATGTTCGGACTGGGGCGTCGCAAAGCCGGGCCGGAAGCCCGAGCCGAAGGGCATGGCTGTCCGGCCGTCACCCCGCATCCACGTGTGGGAGATCGACCAGCCCGTAACCGCGGCACCCGCGGACTGGGCAGCATTCTGCCGCGAGAGGAAGGGATGGAACGCCGTCCCTGCAGAGCAGGTCCTTCCCCAGGGTCTGCGCGGCGGGTGCGTCGTCGAGAGCGACATAGCCGTGTTCCTCCTGCTCGCCGGAAGGGCGGGCGCGGTGCTCATTCCAAAACCAGCGCTGCAGAGCGCGATCGAATTCACCCTGCTCGACCTCCAAGGCCAACAGGCCGGGCCGGTAGAATCGATCCGTGTGCTCACATGCGGTCTGGACGAAGCCGCATTGGAATCCTCCTCGCACTCGGCAGGCGCCCCGGTGAAAGCGACCTGGACCGTCGGCGGGAGCCGGGCGTTGGTCCAGGTGACGCCTCTTGAGAACGCAGGCAAGCTCCGCGTTGAGGTTCCCATGCAATGCGTCGTGGTCCCCGACCGGTTCGGGGATGACATCGTCGCCGGTCCGGAGGCGTTCGGCCAGCGACGAGCGCTGCTGCCGTGGGCGCCGCTCGTGGCCGCACTCTTGGGGAACGGGTCCGAAATGCTCGTTTTGATCTGCCCCGAGCAAAGCCAGAGAGCGGAGTTGCGGAAGGGAAAGGGGCCGTCTTTCGCGGGCGCCGACGTGGCATTTCGCAGCCGTGGCGTGTTTGCCGGAGTGGTCACGTGCGAACGGGCCTGGCACCTCGAACGCTTCGGGATGGAAGGCCCCGCGGCCCCGCTCCGGTTCCAGTGGCGCATGCCGTGCGAGGCCATTTGGCGCGTCACGGTGCAAGGCGACGCCCAGCGATACTCCGCGCTCTTTTCGGACAAGGAATCTGCGCTGTTCGATGAGAAGGGCGTCCTCTTTCAGAAGAGCAAGGATTTCGCAGCCGCCGTGCGGCTGGGCGTGATCTACCTTTACGGCCGCAGGGTGGGCACGCCGCCCGAGACGCTGACGCCGCTGGATCTCGTGCGCGATGCGCTTGGGCTGAAGGCCGCCCAGCGGGTCTTGGACGAGGAAGGGCTCACCGGCTATCGCAAGGCTGCCAGGCCGACGACGTGGGCCGAGCTTTCCGTGACGATCGAGTCTCTGCGCTACCTGTTCGAGCGGCAGCTTGAGGTGCAGGATAGCGTCTACGCCCGCCACCTCTGTGACGACCTGCTGCCCCTCGTCGAGGGCATGGACCAGCGACTGAAGGAATACGCCGATTTCGCTCGCGAGATCTGGGCGCTGTGCAAGACATCGGATAAGACGAACCCGGCAGCCGCGAAGTTCCTTGAAGACCTGGCGACGGTTGCTCAGAAGCTCGGGGAACTTGGCGAGAAGCAGCGCGGCCTGAAAAGCTCCAAGGAACTCCTGCCGCTGTGCATGAGAATTGCGCAGTTGACCGCCAAGGAGTCCCCCGAAAACAGGAGGCAGTTTGAAGAATGCTGCAAAGAACTTCTCCGGGTCGTCGGGCCTCGCGAGGAGACGCTCAGGGCCTACCGGAAGCTCGCCATGGAAGCGAGGAACACGGCCGGAATCGCACCCCTCGCGCATGCCGAGCTCGTCGGCACTGCCGAGAAGATCAGGGCGCTCTGCCAGAGCGTCTTGAGAAACAGACTCTATGCCGAAGCGGACTGGCGAGGCGAGGACTACAACGCGCCCGCCTTCTGGCTCGGACCGCGGCCATACGAGTAGGCGTCGGGGGAAAGGATAACCGCAATGTGCGCGGCAACAGCGATCTTGGGCCGAACTCCTTCTCAGTGCCTTCTGGCCGTCATCCTCTGTGTGCTTGGTCTGGGCAGGTCTCCGGCCGCGGGCGAGGACGCCGTCTCGGACACTGTCCTGTGGGACACTCAAAGCGCTAGCGACGGGGGAGAGGTGGATTTCGGCCGGAAGAAGAGCTGGGAGCGGGTCAGCCCCGGCACGACGGCGCATCCTCTGCCGGGCGACGTCGTGGTCGAGAACGAGCGAATCGCGGTCATCTTCTGCCGTCGGAGCGCCGGTCCGCTGATCTGCCCGAAACCCGCCCCTCCCCAGGGGAAGGACAGGAGCCGGCTCGTTCCCGTCGCCCCAGGCGGGGAGCCGGGGACCCGTCTCAGCGCGATCGAAATCCGAAAGAACGAAGAAGACGAAGTCGCGCTGAAGGTCTCCTCCCGCACGCAGGGCGGCCAGGAGATACGCACAATCTACTCCCTGGCCCGAGGCCAAGCGTTCGTTGAGTGCAAGCCGATCCAAAACGCCGCTCGAATCCGTGTCGAAGCCGCGATGCGCTTCGCCGTGATCCCGGACTTCTTCGGGGCCGACATGGTCTTCGAACCGAGGGCCTATTCCCGACCCCACCTGATCGTCCCCCCGGAGAATTTCATGCTGGGCTTGCTCGAGGGGGAGAGCACGATCGTCATGAGCGTGTGGCCGACCGCCAATCAAGAGGCGGAACTTGTCCTGACAGGGGCGAAGGAGGATCGCCGAATCGGGGCCATGGAAATCACCTTTGACGGCAAGAGCATCTATGTGGCGGTCCTGCACGCCACGGGCATCTGGCATGAACGTCGATTGCAGGAGCCTTACGCTGACCAGGACATCGGGCTCGGGTGGAACAAGCCCTTCCCGGCCAAATGGCGGGCGAACTTCTGCTTCCAGCGCCGAAACGACTCGTGGGACTTCCAGGACCGCAAGACCAGCACCTGGATGTACCTCTACCAGGAGATGGTCTGGCCCTGCTGGTTTGACGGCGAGGGCGGCTTCATGCACTTATCCCGAAGGTTCATCGGCGTGAAGGGCCCGATGGAGTTCGTCCTGATCTACCCTTCGGACAGAGAGAAGGAGACTCCGCTGGCGACCTTCACGCCCGTGGACATCGTGCGCAACACGCTGGGCGTGGGGCCGTGCGAATATGTGTTGGACCGCGAGGGACTTCAGGGGCGGAGCGCCAATACAGGACGGAAGAACTTCGGCCGCGGGGTGTGCGACACGACGACGCCCATTGAATACCTTTTCATCGCGGGTATTGAGGCGAGGGAAAGCGCTCTCATCGGCCACTTGGTCGACGATATCCTGGCCGACATCAGTGCCATCAATGCCAGGGTTCTGGAGTTTCGCCGCTTCGGCAAGGAACTGGGCGAACTGGGCGCCGCGATGCCACGAGAGTCCGGGCCCGCCGCCCAACTGCTCGACGAGGCCCGGAAGAGCGCCAAGGAGATCGAAGCGCTTTACCAGGAGAAACTCCCGACCATTAGAGACCCGGCGCACGCCGATCAGGTCGGCCGGCGAATCAAGGAACTCGCGTCGAGGAGCGACCCCGAGAACCTCGGGGAGTGCAAGACCCTGACGCGCGAACTGCGCGACATTGCGGGGACGCAGCATCGTATGGTCGGCGATTACAGGGTGATGGTCAAGCGGCTGAGACAGGAGGCGGGGATTCAGGGGGCGGAAGATTCCTCGACGGCAAAGGCGGCCGAGAGAATCCGCAAGCTCGGGGGGCAAGTCCTCAGGAAGAAGTACGGCGTGGAGGCAGATTGAAAACGGTCAAGCCGGCCCAAGACGCCGCTCTCACTTGGCACCGAGGAGCCTGATGATCGCGGCCTTCAGCAGGGGTTCGGAGCCGGGGCCGACGGCGGTGTCGGTCGGCTCGTATCCGCCTTCCTCAAACGCCTTGTCGGTGCAGATAGACGATGCGTTCCGCAAAAAAGTAGATGAGAGCCCTGTAAACGGTGGTTGAAAGCGTGGCGCCGGGCGGTCGAAAAACGTAGCGTCCCGTCTACTACACTATCCCCTGGCCAGGGCGATTTCCACCCTCAGCCAACTCATCCCCCCTCCTCTCAATCCTCGACGTTCAAGCCGTCCACTCCCCGGCCCCGCTGACGCCGCTTGGCCTCCCTCAGGGTTTCCAGGGGAGACGTTTCCCTTCTTTCCAGCGTGTCTGCCGCCCGCGACCCTCGGTCTCCATAGCCGATGCTCGGGCTGAACGAACCAGCGGAGCCGCGAGCTAGGACAAGCGGCGTTCGCAAAGCGGGACATTAGTCCTGATGGCCGACACTCTCACGCTGAATGCGGGTGTGGTGGCAGGCTGACGCAGTCCGGCCTCAGGAGCGGCGAGCGGGATGGCACCGTGCTGGGCACCGAGGGCGGGGAAGAGAGCAAGGGGGAGCACCGTTCAATGGGGCTCATTCTACCCCGCAGTCCCCGTGGCTCGCGGCGTGGAGGGTTCGATCGTTGCCCTATTCCCTCCGGATGGCGGGCCCGGCAGAGCCAGGGACCGGGTTGGGAATGCGGCACCCTGAAGCTTCTGGGCACGGGCGGCGCGTGACGTTCAGAAGGTTCGTCGGCGTCCGTTGTTGTAGAATGGCGTCGTGCTCGATCTCTAGCGTGCGGCGTCAGCGATTGCTCCGCCACCATCGGATGTCGCCAGGAGTCATGTGAAATGCTCAACCGCAGGACCTTGCTGCTGATCATCCTCTGGCTTGCCGCCTCAGGTGAAGTAGGCTGGCCGACCGAATCGCCACGTGTGCGGATACTGACGTACAACATCCAGCACGGCGATGGGACCGATGGAAGAATCGACCTGCCGCGAATCGCCAAGGTGAAAAAGGAGGTGAGCCCTGACCTTGTCGCCCTCCAAGAGGTGGACAAGAACACGACCCGATCCAAGGGGGTAGACCAGGCGGCGGAACCGGGGGGACTCACCGGGCTGCACGTGATGTTCGGCAAGGCCATGAACTACGCGGGCGGCGAGTACGGTGAGGCGATTCTGTCTCGCCTTCTGCCGGCCGATGTCCACGTGCACAACTTGCCGTTCGTCCAAGGTTGCGAGCCACGGGCAGCGCTGTCGGCGAGGATTCGGCTGGGCGACGGCGGCCCCGAGTTGCTGTTCGTCGCTACCCACCTAGAGCACGCCCACTCCGAGCTGCGATTGTCTCAGGCCCGAGCACTCACCGCTCTTCCCATTCTCAAGGACCACTCGCCCATGATCCTGGCTGGGGACCTTAACGACGTTCCCGACAGCCCGCCCGTCAAGGCCCTGCTGGAGCAGTGGACTGATGCGACGGCCGACCGGCCCGAGCCGACCTGGCCTTCCCGTGTGCCGACGAAGAAGATCGACTTCGTTCTTTTTCGACCGGCGACTGCCTGGCGCGTCGTGGAGAAGCGAGTTGTCGACGAGTCGCTTGCCTCGGATCATCGCCCGCTGTTAGCCGTTCTGGAGTGGGTGTCGAACAACGATAGGACAAGACAGGCCGCGTCCGCTAAAGACACCGTGGGCCGGCCTGCCTGCAAGGCATCGTCGGGGCTTGCGGCGCGGGGCCGACCCGACTACGGTAGTAGACATAGCATCTTCGGCCGAGAAGATCGCTGCGGTTGGCCCCGACAGGGAGCGATCTATGAGGAGTAGCTTGACCTTCAGCAGGCTCGTGCAGGTCCTGGTCTGTGGCCTGGGCGTCGTGCCATCGGTCGCGCCTGTTGCCGCGGCCGGGGAGTTGATTCGCGAGCATGCCCCGTACGAGCCACCGCAGCCGTCGCCGCTGGACGTTCAAGAGAACCTCTTTCGCGGGGCGAACGTCTCGGTCTCCGACCACTGGAGCGACCGCGTGGGCACACTGGCCGTGGACGGCCGGCACGACGCGCCCGGCGAGCACTGGGGCTCTGCAAAGACGCCTTGCCACTTGACGGTCGAGCTGGCGAGGCCGCGAGACCTGAACACCATCCGGTTCTGGACCTTCTGGAACGGCTCCCGGTCCTACCAGTATCTCATGGAAGGCTCGGCCGACGGCAAGACGTGGCAGACGCTGGTGGATCAGCGCAAGAACAAGGCCCCTGCCACCTCCTTGGGCGAGACGTTCTTCTTTCCCACGGCCCAGGTGCAGCAAGTCCGCACGACCTTCATCGGCAATTCCGATGGCCCGGTCACGGGCGGGCACATCGTCGAGATCGAAGGCTTCTGCGTCCCGGCGGGGGAGCTTGCCGAAGCGGCTAGGCGGCGGACGCTGTGGCAGAGCGTTCCGCCGGGCCTTCAGGGCGCCGTGGGCTCGAAGGACGTCCGCTACGCCCGCGACGCCGTGCCGCAGACCGACGGGCAGAAGGCGTGGTCCGCCGTGGCCTGGCGCGGCGAGCGGGTTGCGGGTCAGATCGTGCTTTGGACCGTTACCGGGGCCGAGCAGGTCCGCCTTTCTGCCACGCCGCTCCGAGGGGAGGGCGGCAAGGAGATTGCCGCCCCGTTGGTGAGCCTCCGCTTCGTTCGCTACGTGCTATCCGAGGCCGACAAGCCCGGCACGCGGGCCTTGGTGGCCGACGTCTTGGATACGGCCGAGCGGATCGATCTGGCGCCGCGGACCGCGCGGCCGGTCTGGGTGTCCATCGACGTGCCGGCCGATGCCGCACCGGGGCGCTATCAGGGGCGCGCGAGCGCGGCTGCCAGGGGACTTGCGCCGCTGGAATTCCGGATCGATCTGGAAGTGCTGCCGCTCGCGCTTCCCCCGCCGTCGCGATGGTCGTTCCGGCTCGACCTGTGGCAGGACCCGTGGAGTGTGGCCCGGTATCACGGCGTGCGGCCCTGGTCGGAGGCCCATTGGGCAGTGCTCGAGCCGCACTTGCGGATGCTGGCCGAGGCCGGACAGAAGTTCATCACCACCTACACCATCCCCGAGGCGTGGGGCGAGAGCACCTTCGTCAATAACGGCACGATGATCCGCTGGACCCGCCGCAGCGACGGGGCCTTCCGCTTCGACTACGGCGTCTTCGACCGGTACGTCGAGTTCGCCGCAAAATGCGGGATCAACGACGCGATCACCTGCTACACGATGCTGCCTTGGGGACACCGCGTCGGCTATCGCGACGAGCCGACGGGCGACAACGTCTGGGCCCATTGGCGTCCCGGCACGCCGGAGTACGTCTCCTTCTGGAAGACCTTCTTGGCCGATTTGTCGCGGCATCTCCGCGAGCGCGGCTGGCTGGAGAAGACGTACATCGGAATCAACGAATCGCCATGGCAGGACGGCAAGGCGGCGATCGACGTAATTAGGGCGGCCGCGCCGGGCCTCAAGGTGACCTGGGCGGGCAACTACCACGAGCCGCTCAAGGCCGAAATTGACGACTGGTGCTTCATCATCCATCCGCCCGTGGAGCGGGCGGTGATCGCCCAGCGGTCCAACGAGGGGCGGACGACGACCTACTACGTCTGCTGCGGCCCGCCGCGGCCCAATACATTCACCTTCAGCCCGCCCGCGGAAGCCGCCTGGCTGGGCTGGTACGCGGCGGCGCAGGGGTACTCCGGCTTCTTGCGTTGGGCCTACGACAGTTGGGTCGAGGACCCGCTCTACGACACCCGCTATGTCCGCTTTCCGGCCGGGGACTGTTTCCTGGTATATCCCGGCCCGCGGAGCTCGATCCGCTTCGAGCGGCTCCGCGAGGGGATCGCGGATTACGAGAAGGTCCGCATGGTCCGCGAAGTGCTCGGCCGTCGCAAGGATGCCAAGGCGGCCGAGGCCCTTGCCCGGCTGGGGCCCGTGCTGGAGCGCTTCACGTATGCGGAAGTCCAGAAGAACCCGGCTGCCGACACGGTCAACGCGGCACAGAAGGTGCTCCTGGACGTGAGCCGCGAGGCAGCGCGCGAGAAAAGACAGGAGTAACCGCCATCGAAGAACGGAAGCGGTTCCATCCCGGCGATCAGTACATAGAGAAGACCTTATGGCGCAGTTTCACCAATCCTCCCGGCGGCAGTTCCTTCGAATGGCTGTCTCAGCGGCGGCCGCGTCCGCCGCCGCCCCCATGATCGTTGCATCGCCGGCGCTCGACCCAGGCGTCTTCGCGGCGGCCAGCCAGCCGCCGGTCCCGGGACGCGCTGGGCCGCAGATGAAGCTGAGTTTCATGACCTTCGTGTGCCCCGATTGGCAGACCGAAAGGCTCGTCAAGTTTGCCAAAGAAGCGAGCTACGATGGAGTGGAAATCCGGGTCGATGCGGGACACAAGCACGGGCTCTCGTCCGCGTCTTCTGCCCAAACGCGGCGGTCCGCGAGAAGGCTCTTTGGCGACGGGGGAGTGGAGATTGCCTCCATTGCGACTTCGGTGCAGTTCGCCTCTCCCGCAGTGGAAGGCCATAAGAAGAACCTGGAGGCGGCCAAGGCAAATCTCGATCTGGCGGCCGATCTGGGGGTTCCGGTCGTCAGGATCTTCGCAGGTGGGGGCATCCGAAAGCTGACCTCTCAGGCTGCCCAACAAGTCGCTGCGGCCTTCGACGAGGTCGGAGAGTACGCCAAGGCATCCGGAGTGTGCCCGATGCTTGAGTGCGGGCACGACATTATCAAAGGATCGGCGGAGGCCGCTGAAGTCCTCCGAAGGGTCCGGACGCGGAACTTCGGCGTCTTGTGGAACGATTCGAAAATGGATGACCCAACCTTTGCCGCGCTCAAGGACCGCATCCGGCACTTCCACGTTCACGACGAGGTCCTCGATCCCAGCAACTCGAACGTACTCGATCTGGCGAAACGGATGAAAGGCATTGACTTCCGGGGCTACGTCTCTCTGGAGATCATCAGGGGAAAGAATCTGCCGGAGGACCTCTTGACGGAAATAGCCTCCAGACTCAAACGACAGATCACTCAGGGCTCACGATAGCTGATCCTTGGACGGCGGACTGCTGCCCAGACATCCTGAGGGTTTCACCTTGCACGGAGACGAACCATGAAAACCATGAACCGAGTGACTCCATTGTCGATCGGCATTGTCCTGCTGGGACTCCCAGGGGTTGTTTCTGCTGCTGCGCCGGCCGCCACTTCCGGCAATGCCCCGGTCCCAGAGCATCGCGCAGAGTGGATGAGCCAGGGCAGGTTCGGCCTGATGGTCCACTACCTCATCTCTCCGGCCGGCAGTACGCCCGAGGAGAAGACCGCCGACTTCAACCGCACTGTGGACGGGTTCGACGTGCCCGGCTTCCTGCGACAGTTCCGGTCTACGGGCGCCGACTGGCTGATCTTCACCATCGGCCAGAACACGAGTTACTACAACAGCCCGAACCGCTTCCTCGATGCCAGGAAGCCGGGCCACACCTCGCGCCGGGACCTGGTCCTGGAGATCGCCAAGGGTGTCAAAGCGGCCGGGAAACGCTTCATCGCGTACCTGCCTGCCGAGCTCGCTGCGCCCGAGGAACTGCACGAGGCCTTCGGCTGGCGAAGGGACGACCCGACCCAGGCGGCGTTCCAGCCGAACTACAGGGCCTTCATCCGGGCGTTCTCCCTGCAATACGGCAAGAACTGCGACGGCTGGTGGTTCGACGGCTGCTACGAATGGCCCGTATTCCCCAACCGGAAGTTGGACTTCGCCGGATACATCGCGGCGGCGCGGGCCGGAAACCCGGACGCGATCGCGGCGTTCAACGACGGCGCGTTCTGCGTGGGTAAAATCAAACCGGTGACGCCGCTGGAGGACTACCACGCCGGCGAGATCCACACGCTGGTCGAGGGCAAGATTGCGCTGGGCTGGTGGAAGAACAACCCGAAGCCGTATCTGCCGGACAGCCGGTTCGTCGAGGGCGTGCAGTGGCATGGGCTGATGCCGGTCGACTCGACATTCTGCGGGCCAGAACTGCCGGACCAGCACTATGACGACGCCACGCTCGTCAACCTGCTGAAGGCCGTGAAGGCCGTCGGCGGCGCATTGACCTTCAACCTGCCGATTGCGCGCACCGGCACGGTCCCCGAGGCGAGCATCGCCCAGATGCAACGCTTGGGCCGCGCGATCGGGGCGAAGACCGACGCGCCGGCGAGACGCGAGAAAGGGAGTTGAACTCGACGCACACCCCGCGCGAGACCGGCCACAAGCGAAGGAAGACGGCCGTCCACGCGCAGCGGGTCGCTTGGGTAAGTGCGGCGATCCTCGGCCAGCGGTATAGTCAAGGCATACAGGACCTGAGACCGCGAAGGGCTCCACGACGCGGCCGACCCGCGTTGGTCTTCCGACTTGCGACGGCGGCTGGCCGAGTCAGTTTATGATGGAGTGGTTACCGGTTTCGTGCGAGGGTGGTACCCGCCCAATGATGCTTGTCGCCAGTGAGAAGGAGACGATCATGCCCAGGCTCCCTCATTCCCTCCTTACCGCTCTGATGCTTCTTACGAGCCAAACCGCCTTTTCAGCGGATCTTTACGTCGCTCCCAACGGAAACGACGCCAACCCCGGCACGCAGGCCCGGCCGTTAGCGAGCCTGGAGGCGGCGCGGGGCGCCGTGCGCAAGCTGAGACAGGACGGCAAGCTGCCCAAAGACGGCGTGACGATCTGGCTCCGCGGAGGCGATTACGTCCGCAACACGCCGCTGGAACTCACCGCCGCGGACTCGGGCACGCCGAACGCCCCCATCGTCTGGCGGGCCTGTCAAGGAGAGACGGTGCGTCTGCTGGGCGGACGCAAACTCTCTGGCTTCCAGCCCGTCACCGACCCCGCGGCGCTGGCACGGCTCAACCAGCAGGCTCGCGACCATGTGCGCAAGCTCGATCTCGGCGGGCTCGGAATCACGGACTTCGGCCAGATGAAGTCGCGCGGGTTCGGCCGTTCGACCACGCCCGCCCATTGTGAGATCTTCTTCGACGGCAAACCGATGACGCTCGCCCGTTGGCCCAACGAAGGCCAATGGCAGCAGATTGCCGGCTTCCCCGAGGCCAACGCCCTGGACGACGGCCACGGAGGCAGAATCGGCCGTCTGGAGGACGGATTCTCGTACGCCGGCGACCGACCGCGCGGTTGGAAGGACGCCAGCGACGTTTGGGTACACGGCTACTGGTCGTGGGACTGGGCCAACTCATACGAGCGCGTCGCCTCGCTCGACCTCGACCAACGGCTCATCAAGACCGCCCCGCCGTACGGGCTCTACGGCTTCCGCAACGCTCAGCGTTTCTACTTCCTTAATGTGATCGAAGAGTTGGACCAGCCCGGCGAGTGGTTCCTTGACCGCAAATCGGGGATTCTCTACTTCTGGCCCCCCAAGGCCGCCCAAGAGAATACTCCGGTCCTCATCTCGCTACTCGATCAGCCGCTCTTGCGCCTGGTCGGGGCTTCCCACATCGCGTTTCGGGGCGTGACCTTTGAAGCCACGCGGGCCAGCGCCGTCGAGATCCACGGCGGCACCGGCAATCGGATCGCGGGCTGCGTGATCCGCAACGTCGGCGATTGGGGCGTTCGCATCGACGGCGGCACCGGCCACGGCGTGGTGAGCTGCGATGTGTTCGACACCGGCGACGGTGGCGTTTCGCTCCACGGCGGCGATCGCCAGACGCTCGCTCCCGGCGGACACTTTGTGGAGAACTGCCACTTCGCTCGTCAGGGGCGATGGTCCAAGTGCTACGTGCCGGCAGTGCTGATGGACGGAGTCGGGCTCCGCACGTCACACAACCTCATCCACGACCATCCCCACTGTGCGGTCCTCTTCAGCGGCAACGAGCACCTCATCGAGCTCAACGAGATCCACCACATCGCGATGGAAACCGGCGACGTCGGGGCAATCTACACCGGCCGCGACTGGACCTTTCGCGGCAACCGCATCCGGCACAATCTCATCCATCACACCGGCGGCGTAGGCATGGGCTCGATGGGCGTCTACATGGACGACTGCGTGAGCGGAACGGAGGTCTTCGGCAACGTGTTTTTCAAGGTGCATTGGGCGATGTTCATCGGCGGCGGACGCGACCACCGTGTCGAGAACAACGTGTTCGTGGATTGCGATCCGGCAGTGCGGGTGGACGGTCGCGGCCTGGACAAATCCCCGGTCTGGTCCGGCATGGTTAACGATTACATGAAGAAGCAGCTTGCCGCCGTTCCCGGGGAACTCTACCGCAGTCGCTACCCGGCCATCAAGGGCCTGGACCGTTACTACGCCGCGGCCGACGGCGTGCCGCCTGAAGGCAATCTCGTTGCCCGCAACGTGTGCGTCGGCAGGTGGCTGGAGGTCGGCTGGCACGCGAAGCAGGAATGGCTGAAACTCGAAGGGAACTTCCTCGGCGGTGATCCGGGCTTCGTCGCGCCGGACAAGATGGACTTCCGGCTGAAGAAGGACTCACCGGCATGGGCAATCGGTTTTCAGCAGATACCCGTCGAGGAGATCGGACTACAGAGGGATGAATACCGAAAGGACGTGGGCACGAAGTAACCTGGGGGTTGACTGGCCAGGAGGACCGTAGCATGACAACAACGATGCGTGGCAAGGCACAGAGCGCAGCGTCGGTGCATGGCTGCGAGTTTCTCAGGGTGGTGCTTGCCATACTGGCACTCAGTGTCATGAGTGTTGTGAATCCCCGGCTTCTTGGGGCTGAGCCTGCGGACTTCGCCAGGCTGACAATCCGAGACGTCAGCGATGCCTTCTCCACGGCCATTCAGTTTGTCTCGCGGGATTTGGCCACGCCGGTGATGGTCCGGCTCCTGGGAGGCGCGGAGATGATCGCTCGGCAAATCCACCGGATCGGTCGTTTGCTGGACCGTCCCGTCCGCTGGGCAAATGGCAGGTCGCCTATGCGGTTCGGACGGGTTGTGAGGGAAGCGACCAGCTGCTGGTTCGCACGTCCCCCATAGTCCGCAGATCGCGGCGTCCGGCTATAATGACGGCGACTGAGCTGGTCGTCACGAGACGCCGGGAGTGCCCCATGGAAGTCCGCTGTCCCCACTGCCACAGTCCGATCGACTTGTCTACCGACACGCCGACCGGGGGTGAAGCAGACTGCACCCCTCGGAAATCTCCTCATTCAACCTCACCCTCCGGGCAAAGTGCTTGACCATGCCAATCTCCAAACGCAGTGCCTTGCTCGCCATCTGTGTCTTCACTATCGCCTCAGGTGTTTCGCTCGCCGCGGCGCCCGAGGATCGCCGGAAACCTGACTCCGCCGCCTCCTTCGCCGCGCGCTTCGCCGATCCTCGGCCGGCGGCCCGGATGCTCAAGATCG
>CAYGZA010000141.1:0-15706 GCA_964354135.1 uncultured Planctomycetaceae bacterium
CACACCCCCCCTCTTTGCAGCAGCGGCAGGCGTATTTCGGGCGGACGTGGATGTGGGGTTCACCGCGACATCCAACGCCGGAAGATCTATCTTCGGTGGGTTGACAAGAGACCCCCAAGGGCTACGCTAGCCACTGAGAGGGGAACGCCACGGCAATTGGCCGGACACATCGCGGACCGTGCGCTGTGCTATTCGCCAGAGCAGGTTGATACGACGCGTTTGAGTTGGAGCATTGCACGGAAAGGACTAAAGATGAGCAGGTCGAAATTCATGTCACGACGTCAGTTTGTTGCTGGTGCCTCCAGTGTGCTGTTGGCTGGTGCAGTGGAGGGGGCGGACGAGAAGGCCGTCTCCAACCAAGGTTCGCCGCTGGCCCTGCACGGAGGCGAGAAGGCCGTCAAGGCCACGGCCGGTTCGGGGCGTCGCTGGGGCGAGCCCGAACGCAAACAGCTCGAGGCGATGCTTCAGCAAGACTCGCTCTTCTACTGGGAGGGACCGCAGACCAAACTGCTCACCGAGCGGTTTCGGAAGGTCTGTCCGGTGAAGTACGTGCAGACCTGTTCCTCCGGCACCGCCGCGATTCACATTGCCGTGGCGGCGGCCGGCATCGGTCTGGGCGACGAGGTGATCACGTCGCCGATTACGGATATTGGCACCGTGATCGGCGTCCTTTACCAGCAGGCCGTGCCCGTGTTCGCCGACCTGGGGGCGGGCACGTACAATCTCGACGTGGCTGACGTCGAGCGGCGGATCACGCCCAGGACCAAGGCGATCATCGCAGTCCATCTGACGGGCAACCCCTGCGACATGGACGCTCTGCAGGCCCTGGCCGAGCGCCACAAGCTGGTCTTGATCGAGGATTGTGCGCAGGGCTGGGGGGCGCAGACCCGCGGCCGGCCGATCGGCACCGTCGGGCACATGGCCTGCTTTTCGCTCCAGAATTCCAAGCACGTGACCTGCGGCGACGGCGGCGTGGTCGGCTCCAGCGACGAGCGTTTCGGGCCCTTGCTGCAGAAGTTCGGCGATAAGGGCGGCGACCGGCGCAAGTGGGGCGGGTTCGACGCGTTCGCCACCAACTACCGGATGAGCGAGCCTCAGGCGGCCGTGGCCGCCGCCCAGCTCGCGCGATTGGAGCCGATCGCCGCGAAGCGGGCCCGGCTCGGCAACCTCCTCACGGAGAAGATCGCCGATCTCCCGGGCATCATTCCCCACCAGGTGCATCCGCAGGACCGCGCGGTCTACTGGTTCTACATGTTCCGCATGCGCCCCGAGGCCTTCCGCTGCGGGCGATCGGAGTTTGTCAAGGCGCTCTTGGCCGAGGGCGCGCCGGTGTCGGGCGGGTACATCAAGGTACCGCTTTATGGCGAGCCGGTCTTCAAGAAGCACGGGTTCTTCGCCGGCCGTTGGCCGGTCAAGGAGATGGGCCTGACCACTATGGATTTCTCCGAGCACAAATGCCCCGAGGCCGAGGCTATCCTGGAAACCGGCATCCGCGTGCCTATCTATGAACACATGACCGAGGAGTACATTCTTGACGTGGCGGCGGCCATCCGGAAAGTGGCCCGCCACTACGCGGCGTGAGCCGCCGCGAGAGCGCGGGGTTGCTGGCGACGGCCTTCTCTGCCTGGTCGAACGTCGTCCGAACGCCTAGGATCAGGGGCGTGCCCGTGAAGCGGGCACGTCCCCTGGAACCGATTGTTAGGCCAGCGTTTGGTCATGCTTCGACTCGCAGGCTCAGGTTCGCTTGGGCAAGCAGCTCGGCCCAGTCCTGTTCTCTACTTTCAGCCCCGTCTCGGGTCGCGGGAAATCGTTTCATCCAGCTGATGACGTATCCTCCGAGCACAGTGGACAGATCAAGAGCTTCTCGGCCTAATGACCGTGCGAAGTCTGTGAGGATAGTTTTGTCTTTGTCTTGCTCGGGCCAGCCATGTTGGTTAAACCAGCGATGAATTAGCGTATGGCGGCGATCCGAGAACGCAATGATTTTGGCTTCGAACTCAGGATGCACGTTAGCTACTTGCTTGAGTTCGTTCAAGAGTCCGGTAATGGCGACACGAAACGATTTGCTATCCAAAGGCGCAAGATCATCAGCGGACGTGACGTCCTTTTGCTTATACACCAGCTTTACGCAGACAGTGAAAATGAACTCAAACAGCTGGCACATGCCAACGGCATGGCCTATGGATGCGTACATGGTCGTGTCGTCACTGACGGACATGTGGACTCTCTCCCGCGGGCCTAACTTACCCTGTATCACGAACTCCAGAATTCTGAGTGTAGGCGCCGGTGCTCGATTTCGCAAGCGGGTGCCGAGCGTCTTTACCTCCGAAGGGGGGCGGAAAGGAAGAGTGGACGCAAGATCTTGTGATACAAGGAGTTGCCATCGTTTGCCCACCTCCAGCCTTTCGGAAACCGGGCCGTTGGAAATCGCCTTTCGTCGGCTATTCTGACGACTACGTGGAAGCGAGATAATGACGCAGGACCGTTATGCGAGGCTTTGCCGAGCCGCTTCCACTGGTTCCTCGACGAACTGAGCGGCCAAGAGGAGCTGTGCCAGGTCCAGCAGGCGCGGGAGGGGAAACAAGGACCGCCGCACCGCGCACGAACTGCTCGGCGTCCACCAGCCGGAGGTGCGTTTCGTGGAGCAGGGCCGTGCCGGGAACCGTGCACGCCAGGGGGACAGTCCCGTTTTCGCGGCCAATGGGGGCGGTGCCCTGACGTGCCAAAGCCGCGTCGGCCGCGAAAACTGGGACAGTCCCCGCGGTAGCCGAGAGGATTCGGCTGATGCAGTTGCAGAAACCTTACCGCACTGCTTGCGGCGCTTGGCGCCGGTCAGGTAGCATGTAGTCCCTGGGAGGCGGCTCTTGTTCACCCGTCACAAGCCGGACAAGCTTTCCACTGCACTTGAAAGGAGAGTCCGATGAATAGGGCAATGACCAGTCGTCGTGAGTTCCTGGAAACGATCGGGGCCGTAGGCGCCGCATCGATCCTCGCGGGGTCTGGCGGGGCCCGAGCGGGCTTCGCCGCCGAAGGCAAGGAGAAGCTCGCGATCGAGGGGGGGACCCCGGTGCGGAAGAGCCCGCTCCACTCGCGGCCCTATGGACCGCAGTTCTACGACGACGTCGAGAAGCAGGAACTCATCGACGTCCTCGAGTCGCGGTATCCTTTCCGCTGGTGGGGTGGCAAATCCAAGGTCCTCCAGTTCGAGAAGTCCTACGCTGCCCACATCGGCGTGAAGCACGCCATCGGGGTGACCTCCGGCACGACCGCCTTGTACACCGCCATGGCGGCCCTGGAAATCGGCCCGGGCGACGAGGTCATCCTCCCCGCCTGGACGTGGTATGCCGACTACGACGCCATCGTGTTGTCGGGCGCCCTGCCGGTCTTCGCCGAGATCGACGAGTCGTTGGCCATCGATCCGAAGGACATCGAGCACCGCATCACGCCGCGGACCAAGGCGATCGCCCCCTCGCACCTCCAGGGCGGTGTGGCCGATATGGACGCGATTCTCGAGATCGCCAAGAAACACAAGCTCCGGGTCCTCGAGGACTGTGCCCAGTGCTGCGGAGGCCGCTACAAGGGCAAGTTCGTGGGCACCATCGGCGACATCGGCATCAACAGCTTCCAGCTCAGCAAGACGATCACCTCCGGCGAGGGCGGCGCCGTGACCACCAACGATGGGAAGCTCTTCGAGCGGGCCGTCCGCTTCCACGACGTTGGGTCGCTCCACGCGCCTTACGCGGACGAGCTCAAGGGCGGCCTGCTGGCGGCCTTCGCCGCGTGCAATTTCCGGATGAACGAGTTCACGGGTGCGGTGCTCAAGGCGCAGGTGCAGAAGCTCCAGACCATCTGCACCCGCCTTCGCGCCAACGCCCGCAAGGTCCGCGAGGGCATCGCCGACCTGCCGGGACTGAAGATGCGCAAGATGCCGGACCCCGAGGGCGATCTGGGCGTGACGGTCTTCCTGGACCACGGCACCCGGCAACGGCGCGACCGGTTCCTGCGGGCGCTGCGGGCAGAGGGCATCGGCGCTTCAGGGCCGGGCGGCTCCGTCATCTTGCCGACCGATCGTCGCATCGAGCAGAAGCTGACCATCCATCCGGCGTGGCCTTCGTTCCAGAGTGCCGAAGGCAAGGCGATCCGCTATGGAAGCGAGTGCTGCCCGCGCACCATCGACATCATCAACCGTTTCGGCGGCGTGATCATGGATCCCAACTTCACCGACGACGACGTGAAAGACATCGTTCGGGCCATGCGCAAGGTCTACCTGGCCATGGGCCCGGCGATCGATTGACAAGGCCCAAACCCAAACGATAATCACATTCGTCGCCCCACCGCGGCAGGGTCGGGCTGCCTGCGGCAACGCCAATGCCCGCGTGGGCGTTTGCTGGGAAGTTGTAGCCCGTTGATCCCAAAGGAGCCAGCGCGATGAAAGACTATCTGACACGACGTGGATTCGTGCGAACCGCAGCGGCAGGTTCCGCCGCATTGACCTGGCTGACCGCCGGACGATCGCCGGGGATGGTCGCCGCCGGCGCCGACAAACCGGCACTGCTCGGCGGCACCCCCGTGCACAAGGGCGGCTGGCCCAAATGGCCGGATTGGCACAAGTCCTGGGAGCCTGAAATCCTCGATGTGTTGCGGAGCGGGCAATGGTCGAGTGCCGGCGGCGGCGGGCTGGTGGCGGGTTTTGAGGCAGCCTACGCGAAATTGCTCGGCGCCAAGCGCTGCGTCGCCACGGCCAGCGGCACCACCGCGCTCATCACCGGCCTGCACGTGATGGGCGTGGATGCCGGCGACGAAGTGATCGTCTCGCCCTTCACGTTCATCGCGACGTACAACGTGGTGCTGATGCACAAGGCCCTGCCGGTGTTTGCCGACACGGATCCGGCCACGCTGACGATGGACCCGGCTTCGATCGAGAGCCGGATCACCGAACGGACCCGCGCCATCGTGCCGGTGCACATCTACGGCATGCCTTGCGACATGGACCCGATCAACGCAATCGCCAAGAAACACAACCTCGCCGTCATCGAGGACGCCTGTCAGGCGTGGCTGGCCGAGTACAAGGGCCGCAAGTGCGGCACGCTGGGCGATGTCGGCTGCTTCAGTTTCCAGAACTCCAAGCATATCCCCGCCGGCGAAGGCGGGGCCGTCACCGGCAACCGCGAGGAACTCCTGGACCGCTGCCAAGCCTTCCACGACTGCGGGCGCGCCTTCGGGACCTTCCGAGGCAGCGGATGTTTCAGCCGCGGCACCAACTGCCGGATGACCCACTACCAGGCCGCCATGCTCCTCCAGCAACTCGACAAGCTGGTGACGGAGACCGAGCGTCGGCGCGAAAACGCCGATCATCTGACCGCCGGCCTCAACCAGATCCCCGGCATCCAGCCAGCGCGGCTGCCGGAAAACAGCCGGGCGGTTTGGCATCTCTACGCGTTCCGATACGACGCGACCCAGTTCAACGGCCTGCCGCGCGACAGGTTCATCCGGGCCCTCAGCGCCGAAGGCGTCCCTTGCGGCGGCGGCTATCACGAGCAGTACTACGACGGCCTGCTCGACGAGGCGATCAACTCGCGCGGCTTCAAGCGCCTGTTCCCCGCCGAGCGGCTGAAGGCCTATCGCGAGAGCTTCCGCGAGCTGAAGGGCAATAAGCAGGTGTGCGAGACGACCATCGGCCTGTTCAACACGCTGCTTTTGGCCGACCGCAAGGACGTGGATCACATTGTCGAAGCGGTCCGGAAGATTCACGCCCACAGCGCCGCGCTGGCGAAGGTGGCGTAGTCATGGATCCAACTTCACCGAGGCACGGCGGGAGACCGCACAGAACCGAGAACCAGCAATACGGGAGATTGGAATGACCGTGACCAGGAAGATCTCGCGCCGGCGCGTGCTGCACCAGGCGTTGGGGGCGACCGTGGCGGGCATCGCCCTGCCGCAGTGCGCACGGTTCGTGCCCGCGTCGGCTTGGGGGACAAACGACCAGATCGGCGTGGGCGTGATCGGCTGCGGCCGGCGGAGCGCGCAACACTTCAACGGAAGAGGCGGGCAGGGGATGCCGCCCAAGAATATCCGCATCGTCGCCGTGGCCGATTTCTACAAGAAGCGGGCCGACCAATGGGCGGCCAGGTACAAGTGCCCGGCCTTCCAGGATTACCGGAAGCTCCTGGAGCGCAAGGAAGTGGACGTGGTCACCTATGCCACACCCGAGCATTGGCACTACCTGCCCTGCATCCATGCCTGTCAGGCGGGCAAAGACATCTACGGCGAGCAGCCGCTCTCGCATACGATTCGCGAAGGGCGGGTCATGGTCGAGGCGGTCCGCAAGCACCAGCGCGTGTTCCAGACCGGCGAGCAGCAGCGCTCCCACCCGAAGACGCGCAAGGCCGTGGAGCTGATCCGCAACGGGCGCATCGGCAAGGTGCACACCGTCATCGGCTACAACTACCCCAGCGCCTATGAGTGCGATTTTCCCGCCCAGCCCATTCCCGAGGGGCTGGATTGGGACCGGTGGTGCGGGCCGAACGAGGTTGTGCCCTACCATACGGACATTTATCTGCCGCGTATCCCTTACGGCCGAGAGGACTACCCGGTCGAGCCGGCGGAAAAGTACGCCGTCGGCCCAGGCTGGATGTCGTTTCGGCCCTATTCGGGAGGCGAGCTGCCCAACTGGGGCTGCCACGGGTTGAGCATGGTCCAATGGGCCCTGGGTACGGATGACACCGGGCCGGTTGAGGTCTGGGTGGATCCCGCCGAGAAGCTCCCGAAGGTGGTCTACGAAAACCCGGACGGTCGCGATCGGGGCGACGCCGCGGCCAGCAAGACCATCATCCATTACAAGTACGCCAGCGGCGTGGTGCTCAAACTCAGCGGAATCGAGGATCGGTTGGGCGGCGGAGGAACTTTCATCGGCGACAAGGGCCGCATTACGATCTTTCGCGAGGGGTACGAGTGCGACCCGAAGGGCCTCGACGAAGACCCGCTCCCGGCCAATGCAATCCGCGTCTACGAGAGCGACAACCACGTGGAGAACTTCTTCGACTGCGTGCGCTCGCGCAAGGACCCGATCATGACGGTCGAGAGCGGCCATCGCGTGGCCACGTTGTGCCATCTGGGCAACATCGCCCGCCTGCTCGGACGTTCTCTCAAGTGGGATCCGGAGAAAGAGGTCTTCCCCGGAGACGACGAGGCGAACCGGTACCTCGATTGCCCGAAACGCAAGGGCTACGAAATGCCCGACCAGGTGTAAGGAGCACACCCATGCAATGCCGATCTCTCACGGTGGCGCTATTGGCCGCCATCTTGGCCGCTTGCCCGGCCGTCGAAGCCGCGCCGAAGAAGGACGCCTCCGCCAAGGCCACGACCCCCAAGGAGACGAAATACTTCGTCCGCTACTTGTCCCTCGATGCCCCGGCAGGCATGTCGCAGGCCGTGGTGGTCCAAGGCATGCCGCTGGTGTACACGCGGCAGCTCTTGCCGCTGGATCGTGAGGGGAAACTCGTTGGCGAGGGCTCGGCCGACGAGCAGATCGAACAAGTCCTGGCCAACCTGGAGGCGGTGCTGGACGCCGCTGGATCGGGCCTTCGCTACCTGGTTCGGCTGAACGTCTACGCGCTTTCGCACAAGACGGCCGACCGCGTGCGCGAGCTGCTGAGCGAGCGTGGCGTCCCCGTCCCCGGCGGCCCGCCGGGTATCACCCACGTGATTCGGCCGGCTATGACCACGGTCCTGACGCCGCTCGTGCATCGCAAGGCGCTGGTGGCCGTCGATGCGGTCGCGGTGGACGCCGCCGAGAAAGACCGGGCGGTTGCCCTGAAGCGATGCGAGGCCGTGGCCGGCGACAAGGACTGCGCCGATGCCGCGGTGCTGCCGCGGGGCGGCGTGGCTTATCTGTCCGGCGTGCCGGCAACGGGCGGACTCACCGTGTCGGCCGTCGCCCAATCGCTGTCCGCCCTCTCGCAGACGCTCGCGCAGTTGAAGCTCTCGCCGGCCAACGTCGTGCAGGTGAAGGTGTTCCTGACACCGGCCTCGTCGGCCGAAGAGGTCCTCCGCGAGATCAAGAAGCTCTTCCCGGGCCGGCTCACTCCGCCGGTGGTCTTCGTGGAATGGATCGCCTCGGCGCCGGTCGAGATCGAATTGGTCGCGCAGTTGCTGCCGGGCGACAGGCCGGGCGAGGGCCTGCAATACTATACTCCGCCCGACGTTCGCCCCTCGCCCGGCTTCAGCCGCGTGGCGTTGGTGCGTGCGCCGCGGCAGATCTTCATCTCCGGCCTGTCGCCGCGTGGCGAGGGCACCATCGGCGCCCAAACCCGCGACGTGTTCAGGCAGTTGCAGCAGATCCTCGCCGCCGCGGGCAGCGATATGGGTCATCTGGCCAAGGCCACGTATTACGTATCCGAAGACAATGCCAGCCACGCGCTCAACAAGGTGCGTCCCGAGTTTCTCGACCCGCAGCGCCCCCCCGCGGCGTCGAAGGTCATGGTCCACGGCGTGGGGCAGGCAGGGTGCACGCTGACCATGGACATGATCGCCGTCGGCAGTACGCCGTAGTCGCCGTGCCGCGGCATCTGTTCGCAACTATCCTGGAGCGGATTGGACGACTGGCCATTCCCCAGGCGGCATGTCGATCCGGTATAGGAAGCCCCTTCGGGCAGAAGTATGCAGCGGTTTTGGCGAGAGCGACGGGGAAGCTACGGCCTATGGGCAGAAAACCACGCCCAAGCCACTTCTACGGAGAGGCCGTTGAATATCAAGATCGCCCAAGGCATTCCATTCTGGACGGGAAACCGGCGTACCCGCTGGAAGGTCGCGAACCGCCTTGTTAACATGGGAGGACTGTTGCTGCTCAGAGCGTATCCGAGTGGAGCCTACATGGGAAATCCCGGTTTGACGCTCTCCGAGAAGCCCCTTGCCGCCAGGGTTGCGAGGCGACTGCGACAGCAGGACAATGGGCTTGCACTGCTGTCAATGAGTTTGCGGGGAAAGGGACATGATCTCCATTGCCGCTGTGGCCTTTGAGCCCCAAGCCGAGCTGAGTAGCACATTGACGCCCACCTCGGTGCATCGAGTAATCGTTTGCCGCCGGTCACCCTTCGATCACGGGCTCGTAGCGCGTTGCCTCGCGGGAATTGGCTTCACCCTCCTTTGCGCCGCGCCGGCCCATGCCGATCCGGCGCGGGCTGGCCGGTTTGAGTCGCTCGGCATTCCCGTGCGCGTCGGGGGGCTCATGGGTTGCGTCGTTGGGCCCAACGGACGCGGAGGCGAGGCGCTGTACTTCAACTTCAATCAACTCAGTGGCAAGCTGTTTCTCGTGCAGGTGGACCCCGACACCGGTGAGGCCCGCCAATTCAACGCGCCGGAAGGCCCCGGCGCTTGGGCGCTGATCGCCGGTCCGGACGACCGGATCTACCTGGGCACATGGGACGGCGCGCTGGTCCTGCGATTTGACCCCAAGCAGCCGGACAAGGGCATTGTGGTCCTCGGCAAGCCCTCGCCTACCGAGGAGTACCTCTGGCAATTCGACGTGGGCAAAGACGGCAAGTTGTACGCCTGCACCTACCCGCAGGCGAAGCTGGTCGGGTTGGACCCGCGCACCGACGCCATGGAGGACTTTGGCCGAATGCACCCGACCGAAATGTACGCCCGAAGTCTCAGCGTGGGCCCCACCGGGAAGGTGTACGTCGGTATCGGCACTGAAAAGGGCGACCTCGTCGTGTTCGATCCGGCGACCCGAAAGCACCGCAGTCTGATCCCGGCGAACCTGCGGGGCGATGCCGGCTGGAAGTCGGTCGCGGTCTCGCGGCGGAGCGACGGAAACGTCTACGCGGAGTTCGGCTCGCACCTGATGCGCCTCGACGATGAAACCGTAACGCGGGTTTCGGTCGCGCCCGAGCGGCCGAAGATGCAGCTCCGCGACGGCCGCGTTGTCTCGTCGTTCGAGCGCGGGAAGTTCACGCTTTTCGACCCCCGAACGCGGCAAAGCGTCCAGCGGACCTTCAAGTATGCGGGCAACGGCGACCACATTTTCGTGCTCGGCGTGGGGCCCGCGCGCTGCGTCTACGGGAGCACGGCCATGCCTCTGGAGGTGTTTCGCTTCGATCCGGCCACGGACCGCAGCGAGCATCTCGGCGCCATGCCCGGCGGGGAAGTGTATTCGATGCTCGAATACCAGGCGAAGCTCTACCTTTGCTACTACGGCGGCTCCGTGATGAACCTCTATGACCCGGCCAAGCCGTATTGGAAGTTCGGCACGGGGGCCGACGCCAACCCGGTCTCGTTCGGGGGCATCGGTGAGGGGCACCTACGCCCCCGCGCGATGATCTACGGACCCAACGGCCTGATCTACGTAGGCAGCGAGCCACCGTACGGGGAACTCGGCGGGGCGATCGAGGTCTGGGACCCGCGACAAAACCGCACCATCGAGAACTACCGTCATGTGGTTGCGAACCAGAGCATCGTCTCACTGGCATGGGAGCCCACAAGCGGCTTGATCTTCGGCGGAAGCGGGAACTACGGCGGAGGTGGGACTCGGCCTGTGGCGAAAGAAGCGTGCTTCTTTGCCTTTGACCCGAAAAAACGCAAGAAGGTCTTTGAGGCCGTGCTTCAGCCCGGCGCGCGCAACTACCCCGCCATGTGCGCCGCCAAGGGCATGGTATTCACCACGGCCGGCGACCGGCTGTTTCACTTCGATCCAGCCACGATGCGGGTGGTTCGAACCGTCCGGCTGCCAGCCGCACAGGTCGAGGTCTCGCTAGGGCCGCTTGGCGACCGCCGGCTCGTCGGCCTTTCGATCACGGGCGTCTACGTTTATGACACGGCGCGCGGCGAGATCGTCCACTCGGCGGTTGCCCCGGTGCCGGTGCGGTGCGGGTTTGCGTTGCTGCAAGACGCGGTCTACTTCGCATCCGGCACGGAGCTTTGGCGGTATCGCCTGCCATTGCCGGCAGCCGCACCCAAGCCATAGGAGCAGCCATGAATCGCTTCGTACTTGCCTCCTTCCTGGCGATCGCCGCTTTGGGTCCCGTCGCCCGAGCCCAAACGCTCCCGCCGACCGACTGGCGCGGGGTTTCGCCCCGGGAAGAAATCCGCCCCCAATTCCAGCGCAGGGAGCCGGGACAGCTCATCATCCGCTGCGACGATCGCGAAGGGCTCGACGGGCATTGGGAGGCGCGGTTTGCCGTGACCGGCGGCCGCTATTACCGCTTCCGCGCGCTGTATCAGGTCGAACACGTCGCCGTGCCGCGCCGCTCGGTCTTGGCTCGCATCCAGTGGCGCGACGCCAACGGCCAGTCCGTTCGGCGCGATTCCGCCGGCGCGCACAGCTTCGCGCCCAACGAACCGCCCGTGGCCGAACCCGAGTACCCAAGCGACGGCCCTGCCGGCGCGCACGGCTGGACCGAGATCAGCGGCACGTACCGCGTTCCCCTGAAAGCGCGCCAGGCGATCGTGGAACTCCATTTGCGCTGGGCGCCAGGCGGCACGGCCGTCTGGAAAGACGTCTCCCTGTCAGAGACTGCACCGCCGCCCCCGCGCAAGGTCCGGCTGGCAACCATTCACTACATTCCAAGCGGTGGTAAGACCGCGTTGGATAGCTGCCGGCAATTCGCGCCGCTGATTGCCCAGGCGGCCGAGAGAAGGGCCAGCCTGGTCGTGCTGCCGGAGACGATCACCGCCACGGGAAACGGGCTGTCGTATGTTCAGGCCGCCGAGCCAATCCCCGGGCCCTCGACGGACTACTTTGGCGCCCTCGCAAAGGCGCACGGCCTGTACCTGGTCGCCGGCCTGGTGGAACGCGATCGTCATCTCGTCTACAACACGGGCGTGCTGATCGGGCCCGACGGTGCGCTGGTCGGAAAGTACCGCAAGGTCAGCTTGCCGCGGACCGAGATCGAGGCCGGCGTCACGCCGGGCAGCGAGTATCCTGTCTTCGACACGGCGCTGGGCCGCATCGGCATCATGATCTGCTACGACGGCTTCTTCCCAGAACCGGCCCGGCAACTGAGCATTCGCGGGGCCGAGATCATTGCTTTCCCGGTGGCCGGCTGCAACCCGCTCTTGGCTGCGGCCCGGGCCTGCGAGAACCACGTGTTCCTCGTCAGCAGCACCTACTGCGACACGTCGCTGAACTGGATGATCTCGGCTGTCTATGACCGAGAAGGCCGAGTGCTGGCACAGGCCAAACAGTGGGGAACAATCGCCGTAGCCGAGGTCGACCTGGCCGAACGCCTCTACTGGTCGAGCCTGGGCGATTTCCGCTCCGAGGTTCCACGGCACCGACCCGTTGCGAAAGGCGAATGAGAGGATGGAATCGCCTCTGGACATCTGGGACTGCCATTGCCACCTAAGCGGCGTCCCCGGGAGCACGCCGGAGGCGCGGCTCGGCAAGCTGATCGAGTATGCCGACCGGATGGGCATTTCCCGCCTTTGCGTGTCGATGGGCATGCAATGGGATTACGATCCCTCGCCGCGCAGGCTGCGCCAAGATAACGACGAGGTGCTCCGGGCCGTGCGCGCCCATCCGGATCGCGCCTTTGGCTTCGTCTACCTCAATCCGAAGCACACGCAGGCGAGTCTCGGTGAGCTGCACCGCTGCGTGCGCGATGGGCCCATGGTCGGCGTGAAGCTGTGGGTGGCGATTCGCTGCAACGCGCCGGAGCTCGATCCGATCATCGCCCGTGCCGCCGAGTTGAAGGCGCCTGTGCTGCAACACACGTGGATCAAGGTCACTGGCAACCTGCCTGGTGAATCCACCCCAATGGACCTCGCCGACCTGGCGGCTCGCCATGCGCAGGCGACATTGATCTGCGCCCACACCGGCGGCGATTGGGAGGCGGGGATTCCGGCCATCCGTCCTCACGCAAACGTCTTTGCCGATCTGGCGGGCGGCGACCCCGCGGCGGGCGTCACCGAAATGGCCGTGCGCGAATTGGGCGCCCAGCGCGTGCTTTACGGCAGCGACGCCGGAGGCCGGAGCTTCGCCTCGCAGCTTGCCAAAGTGTACGGGGCCGACATCCCGGACCAGGCACGCCGCCTTGTCCTGGCGGGCAATGTGAAACGACTCCTCGAGCCGATCTTCAGGGCCAAAGGGGACAAACGGTGAACGAAGCCATGCACCGATTGGACATGCTCAACGCGTCCCCAGGGGAGGGAGAGGGTCACCATCTCGGCGGCTCTCGACGCGACGACGCCGACGCGCCGCGGATTCCTTCCGTCGCTTCGACGGAGGCGCCGACTCGCCGCGAGCCGCGTGCCGGAAGTAACAGGCGGTCGATGACGCGCCGCGACCTCCTATTGTCGGCTGCCACTGCGGCCGGCGCCACGCTGGCTGCCGGGGGAACCGCGGCGCCGCTTGGCAGCCGACCCAACCCCGGGTGGATCGACGTGAACGTCAGTCTCGGTCGCTGGCCCCTGCGGCGACTTCCCTACGACGATCCAGAGCGATTGACGACGAAGCTCCTCTCGCGGTCGGTAACGCAGGCGTGGGCCGGCACGCTGGACGGCCTGCTGCACAAAGACCTCCAAGCGGCCAACGCCCGTCTTGCCGAGGATTGCCGGCGGTACGGACGCGGACTGCTCCTGCCGTTTGGCTCGATCAACCCCAAGCAACCGGGCTGGGAAGAGGACCTGGAGCAGTGCGTCCGGGTCCACCAGATGCGCGGGGTGCGACTGCACCCCAATTACCACGGCTATCGGCTGGACGACCCAGCATTTGCAAGCCTCATCCATCTCGCAGCGGGCCACAAACTGGTCGTTCAGATCGCCCTCGTGATGGAAGACGAGCGCATCACGCACCCGTTGTTCCGCGTCGAGCCCGTGGATCCAGCTCTCTTGGTCGATGTCGCGCGGCGCACGCCGGGATTGCGACTGGTGCTCATCAACGCGATGCGAACGCTTCGCGGGGAAGCAATGCGCCGGATCATCTCAGCCGGCAACGTCAGCGTGGAGATTGCCATGCTTGAAGGCGTCGGCGCCCTGGGCAATCTCCTGGAGGACGTGCCCGTTGACCGGATCATGTTCGGCTCGCACGCGCCGCTGTTCTACTTTGAGGCCGCTGAGCTGAAGCTTCGCGAGTCGCGTCTCACGCAAGAGCAGCATCGCGCTGTGTGCCGCGAAAACGCGGAACGCCTGCTCAAGTAGCTGCACTCGAGCGATCCGCCTGTAAGAGAAAGACGATTTCGGGGATGGTCTTCTGCTTGGCGAGCTGGCAAGCCTTGCGGAGCATCGGTGTTCATGTGGGCACTTGGCGTTGATTCGTCCCCTTCCACTCGACTCTGCCCACAACACGACCTCGCATTACCGCGTCGACGATCCGAATCGGCTGTGAACTGGCAAACCGGGTGTGTTTGCCCCAATCCCCCTTCGGGTCCGTGCATTCAAGCGAGCCCCGGGGTGCGCCCTCTTCTCAATCGCGCGGCGGCTCGTTCCAATAGAAACGGCCCCCGATGAGCTGCGGGAACGGGGAATCGAGGTTGTCATCCTTTCACCGGAGACTCTCCCATGGCAACAACACGCACTACCGCCAACCGACGTGTGTTCCTGAAGGCCTCGCTTGCGGGCGGGCTGGCCGCCGGCGCGGCGCGATTGTCCAGCGTGGCATCGGGGGCCGAGGAGAATCGCGTCAAAGCGCCGAGCCGCGTCGCCCTGACGGCCGGCAACGATCGCGCCGCCAACACCTTTCAGGGGCTGAAGGCCTTCCAGCACGACATCGCCCGAGCGATCGGCAATCGCCGCGTGGTGATCAAGCCGAACAACGTGGCCATCGACATTCAGCTCTCCGCCACCCATGCCGATTGCCTGGAAGGGATCCTGGAGTTCCTCAAGTCGATCGGCAAGTTCGACGGCACGGTGATTGCCGAGTCGGCCGCCAACGGGGCGACCCTGGACGGCTTCGCGAACTACGGCTACCCGCGCGTGGCGGCCAAGTACGGCGTCAAGCTGCTCGATCTCGACCAGGAGCCGTGCGAGGTGCTGTACGTCTTCGACGAGAAGGACTTCCGGCCTCACGCAGTGCGGATGTCCCGACTCTTGCTCGATCGGAACAGCTTCCTGATTTCCGCCGCCAGGCTGAAGACCCACGACCTCGTGGTGGCCACGCTGTCGCTGAAGAACATCATCTTCGGCGCGCCGATCAAGGACCCGGGGTTCGGTTTCGGCAAGCAGGGCAGGCCGGGGGCCAAGAGCAACAAGCCGATCGCGCACGGGGGCGGCATCCGCGGCATCAACTACAACCTCTTCGCGCTGGCCCAGCGTCTGCACCCGCACCTGGCCGTGATCGACGGCTACGAAGGGATGGAGGGCTACGGCCCGACGCGCGGCACGGCGGTCGAGCACCGGGTGTGCGTGGTGGGCAACGACTGGCTGGCCGCCGATCGCGTGGCGGTCGAGTTGATGGGCATCGACTTCGCCAAGATCGGATACTTGAACTACTGTGCCCAGGCCGGGCTGGGCGAAGGCGACCTGAAGAAGATCGAGATCGTCGGCGAGCCCGTGGCCAGGCACGTCAAGACCTACAAGCTGGCCCCCAACATCGACCAGCAACTGATCTGGATGAAGCCGCCCCAGCAGTCGTGATCAGGGCGTGGGGCCGGTGGATCATTCCTCGGGCACAGCCGGTCCATCCGTTCTATCTCAGGAACGCCGCGAAAGAGACCATCGTGCTCGTGCTTTCCAAGCCGTGAGGCCGTCACTTGACGGGAAAGCCTCGCTC
>CAYGZA010000142.1:0-15657 GCA_964354135.1 uncultured Planctomycetaceae bacterium
AAGGATAGGCCCTGGCATGGTTGAGACCCTCGTGACGGACGATCAATGTCGAGGCGAAGCCGTCGTCCGCGATCCAGTCGCAGAGGCCGGTCGACGGCATCGAAATATAGCAGTGGCCGGGCGATTAAGGTAGCAGGCCGGGCGCGCGTTTTGCAGGACCAGTGGGCAAGGGAGACCGCGAACTCGCGTCGGGCCGGGTGGCCCTGGGCGGTTCGCGGCAGTCCGCAAATCTGAGGGCAGACTCCGACTTTGCATTCCTACTCAACCGCTCTGTTATCTCTTGACGTGCGGGACCCCATGGACGAGTTCCTGGGCCGTGCACTCCGTGCCTTCAATGAGGCTCATCACCATCCGCACGTAGGGCAGCATCGACGACTTCGCCACACTCGAATCCGCCCATCACTACACCTACCTCATTTCTCAGCGAGCTAACGCCGCGGCTCCTTTGCGTCATGAAGGGTCGGCGTCGGCAGTGCAACGGGAGACGCAAAGAGTCTGAACGGCTCCCCGGCGAGTTCCTTCCACCGTAGTGTCTGCTCCTCGGTAAGCAGCGCCAAAATGCGCTGGTCCACCGGCTTGTCGGACCTGTGCGTCTGGCCGGGAGTGCTCGTCGCGCGTCCCGGCCAAGCCGTGTTCATCCAAAGGAACAGCCACTCTTCCTCAATCGCACGAATCCGGTCGCGTTGCTCGGCAGTGAGTTGGAGTCTCGTTACCACCTCAGGATCGTAAAAGGCTCGCGGTCCCTCCGACTGAAGCCCGATCTGGCGCAGACGATTCAGTTGTCCCTCAGACAGGATCCCGTTGAGTTCGCCTTCGTCGGCCCTCGCCTGCTGGAGATACTGCCGTCCCCGCTCAGCCGGAGTCAGCCGGCCGATGTCGTTGATCAACTCCATCCAGCGTTTCCTAATACGAACCATCAGATCGTTGACCTTCGCCCGTTGTTGATCGCTCAACCGGAGATCGTCATGCGTGGCCGGGTAGCCCAGTAGGTACAACATTCCCGCGTTCCGCAGCGCCGCCAAGTCGCCGAGTATCTTCTCAACGCGGTCCGCCATACCAAGCAGTTCCGCCTGAGCCTGGGGGTCATCGCGACGTTGTTCGATGAACTCCTGGTAGTAGGCCAGCACCGACGTAAGCAGTCGCTTACGAGCCCATTCCATGCCCGGCCTATTGGCCAGTTCCTCCTCGCAGACGCAGAAAAGCTCATCCACGGCACGGCGCGCCAGGCGGAATCGTGCCTCGGCTTCGTCGGCTCGCAGACGCTCGTGATGAAAAGCCTCCTCGGCTTTCTCTTGCTCGGCCTTGGTCCTGTTCTGCTCACCGTGGATCAGCGCGGTGCTCAGGAGAGAGCCGGCGCACGCAAGGGCGAGAAAAACTACTGCGGCAATGACGATTGAGGGGTAACGCTGCGCCCATTTCCGCAAGCGTGCCGGCAATGTCGGACGACGAGCCAGGACCGTCCGGTTGTCTAGGAACCGCTTGAGGTCGTCGGCCAGATCCTGGGCAGTGGCGTAACGCTCAGACGGCTCCTTGTTGATCGCTTTCAGGACGATCGTCTCCAGATCCGCTGGAACCGACGGTGCTGCGACCCGCGGCAGTTGCGGCTCTTCACAGGCAATCTGCCGAAGCAGTTCGTGGCGGTCTCGGCCCTTGAAGATCGGATGTAGCGTTATCAACTCGTAGAGCGTTGCGCCAAGGGAGTAGATGTCGCTGCGGTGGTCCACGACGCCTCGCCGAGCCTGAGCCTGTTCTGGACTGGCGTAGCGGAGCGTGCCCAACAGTTCGCCTGTCACCGTAAGTCCAACGCCACCTGTGACCTGGGCCAAGCCGAAGTCGGTCACCCAGAGCTGGCCCTGCCAGTCCAGTAACAGGTTCGCCGGCTTGATGTCGCGATGGACGATACCCATCTGATGAGCGTGCTCCAGCGCCATTGCCGCTTGGCAGCCGACGTTCGCAACCCACTCGTAATACCGCCGTCTTCCCGACCTGCGGTCCTTGGAAATGGACGCCGCAGTGAGGCGATGGGCGTCCTCCGCTTGGGGCCTTGGTTCCGTGGAGGAGTCGTGCAGGCCGGCAGCGCCGCCCTCAGTCGCGCAGGCGGCGCGCGGCACCAAATCGCTTTCGCCGGCAAAGCGGCGCAACTCCCCAATCAGGGAGGCCACGCTCTGCCCTTCGATGAACTCCATCGCGTAATAGTGGACACCGCTTTCCGTACCGACTGCGTAAACCGAGACGATGCTCTTGTGCCGCAGGTTCGCCGCGGCCATGGCCTCGTTCTTGAATCGCTGGAGTTGGCGGGGGTCGATGGCACCAGCGAACGGCAGCACCTTCAGCGCAACGCGACGCCTGAGCGAGACCTGTTCGGCCTCGTAGACGACTCCCATTCCACCGCGGCCCACCTCGCGCACAAGCCGGAAGTCGCCCAACCGGCCGAGGTCGGAGGCGCCTTCGCTAACAGAGGCCTGCGGCCCAGAATTCTGCGCTATCGGGCCGAACACGCTCAAAACGCGTGCCGGAGCCCCATCCTCGAGCCCTTCCTTGCACGCCTCGCGAATCGGAGCGGCAAGGCGCTCCACCTCATCATGTCCCAAAAAGAACTCCTCCAATTCTCGGCGAAGGTCGGGGTGCTCCTCCAGGAATCGGCGTTGATCGGGAGTCCGTCCGGCCTCCATCGCCTCCATGTAGGACAGCAGCACTGCGTTCAGCCTCTCCTCACGATCAAGTTTGTTACCGAGGTCTGTAGTCATGCCTCGCCCTCCCCCTTGCCGCCCAACAGGATGCGGAGCTTCTTCAGCCCTCGAAAAAGCAGGCCAACCACGGCCGGTCGGGACCGGTCCATCAGTTCGGCGACTTCGGATACCGGCAGCCCCTTGAGATGATGTAGCTCAATCACCCGGCGCTGATCTTCGGGCAAGCAGGACATCGCCTGAGCCAGCCGTAGCAACTCCTCGGAGCGAACGGCCGCTTGGCTCGGTGAGGTCTGATTGGCCGCGAGGACACGCTCCAGCCGAGAGGCCGACAATTGCAGTTCCGCCTCCAGAGAACACTCCCGGTTCAGATCGCGTGCTTCTGCACAGTAGCGGCGCCCCGCGGCCGTCAAAGTATTGGCCAGGATCGTGCGCAGCCACCCCAGCCACTCGGCCTCGGTCTGCCCTCGAAACTGCGAGCGATTGGCGTGTGCCTGCAGGATTGCCTGCTGGGCAATATCGGAGGCGTCTATCTTCGCTTGCAGGCGAGGACTCAGTTGGAGCCGGGCAAGCAATCGAAGGTAATCGCGGTACGCGTCAACGCTCCATTGGTCAACAGCGATTGCGCGGTCCATGATCCGTCAATCATCGTTCCGAAACCAGCCCACGACTTGGATTCTACTCTCCATGCGAGGGTATGTCATCCGGCCACGCATCCTCAACGAACAGGGGCTTGCCGCTGGATGAGAACCGTGCTGTCGCCGGCAGTACCTTCAATCGTCACCGGCGCCACTGAGCCGCGCTCGTCGTTTGCCGCCGCCAGCGTTCCGTTCGCTTCTGAATGATCCATCATCTGGCGGATGTTGCGGGATTCGACCGCCTCCATGTTCTTCCGCTTAGTGAGGAAGTAGTCGTAGCGCGCCCTCTCGAAAGGCGACCAGGCGTTGGCCTCAAGGTAATCGCCGCAGTAGGGCACGACGAGGTCGATCCAGCAGGCCAGCTTCTCCACTTCCTCGCGGCTGAGCTTTACCCCTTTGTGCCCGGCTTCGAGAAGAGTCATCAGGCCGCTGGTGGCCGACCCCGCGGAATACGGCCGGCGCATCGGCGGACCGGACTGAGGAGAGATCCAGTTCACAAGGGGCCGCGACGTGCCTTCCAGGGAGCCGTCATATCCCCAAACCGCTCCCGTGAGAGCCAGGTAACCGTCGCTGAAATGGCGCTTGGTGACGCGGTCCACGGTCGTAGTTGGGAGAAGGCTGAATGAGATCTCATTCCCGCTCTCCTTCGCCGTCCCCGCATCCTGCGATCGTCGTCCGGCCAACCATGGGAGGCGACTCCGGTCGTTGTGGCAGCCGGTGCAGTGGCGGTCGAGAATGGGTTGTATCTCGTGGGAGAAGCTGAAGCCGCGCGGTGGGCCGTAAAAAGGCTCCAGAGGCCGAGGTCGGCCCTTCGATGCCTCGCCGACGCCGGCAACCATCGGAGTCCAACTCTTGTGCTCGTGGCAGCCGACACAGGAAGCATTCTCCCCCGGCTGAAGAGTGGACCAACTGCGCATTGTCTGAATCACGTGTCCCTTGTCATCGACGACCTGGAAGAAGAGGGGCGTTCGGGCCGGCGCAACAAAGAAGGCCGACCCATCGGCGCAGATCGGGGTCTCGCCCAGAACCGTCTTCGCCTCCCAACTACCCTGGGCCACCGCTATTGGAGTCGCGACGAAGGCTGCCCCCGCTTCCCCTTGGTTGTGGTTGCCGCCGATGACGGCAGCCCGGAAATCGAGGGCGACAACGCGGAGCTTCTTCGCCTGACCACGCGGAATGCCGGCTAGGCCCGAGCCGGCGTAGACGTCCTGGACGTAAAAGCTCCCCGTCGTGCGGCGGTAGTCCGTCCCGTTGGGATGGCGATGGGGAACTGGCCGCCGCAACGGCACAGGCTGGTTACAGGAGACGAGGGGGTCTTTGGTCAGCAATTCCCTCCTGCCGTCAATCATCATGAAATAGACCCCAAACAGCAGTGGACGCCTCGCCCATCCCCAGGGGTTGTAGGCAACTAGGAACTCGGTCTCGCTAAGAGGATATGGGTACTGCCACAGTTCTCCCTTCTGGCCATAGGCGTCGACCCGCACTGCGGGCGTCCTCCGGACAGGGGCGACCAGTTGAGCCCCTTGGTTCTCCTGGCGACCGCGGGAGGGGTCGAGAACGATCAGCTTGCCCGTCTGCCGCGTGCGGTGCCCGGCGGCTATGGCCAGGACTTTCTGAGTGCCAGGGATCTGCCGGGCATGAAGGATCGCCGTAGGGAAGTACGAGTTGTTGCCGTAACACGCGGTCTGGCCGGTGCCGTCGGGGTTCATCTGGAAGAGCGCCTGGGTAAAGATCTGGCCACGGTCGTTGTACTCCCAGCGTGTATAAAGCACCCGACCATCCTGGGCCACGGTGGGGTAGTTCGTGTGAACCTGGTCGAATCCCAGACGACGCAGGAAGCGGCCATCCCGGTCGCACGTGTAGAGGTTGCTCACCTCCGTGAAGAAACAGTCCACGGCCTGGACGCACCGTGTGGAACTGAAAAGGAGATCGCCGCCAGGCAGATAAGCGCCTTCGTAGTCGGCAAAGCCTAGGCCAAACGTCAGTTGCCGCACCTTGCCCGAAGCCAAGTCCATCTCGTGGAGGTGGTAATCGTCCTGCCGGTCAGACTTCTTCCAGGCGAACAAGACACGGTCGGCTTCGTAGGAGACGTCCGGATCACGGATGACGCCGTTGGGATCCTCCAAGAGCGGCCGCACGACGGGAGTGGTGCCTGTTTCCCCTTTCATTTCGAGCAGGCATAGCGCTGCCCCGGGGACGAAGTGGCGTTCGGACTGCGCGTCGGACAGGCCCTCCGTGAACGCATAGTGCGATCCGCCCATATTGAAATGCTTGGTAAAGACGAGGGCTGGGCACTTCATGGCCAGTGTGCGCAACCGATTCTCCCGGCGCAACCGGCAGGTCGCGGCGTACAACTCCAGCCAGGCAGCGGCGTGGGACGCTGTGCCCGCCTTGCTGAGTCTCTCCACCTCGGTTCGGACCTCCTTCCCGCGGGCGCCAAGTTCTTCGACGACGCGGAAGAGCAACGTTCTTTCCAGGCCCGCGTCAGCCCGGGGACCAAACCAACGGATGGGATATTGACTAGCTGTGGACGGATCGCTACACGGGTATCCACAAGCGGCCATGTCCTGGAGCATCCAGTCGCACTCCAGCGGGAAATCTTGCTCCAGCCTTGACCAAAGGGCGACAAGGGGATGCGAGGGGGGGGCAGGAAACCCGGGAATAACAGCAGGCTGAGGCAGAAAAAACTCGGATTGCGCGACTGTCTGCGCGCGGATGGACACGAGTGTCTCGGCCCAAGTAGCCCTTCTCTCGTAGGCGGCCACAGTCACAGGCCCCTGGGCCGTGGCACCGTCCGCTACAGGCCCGAAGATGGATAAAGCACCGAGAGTGACCCAGCCGAATCGCATAACCGGCACCTTCACGGAACTTCTCTCCCGCCTTGACATCCGATGGCTCGTCCCTTCTTATAGATGCGGCCGACAGGCCGATGCAGCGCGCGAACCGGCGCAAAGTCTACCCGGGCGGGCTGGAGCCGAAGCGCCAGGTCGATTCGTCACCGCTAAGTCGAGATAGGATGCCCCATCGAACGAGAGTCCTCTCCGTTCAACAGACTTCGCCCCGCGTCGGGTTATCGGCTTCCTCGCTGGGTTGGTTTGATAGCACCGCCCCAAAACTACCAAGGGAAATCGCAATTCCTTGCCCCGCAAGGACTTGGCTCGTTGGCTCGAAAGAGAGTTGTTACGAAGAGGGTTCCTTTCGGGAACCGGTTTTCAGGTCTACGAGTGCCCGCGCGCTGCGTTCATCCGGCGATCGCATCTACATATAGGGAGAGCATCCGTCTGGCAACCGACAACGGGAGAGAGTATCTGATGAACTTGAGCTTTGCTAGGAGGAACCGCAGCGCCACGAATTTCGGCTTGGCGATGTCCTTCACTCCGGCCTTGCTGGCTACAGCCAGCGCGGTTCTCGGATTCATGGCCACAGCGGCGCGAGGGGATCAGCCCGAAGAGCCCAAACCCGCGCCGGCCAAGCCGAAGGTCGGACTTCTCGTCAATGATGAGAAGGCCTGCAAAGGCTACACCTTGCTTGCTCCCAGTTTCTCCACGACCACCTACTTGATCGACATGGAAGGGCGAGTGGTGCAAAGTTGGAAGAGCGACTGTACCCCGGGCTTCAGCGCTTTTCTGCTTGACAACGGCAACCTGTTACGCACCGGCGCTATCCCCAACCCCCCCTTCTTCGGCGGAGGTTCCGGCGGTCGGATCCAGGAGTTCACCTGGGATGGCAAGCTCGTCTGGGACTATTCGTACTACAACGACAACGAGTTGCCCAATCACGACATCTCCAGACTGCCCAACGGCAACGTTCTGATGATCGTCTGGGAGAAGAAGTTGTCCAAGGATGCCATCGCCGCCGGGCGCCGTCCGGAAACCGTGGCGAAAGATGGCTACATGCTAAGCGCCAGCATTCTCCAAGCGCAGCCGACCGGAAAGACGACCGGCAAAATCGTATGGGAGTGGCATGCCTGGGACCACCTCATCCAGGACTTCGACGAGACCAAGGCGAACTACGGCGACGTGGGCGCCCATCCCGAGTTGATCGATCTCAATTTCGGTGATGCCACCATCGCCGCCATGGTCGCCAAGCCCGATGAACTGAAGAGACTGCGCGCGATCGGTTACGTTGGCAACGCGGGTCGGCAGGGTATGCGCCCGCAGACGGACTGGCTGCACATCAACGCCGTGGCCTGCAACGCCGGTCTGGACCAGATCATGCTGAGCGTTTTCGAGTTCAGCGAGCTATGGATCATCGACCACAGCACGAAGACGACAGAGTCCGCCAGCCACACGGGTGGGCGTTACGGTAAGGGCGGAGACCTCCTCTATCGCTGGGGGAACCCGCGCTCGTACCGCGCCGGCACCGTTAGAGACCAGAAGTTATTTGGCCAACACGATACGCACTGGATCGACAAGGGGCACCCCGGAGAGGGTCACGTTCTCATCTTCAACAACGGCCTGAAGAGAACGGGCGGCGCGTATTCGACGGTGGACGAGATCGTCCCGCCCATGGATTCCCAGGGGGGGTACGAGTACACTCCCGGAAAACCGTTCGGCCCGGACAAGGCTGTGTGGAGCTATGTTGCGCGAAAGCGGATCGACTTCTATGCTCCCTTTATTTCCGGAGCCCAACGACTGCCCAATGGCAATACGCTGATCTGTTCCGGAACGAACGGCACGATCTTCGAGGTCACACCCAAGGGCGAAATCGTCTGGAAATACGTCAACCCCGAGGAAATCGGATTCCCTTTCGGCGGTCCTCCCGGCGGCGTTCCTCTCGTCGGTCCGCCCAAGCTCGGGGAGATTCTGCCGTCGTTCCTGCAGGACTTCATGAACCTCAGGGCCGGACAGAAAAAAGAAGTTGAGGCCACCGAAAAAGAACTGGCGGAAAAACTCGACCAGTTGCTCACCGGCAAGCAGAAAAGAGACTACAAGGAGAAACCCGGTGGCTTCGCCGATTTCCCTCCGGCCGGCCGACTGATGTCGGATTCGGTTCAAGAGCGCCTGAAACTCACGGCCGGTCAGAAGAGGCAACTGGCCGAAATGCAGAAGGATGCCGACGCCAGACTCGCCAAAATCCTCGATGATCCGCAGAAGAAGCAGCTCAAGGAGATGCAGGACTTTGCGAAAGCGTTTGCCGCTGGGCCCCCGGGGGGCGGTCCTCCCGGTGGCGGTCCTCCGAGCGGTGGCCCTCCGGGCGGCTTTCGTACCGGTGGCGGCCCTCCCGGCGGTGGCCCCGGCGGATTCCCGGGGTTCGGACCACCGGGCGGCGCGGGCGTGTTCCGCGCCCCTCGCTACGCCCCTGACTACCCGGGGCTGGCCGGCAAGGAATTGAGCCCCGGCAAGACCATCGAAGAACTCCAGCAGAAGGATCCCCCGACGCGATCGCCCGAGGACGCGCCGAAAGAGCCCGCGGAAAGGTGAAGTCCATGCCCAGGCCTCTTCGGCTGTTGTTCTTGATCGGCCTTGTCGTGCTGCTGGCTCCCCGGCCAGCGCACGCCTACATCGGCCCCGGCGCAGGGTTTGCCCTGGCAGGGTCCTTTCTGGCTGTCTTCACCGCGTTCTTTTCGGCGATATTGCTGCTCCTCACCTGGCCGATGCGGCTCCTCTGGCAGGCGCTGTTCGGAGGGCGACGGCTGGCTCGCAGCCGGTTCCAGCGTGTCGTTATCCTCGGACTTGACGGCCTGGACTACACTCTGACGCAAAAAATGCTCGCCGAGGGTAAGCTCCCGCACCTGGAGGCGCTTCGGAAACAAGGCTGTTTCAAACCGCTGGGGACGACGTTGCCTTCCATTTCTCCGGTGGCATGGTCCTCGTTCCAGACCGGCACCAACCCGGGGAAACACAACATCTACGATTTCCTGACTCCGGACCTCAACACCTATCAGCCGAAGTTGAGTTCGGTCGAAATTCGACCGCCTTCGCGCGCACTTCGCGTTGGCAAGTACCGCATCCCCCTTGGCAAGGCCGACGTGCGCCTGCTGCGCAAGAGCCGGCCTTTCTGGAACTACTTGGGGGACCGGGGGATCTTCAGCAGCATTCTCCGAGTGCCGATCACATTCCCGCCCGAGAAACTGCGCGGCGTGTTGCTGTCGGCGATGTGCGCTCCCGACCTACGCGGCACGCAGGGGGTGTTTTCTCACTATACGACCGGACCCCAGCGCACGGGCGAGCGGACCGGCGGCGAGGTTCATCACGTCGTGCGTCACGGCAATACCGTTCGTGCCGAGTTGATCGGCCCCCAAAACCCATATCTCACCGACCGCACCGTGCTGAAGGCACGATTCGTCGTCACGCTTAAGAACAGTGAGCGCGCCGTCCTCAAGATCTGCGGGACGAAGTGCGAGCTGCGCAAGAATGTGTACACCAAGTGGATTCGCGTCGCTTTCCGCGTCGCGCCCGGTATCAGCATTCACGGTTTGTGCAAGTTCCTTTTGCTGGAAGCCGGCGACGAATTCGGGCTGTATGTGACGCCAATCCATATCGACTCGGAGAGTCCAGTGATGCCGATCAGCTCTCCGAAGGTCTATTCGGTCTACCTGACGAAGAACCAGGGTCCGTTCGCCACGCTGGGCCTCGCCGAGGATACCTGGGCCGTCAACGAGCACGTCCTGGGCGATCAGCATTTCCTCCAACAGTGTCTGGACGCGGACCGAGAACGAGAGGCGATGTTCCTCGACTCTCTAGACAAGGTGCGGCGCGGCCTGTGCGTGGTAGTATTCGACGGCAGCGATCGGCTCCAGCACATGTTCTGGCGCGACATCGATCGTTCGCATCCCGCCCGGTCAAAGCACCCAGTTCCTGACGGGCGCGACGTCATCGAAGACCTGTACAAGAGGATGGACGACCTCGTCGGCCGGACGATGGCGAAATGTCGGCGCGAGGACACGCTGCTGATGGTCATCTCCGACCATGGCTTCAACAGTTTTCGTCGGGGCGTGGATCTGAATCGCTGGCTTGAAGAGAACGGTTATCTTAAATTCCACAAAGGGCGACGTGACGAGGAGTTTCTCGCGGGTGTCGATTGGTCCCAAACACGGGCCTTTGCACTGGGGCTGTCCGGCATCTTCATCAATTGGAAGGACAAGTACGCTCAGGGGATTGTGGAGCCGGGAGACGTGGCGGAGAGGCTGCGTGACGAAATCGCTCAGCGGCTGACGAGCCTGATCGATCCGCAAACCGGCGCCAGCGCCGTCAAACGAACCTATGTTGCCTCGAAGGTCTACCGCGGACCCTACAGAGAGAACGCACCGGATTTGATTCCCGGCTACCAGCGCGGCTACCGGGCCTCGTGGGAGACCGCCATTGGGCGGACAACCGATTCGGTCTTTCACGACAACACCAAGGCCTGGAGCGGCGATCATGGCATCGACCCATCGCTCATTCCCGGCGTGTTGTTCTGCAACCGTCCCGTGGTCGGGGACAACTGTCGGCTCATGGACATCGGCCCAACCGTTCTAAGCCTGTTCGGCGTGCCAATTCCTGAACATATGGACGGCAAGGTGCTGGTTGTGGGTCACGAGCAAGAAGCGTGCCGGGAGGAGAGAGAGGCTTTGACCGCGGCTTCCTGATGCGGTTTTGTCACATTGAAGGAATCACCCATTCCATGGCCGATCCCGTTTCCCGCAAGACCACCCGCAGGACTCTCATTAAACGCTCGGCCATCGCCGTGGCGGCCGCTGGTCTCGGCGCCGGCGGCTACTGGCTCGGCGTCCGGAATCGCGCCCCGAAGAGCATCGGCAAGAAGGTCATCGTCATCGGCATCGACGGGATGGATCCTCTGCTTTGCCAGACCATGATGAACGCCGGCCGGCTTCCACACCTGGCCCGCTTGCGCGAGGTCGGAGGGTTCAGTCCGCTGGGAACCAGCATTCCGCCGCAAAGCCCCGTCGCCTGGGCCAATTTTATTACGAGTGCTGGGCCGGGCGTCCACGGGATCTTTGATTTCATCCACCGGCATCCCCACGAGCAGTGCAAGCCTTTCTATTCGGCCGCGGAAACGCTCCCCGGCGAGGGAGGCTGGGAAGTGGGGGATCTGCGCATTCCGCTGGCTTTCTGGCCGTTCAACCACAAGACACCGACCACGGTGCTGAATCGCCAGGGCATACCGTTCTGGGATTACCTCGACGCCGCAGGCATTCCCACCACGTTCTACGACTTGCCTTCCAACTACCCGCCCAATCCATCGCGGCACGGCCACCACCGCTGCATCAGCGGCATGGGCACACCGGACATGCTCGGAAGCTACGGGACCTATCAATACTTCGCCGAGGACGTTCCGCCCGAAGGTGTGGAGGAAGGCGGCGGCAAGCGCTCCCGGTTGTCCTTCAGCGCCGAGACAGCGAAGTTCACGATCGTGGGCCCCGAGGACAGTCTGCTCAAGCAACCGCGGCCGACCACGATCGACCTCCTCGTACACCGCGATCGCCAGGCGGACGCGGCGGTGATTGAGGTACAGGACCGGAAGATTCTCTTGCAGCCGGGCCAGTGGAGTCGGTGGATCAAGCTCAAGTTCTCGCTGAGCACGCTCTCGTCCGTTTCTGGAATCTGCCGCTTCTACTTGCAGGAGGTCGCGCCCAACTTCCGACTCTACGTGTCGCCCATCAACATCGACCCATCCGAGCCGGCCGTGCCACTGTCCGAGCCGCCCTCATTCATCAAGGAGGTTTCCAAACGCCGCGGGCTCTTTTACACCACCGGGTTTCAGGAGGATCACAAGGCCCGGTCTAACGGCGTCTTTATGGACGACGAGTATCTCAAGCAGGCGGAGTACGTTCTTGAAGAACGACTGGCAATGTTCGATTACGCAATCGATGATTTCACGGATGGGCTGTTGTTCTTTTACTTCTCCAGCAGCGACCTCCAGTCTCACGTGTTCTGGTGGAATTCGAAAGAGCGCCATCCGACAAGAAGCGAGGCTGAGGCGCAGAAGTACTTCGGCCACATCCATCGCCTCTACCAGCGGTTCGACCAGGTCGTCGGCGACCTCTTGGATCGCTGCGGGAGCCAGGCGACCATCTTCGTGATGAGCGACCATGGTTTCGCCAATTTCGGACGGCAGTTCAACCTCAATTCGTGGCTGCGCGACTTCGGCTACCTCGGGCCGCCGCAGTGCACCTCGATCATGCAGGATGTTGACTGGTCGCTCACCAGCGCCTATGGGCTAGGGATCAACGGGCTATACCTGAACCTGAAAGGGCGAGAGCGCGATGGTATCGTCGAGCCCGGCGCAAAAGCCAACGAGCTTCTGGACGAATTGAAGGAGAGGCTGGAGGCCGTCCGAGATGTCAACGGCGCACAGGTGATCCGCAACGTCTACCGCGCCGACCAGGTCTACTCCGGCAATGCGACAGCACTGGCGCCAGACCTGATCGTCGGTTACTGCCGCGGTTATCGCGCCTCCTGGGCTACCTGCCTGGGGGACCTCACGCAAGACTCCCTTCTCGATAACGACTCAGCCTGGAGTGCGGACCATTGCGCCGATGCTCTGGAGATTCCCGGAATACTCTTCAGCAATCGGCCCTTTGACGCCAAGAGTCCGGCGCTGGTCGATCTGGCGCCATCGATTCTCGCCGAGTTCGGACTGCGCGTCCCATCCTCGATGACGGGGCAGAGCATTTTTCAATCATGAAACGGCCGGCTCGGAATGGGGAAGAAGGAGGAAGAGAGTGGAAACACTCAAGATTGAATCATCGCTCTTCGAGCGGGCAAAACGTGCAGCCGCCGTGGCGGGATACAGCGACGTCGAAGAATTCGTTGCTCACTGCATCGAAAAGGAACTCAAAAAGCTCAGGGCGGATGAGGTTGAGAACCAAGTCGCCGATCAACTTCGCGGTCTGGGATACATCGAGTGATGGACGTTGCGGCACAAATCGTCGCCTGGCTCAACACCGTGGCCAATCTTCTGGCAGCGCGGCTCCTGGCCCCGATCCGTATGCTGCCGGGCTGGCTCTCCGCCACGCTCGTCGCGGCGGTGACAGGCCTACTGCTGCTGATCGTCTTCAAGTACACTTCCGCCCAGCGCGCCATCAAGCGCGTCCGGGACGATATTAGCGCCAACCTGCTGGCGCTGAAGCTGTTCAAGGATAGTGCCCGGGTGACCGTCCGGGCCCAGGGGCGCCTCCTCCTGGGCGCCGGGCGACTGCTCGTCCTCGCCCTGGTGCCGATGGCGATCATGGCCGTGCCCGTGACGCTGCTCTTGGGCCAGCTATCGCTTTGGTATCAGCAGCGCCCGCTCCGGGTGGGCGAAGAGGCGGTCGTGACCGTGACGCTCAACGACGACGGCGACGCCCCTTTCCCGGAAGTACGCCTGCGCCCCACGGACGCTGTGAAGACGACGATCGGCCCGGTCCGTGTAGTCAGCAAACAAGAGGTTTGTTGGAACATAGAAGCCCGGGAGAGCGGTTACCACCGTCTGACGTTTCAGGTGGGCGGCAAAGAGCTGGACAAGGAGGTGGCAGTCGGTGACGGCTTCATGCGCATCAGCGCCCGCCGGCCGCAACGGGTCTTGTCGAACGATCTGGTCTACTACCCGGCGGAGCAGCCGTTCGGCCCGGACTCTCCGGTCCGGTCGATCGACATCAGCTACCCGGAGCGGTCGTCCTGGACGAGCGGCACCGACTGGTGGATGGTTTACTGGCTCGTCGTGTCTTTGGTCGTCGCCTTTCTTTCTCGCCACGTCCTTCGCGTCAACGTCTAGACGCCTGACTCCTACAAGGGAGAGGGTGTTCGCATGGCCAACGAGATCATTATCGTCTCCGGCCTTCCCCGCTCCGGCACATCGCTGATGATGCAGATGCTGGACAACGGGGGAGTGGCCGTCGTCACCGACAACGTGCGCACCGCCGACACAGACAACCCGAAGGGCTACTATGAGTTCGAGCAGGTCAAGACGATCAAGCGGGATGCCTCCTGGCTACCTGCGATGCGGGGCAAGGCGATCAAAATGGTGTCGCAGCTGCTGTATGACCTGCCGGGGAGCGAAACGTATCGCATCATCTTCTTGGAACGCGACCTGGATGAGATACTGCTCTCGCAGGAGAAGATGCTGGCGCGGTTGGGACGCCCTGGGGCTTCCCGCGACTCGATGAAGGAGGCCTACGGGCTGCACCTGGAGCGATTGCACGAGTGGCTTCTTCAACAAGGAAACTGCTCAGTCCTCCGTGTCAGCTACAACAATCTCCTGGAACGGCCGCGCGAACAGGCGGAACGTGTGTGTGAGTTCCTCGGCGGTCTACCGGACATCGAGAAGATGGTGCAGACAGTGGACCCATCACTGTACAGGAATAGGAAGTCTGGCAGCGCGTCGGTCGCCGGCAAAGGTTGACGGGAACTGACCAGGAAGAGCGGAAGACGAGCCGGGTGATTTCGTGGAGCAGCCTTGTTCGCCGCTGGATTTGTCGCGCGTCCAAAAGGTGGGTAAGAGAACAAGCGTATCTGTGAGAACGCCTCGACGGCACAGCGATTTCTGCATAAGGCTCGACATCGGCATTTCTGGCTTCGATTGAGCGACGATGCCAAGAGGAGGCGCGCCGGCCAGACCGATTCAGGCACTGCGGCTGCGAGAAAGCTCGAGCACGGCAACTGGACGCCCGTTGGCTGTACGGCGCGGGCACTGCGGCCCGAATGAACCCGTAAGATGGTGGCGAACGGGGACTGTCGGCGGCAGGCGTATCGACGAGACCACGCGGACAGAAGATGCAAAGCCGGCGGGGATCGCAATACCCGCCGGAACAATGAAGAAGGTCATTTCGTCGCCTTGCCGAAGTGAGCCCTTACGCGCGTCGACACGCCGACACGCCTTCGGGAACGGATGGATCCGTCAAGCCCGGCGTTCCTCCCAGCAGAGGCGTATCGCTTCCACGGCAGTCTCGGGATGCGTTGCTTTCTCGACGCTCGCCCCACGACTCCACGCTGCGCCTGAATTCCCCGCCGTACGACTCCGAGATCGCCACCTCATCCTTCAAAACGCCGAGAACTCATGGTACGGGTGGGTTTCTCGGACGCTCGCGCGACCCAAATGGTGGGGGAGTGCGTTTATCTCCGCAGACCACCTGCCTGTTACCTTAACTTCCCGAGGTCCTCAGCCGATCCCGGCTCGGCACATTGAGTTGGCATGGCCGGCTCGGCGGCTCGGTTGTCTGTTTCCCTGCCAATTTCCACCCGCCGCAGTGTCATGCCCGGCCGTGTCCTACACTCAATTCGGCCTGATGATCCTCATAGGGCACCTCCCGCCTCACCAACTCTGCCTCCCGCGCTGGCTCGCAGCTTTTCGACACCAATCCTGATCTCGGCGAGGGCCTTCAGCTCCGGATCGCCGATCCAGGCGGCACC
>CAYGZA010000143.1:0-15651 GCA_964354135.1 uncultured Planctomycetaceae bacterium
CGGACGAACTTGCTGGCACCGTCCATGGCCCCGAAGAAGTCGGCCTGCCGGGTGATCTCCTGCCGCCGCCTTTGGGCCTCGTGCTCGTCGATGATGCCGGCGTTGAGATCGGCGTCAATGGCCATCTGCCGGCCGGGCATCCCGTCCAAGGCAAAGCGCGCGGCCACCTCGCTGATTCGCGTGGCGCCCTTGGTGATCACCACGAACTGGATCACGATGATGATCACAAAGATAATCAGCCCGACCACAATGCTGTCGCCGGCGACGAACTCCCCGAAGCTGCGGACCACCTCTCCGGCCGCGAGCATCCCCGCGGCGCCGGCCCGGGTTAGGACCAATCGCGTCGTCGCCACGTTGAGCACGAGCCGGAAGAGCGTCGTCGCCAGGAGCAACGAAGGAAAAATGCTGAATTCCAGCGGCGTCCGCACGTAGATCGTCGTCAGGAGCATAATCACGGCGAGCGTGATGTTCGACGACAAGAGGACGTCCATCAACGAAGGCGGCAGCGGGACCAGGATCACCAGCACGCTGGCGATCAGCCCCACCGGCAAGATCAGGTCTTGGGCCCGCGCTAGGGCGAATCCGCCCGCCGTGCGCGGCAAAGCCCCTGAAGCCATCGGCTCCTCCGGACGCGTCTGCTGTTACCAAGGGGTGGTCGCGATTTCCGAGCCCGCGGGCCGGTGACCCTCCGCGAGGGTGACCGCCGCCGGGGTCCCGCAAGTCCCACAATGCGACGCCCCCAGGTTCCCTGATGAGTTGAGCGTTGCATCGAAGAGGGGCGAAAAGTACCGAAATGGCCCAAGACTGTCCAGGTCGGTTTGCCCATGCCCCCCCTGCGATCCATAGAGACGATACCCATCATGCTGGGTTTCGCGAAGACAGCTTGCTTCTGTCCGCCGAAAACTGATAGACTCACCCTTTGGGCGCTATGGGCCGCATGGATGTTGTCCACAGGCCACACAGGGCGTGCTTGATCCGATGGGTAATTCAGCGTCGGCGACAGCTCCCGCGGGGAGCTTGACAACCTCATCAGGGGGATACAAGGACCGCCCGTGGATCCCCCGATTCTGGGATGGCATTAACATCACCGGCTGGTTCCGGCTTGCGGTGAAGAACCGCGTCAAGGTCGGTCTTCCACGCGTCGGGATGGCGATCCTCTTGTCGGTGCTCTCGTTGTTCAACTCCCTCCTTGGGGTGATCCAGTCGATCATCTGGGGGCGGAGAATCCGCCGGACGCCCATCGACAAGCACCCGATCTTCATCCTCGGCCACTGGCGGTCGGGAACGACCTTGCTGCACGAGCTCTTGGTGCTCGACCAGCGGCACACGTTCCCCAACACGTACGCCTGTTTCGCGCCAAACCACTACCTCCTGTCGCGGAAGGTGATTCCGCCGGTGGTGGGCTTCCTGATGCCGACGCGGCGGCCCATGGACAACATGGCCGCCGGCTGGGACCGCCCGCAAGAAGACGAGTTCGCCTTGTGCAACATGGGGGTCCCGTCGCCGTACCTGACGATGGCATTCCCCAACGAGCCGCCGCAGGACCAGGAATACCTGACGCTGGAGGACCTTCCGCCAAGGGCCCTGGCGCGTTGGAAGCGGGCGCTGGTCTGGTTCCTCAAGTGCGTGACGTTGGCCGACCCGAAGCGGATCGTGCTCAAGTCGCCGCCGCACACCTGCCGGATCAAGCCCCTGCTGGAGGTCTTCCCGAAGGCCCGCTTCGTCCACATCGTCCGCGACCCGTTTGTGATCTTCCCGTCGACGGTGAACCTCTGGAAGCGGCTCTACAAGGACCAGGGGTTGCAGGTGCCGCGGTACCGGGACCTGGAAGAGCGGGTCTTCCGGACCTTCGAGCGGATGTACGAGGTTTTCGAGCGGCAACGGTCGCTGATCCCGCCCGGACAGTTCTGCGAGGTCCGCTTTGAGGATCTGATCGCGGACCCGATCGGCCAGATGCACCGGGTTTACGACGAGTTGGAGCTGGGTCAGTTCGACCAGACCCTGCCGGCGATCGAGCAGTATCTGGAGGGCCAGGCGGATTACAAGCCGAACCGCTACCAGATTTCGCCCGAGATCCGAGCCGAGATCGTCCACCGCTGGGGCGATTTCATGGTGCGTTACGGCTACGCGCCGGCGGCCGAGCAAGATGCCGCATGACGGGCCATCAGGCCGCGGGCGTCAGCTTCTTGCCCTTGAGGTGGTACACGTAGGCCAGCACCTCGGCGACCGCCGCGTACTTTTCGTGCGGGATCGGGTGGTTGACTTCCACCTCGCGGAACAGGGCTTGCGCCAGGGGCTTTTTCTCCACGATGGGAATGCCGTGCTCCAGGGCCAACTCGCGGATCCGCTGGGCGAGGATCCCCGCCCCCTTGGCCACGACGATCGGCGCCGCCATCGTCGCCGGCTCGTACTGGATCGCCACGGCCAGCTCCGTGGGGTTGGTGATCACCACGTCGGCCTTGGGGACCGCTTGCGACAGCCGGTTGAGCGCCAGTTGCCGCTGGACGGCCCGCCGCCGGGCGACGATCTGCGGATCGCCCTCCAAGTGCCGCATCTCCTCGCGGACCTCTTGGGGCGTCATCTTGAGATCCTGTTCGTGCCGCCAGAATTGGAAGCCGTAGTCCAGAATGGCCAGCACGAGCAGGGCCAGCCCGATCTTCAGGGCCGTCCACAAGAGCGTCTGAATGACGTACCCGGCAATCTCGGGGACTTCTCGGGCGGTGAGGCCGAGGACCGTTGCCAGCTCGTTGTAGAAGCAAGCCCCGGCCACGGCCGCGATCACCGCGAGCTTGAACAGTCCGAATCCCAAGCGGACCACGTTGCGAAGCGAGAAGAGGCGACCCAGCGCCGCCAGAGGATCGATCCGGCTCAGGTCCATTGCCACCTGGCCCGGCAGGAAGAGGAACCCGCTTTGCGCCAGGTGAATGAAGATCCCCGCCGCCAGGAGCACGCCGAAGACCGGCCACAGGCACCCGGCCAGTTCCAGGAGGACGCCGTGGCAATGCGCCACCGCAAAACTGGAGTCGGCCGAGAGCCACGGCTGGCCGCCCCATTGCCGGGCCCCGTAACGGGCCACGAACTCCACCACCCCCTTGCCGGAGAACAGCAAGACCCCGATCCCCGCCAACAAGAGCACTGCGGAGCCCAGGTCTTGGCTCTTGGCGACGCTCCCCTCCTCGCGGGCCTTTTGCCTGCGATGCGGGGTCGGCTCTTGGGTCTTCTCGCCACTTTGGTCCGGCATGGCTCAGCGGACTGCCTACTGCCTACTGCCTACCGCCTACTACCTGCAATACCGCGCCGAGCGTCCCCTCGATCTGGTCTTCGAACGCCCAGAGGGCGGCCCCCAGCGACAACATGAGCGCGGCAAACGTCAACATGGTGTTCAGACCGAAACCGACGACCAGAATGTTGAGCTGCGGCAGCGTCCGGCCGATCAGACCCAGCACCAGGTGGGCCAAGAGCAAGGCGGTCACCAGCGGGGCGGCGGCGCGGATTCCCAGGGCGAAACTCTGCGTGATCAGGACCACCAGCGTCTCGGAGAGAGAGATGGGCACCGCGGCACTGCCCGGCGGAATGGCCTGGAACGTGTCCAAGAGCCCGCCCATCACCATGCGGTGCCCGCCGATCAGAACAAAGATCGCCAGCGCCAGCAGGGACAAGAGACGCGAGAAGATCGAGACGTCGCTCCCCTGGGTCGGGTCGAAGATCTCGGCGATCAGGAGTCCGCTCACCTGGCCGATCATCTGCCCGGCCAGCTCGATTCCCGACAGCAGGATCACGACGCCCAGCCCCAAGCTCAGCCCGATCAACAGCTCGCTGCCCACCAGCACCATGTATTGGATCATCGAGCCGGGATAGGGCACCGACCTGGCCCACTGACTGGGGACCACGAGAATCGCGATCGCCATCGCCAGCAGGGCCCGCACGTGGGTCGGCACGTCCGTCGTGCCGTAGATGGGGGTTGTCATCACCACGCCGCTCACCCGGGTGACCACCAGGGTGAAGAGGATGAACTTCGCGGGATCGAGCTGCTGGAGCCAATCCATGGCGGTCAGAGTTTGCCTGGGATCGAGGTGATCAATTCGCTGGAGTACTCGACCATTCGCGAGATCACCCACGGGAGCGTCAGCGCAAAGGCCACGACCATCGCCACGATCTTGGGGACAAACGCCACGGTCTGCTCCTGGACCTGAGTGAGGGCTTGGAGCAGCCCGACGACCAGGCCGACGATCATCCCGGTCAGCAGGACCGGCGCGCCGACGAGGAGGCCGATCCAGATCGCTTGCCGTCCGAGGTCGATCACATCCTGTGGTTCCATAGCGCGGGCCCGGTCGGCCGGCCTTTCTACACAAGGACCTGAAAACTCTCCATGAGCATCCCCACCACGAGGTGCCACCCGTCCAGGAGAACGAAGAGCATCAGTTTGAAGGGGAGCGAAATCAAGACGGGCGGGACCATCAGCATTCCCATCGACACCAGGACGCTGGCGATCACCAGGTCGATGATCAGGAACGGGAGATATATCTTGAACCCGATGAGGAACGACGTCTTCAGCTCGCTGAGCATGTACGCCGGCAGCAGGGCCACCAGCGGCACGTCCTCATAGCTCTTCGGGGCCGGCCGATCGGGAAGGTAGCGGAGGAAGAGCCAGATGTCGTCGCTGTTGCCGGTCCGCTCGATCTGCACGCTCATGAACTGACGGATTGGGGTAATCCCTTCATTCCATGCCTCTTGGAGCCCGATCTTCTGGCTCGTGTACGGCGCGATGGCGCGGTCGTAGACCTGCTTCCAGACCGGACTCATGACGAGGAGGGTCAGGAAGAGCGCCAGCGACGTGATCACCTGGCTGGGCGGCGACTGCTGCGTCCCGATCGCCTGGCGCAAGAGCCCCAGCACGACGACGATCCGCACGAAGCACGTCGTCATCAAGAGCACCGCCGGGGCCAGGCTGAGCACCGTCAGCAAGAGCAGGATCTGGATCGTCGAGCCGAGCCCGGCGGGGCTCGTCCACGCCTTCGGCCCGGCCGCCAGACCTTCGGGCAACTGAAGGGACAACGGTTGATTGGCCGGGCTGCCGGAAGGGCCCGACAGCGTCGAGGAACTCTCCGCACCAGAGGGGCCGCGCGTGGCACTCGATTCACTCGCGGCCTTCTGTGCGTCGACATCGGGGCCGGCGTCGGCCCGTGCGGGCTGGGCGAAGCACAAACCGGCCGCCAACAACACCAGGAGCCAGAATCGAGGGCAAGGCCGCCCCGTTGGTGCTGCGGGCTTCCATCCCGCCGCCGGCGCGATCGCGGGGGCTCCGGGATCAGACATCGCTACCCTCCGATCTCCCCCCGGTGGCTGACGAAGCGGCAAGGCCGTGGGCATAGGCCCCCCCGCGGTCGCCGGCCGCAAAACGGTGCTCCTTGGTGAACTGTTGGAAGACCTGCCGGAACACGGCGGTCGCGCTGCCGGGACGGACGCGCTGGCAGAGCGCGGCCAGGCGATCCACTTCTTCCGGGTCGGTGACTTCACTTAGGGTTTCCACCCCGGTGGGTGCGACGGAAAGGAGGACGAGTTTATTGCCCAGGCGAATCAGTTGGACCTGCTGCCGGCCGGAGAGCGGGGCCCGGCCGAGGACCTCTAGGACCTCTCCCGGCAACAGGGGACAGTTCCCCGGCGCAGTGCGGCGCATCACCCAGGCCGCGACGAGGAACAACCCCAACACGACGGCCAGACTCGCTCCGACCGTCACGACCGAGGGTATCCCGGGCTTGGCAGGCGGAGAGGCATCCTCCTTGGCCCGATCGGCAGGGCGGCCCGGCGGCGAAAGCGGCATCGGATTGGCCCGGCCGGGCGCGGCAACGGGCGGCTTCTCCTGCACCGCGTCGCCCGGCGGCAAAGGCGGCGTGTCGGCAGTGCGGTCGTCGGCCGAGAGCGCTCCCGGCCATCCAAGACCGGCTAGCGCCAGGATCGACATCAAGACGACAATGCGTATTGGTTGCGGCATCCATGCCCTCGCATTGGTTGGGAGCGCGGGCTCAGCCCGCCGGGACCGCCCCGCTGATGAGCTCGGCGACGCGGACGCAGAAGTTGTCGTTAAGCACCAGGACTTCTCCGCGGGCAATGAGGCGGCCATTGACGAAGATGTCCACCGGGTCGCCCGCCATCTTATCCAGAGGCACCACCGAGCCGCGGCGGAGCCTCAGCACGTCTTCGAGGTACATGTGGGTGCGGCCCAGCTCGATCCTCAGGTCCAGCTCCACGTCGCGGAGGAGGTCGAGCGTGGCGTTCTCGGTGGAAGCCGGGGCTCCGGAGAACTCCTCCAGACGAAAGGCCACGACCCCCGAGGGAGGTTCCTTCGCCTGCCCCGCGTCGATCGAGGCCAGCGCCCGTTCCGCTTGACTCAGGAGGAACTCCAAATCGTCCGAGGCCACGTCGCCCTTTTCCGCCGAGAGATTGGGAGGCTCTTGTTCCGTGGGCGAGGTCGCCGTTGTTGACGCCGGGGGCGCCTTGCCCGATTGCCCGAGAAGCTTGTCGAGATCGCCCTGTCCCAGGGGCTTCTCTGCCTCACCGGAAGGTGCGGGCCGTGGCGGAGCGGGGGCCGGCTTGGCGGCCGGCTTGACCCCCGCCGCTTGGGAATTCAACGATCCGGCGAGCATGGCCTCGATCTCGTCCGGGCCAACGGGTGTCGCTACCGGCTTGGCCTCGGAAGGAGCCTGCGGTTCTGCCTTTGCCTGACTACCGGCCTGCCCACCCAACAGGAGCCTCTCGATCTCTTCCTGGCTGATTAGGTCCTTCTCATCGGCCATGGGAGTCCCTTATTCTTCCTGTTTTGCCTACTGTTCCATATAGGAGAAGTCGCTGACAATAACAGCCTTCAGAAGCGGCTTTCCAAGAAGGGCGTTAGTTTTCTCTGAAATCTGCCTTTTGATCAACCCCAACCCGGCGTCTGCCAGGTCCGCGCCCTCCGCGCTCCGCACGGTCACGAGGACCTGTTCCCGGAAGCGGTGCTGGTTGATCTTCATCAGGTTCTCGAACTCCTCCTTGTCCTGGGCGGCAATGATGCCAAACAGATGGAAGTCGATCCGCACGGTCGTGTTGGAGGCCGGCTGGTGGGCCGTGACGTTGAACCTCTCCAAATCGACCTCCAGTTGATCGGAGGTGATCGCCGGATGAGCCCCCTCTTTAGAGGCGTCTTCCGAACCGGCCTTCGCGCCGTGCTGGCCTTTGGCCGACGGAACCTGGCCGTGACCCTTGCTGCTGCCGGACTGACCATGGCCCGACTCGCCCTTGGTGCTTTCCTGGGAAGCTGCGGGCTTGGCTTCCGCCGAATTGTCGGAGCTGCGGGTTAACACCACGTAGGTAATCAGGCATTCTGCCAGGATGACCGCCACGACAAACAGCAAAGCCGCCAGGCGGACAACGAGGCTCGACGAGGAGCGGGCGGGAACCGCCTGCTCGGGAGCCGCCGGGGTGTTCTCTTGCCCCGCTGCAGTGGGTTCTGCCATACGATCTACCCAGGGGGTCTAACGAGATACGAACTTCATCCGCCAAAAGTATAGTTCACAAGGAGCCGGCACCGAGCCGGCACCGCCTGGGAGCGAAGGCACGCGACTAGATCCCTGGCGGGGTTCGACCGCACGGGGTTCCTGTTCCTAATCTGGGCAGAGTTTCTCCGTTGTGGGCAGGCATACTCCGGCTTCGCCCACGCCGCGCCCGCTGCCAATTGTTGTGCTATTGTTGACAGGCACCGGCTTAACTTTCCCACCTCCGTTAGACAATAACCTGAATCCGTGAGGTTTTCTGAGGTGTCAGTGCGGAATCCCCCGGCTTTTCCCGCGAGGCGATTTGTGCAATGCCAATCCACGAGACGACTGTTCAGGACGTTATGACTAAGGATGTGCAGACGGTTTTGCCGGAAGTTCCGGTGATTCGTGCCGCGCAGATTATGACCCAGCACCAGATCAGGCACTTGGTCGTCATTGATCCTCTTGGGCCGGTCGTGGGCGTAGTAACCCAGCGTCAAGTACTTAAACACTTCTCACCTTGGCTGAGCGAAGCTAACGTGGGGACCAAAACTCAGGCATCTCCCCCTTCGTTGGAGGTCCGGAACATCATGAGTCAGCCGCCGATCACGGCCACTCCGGAATCACCGATTCGTACCGCAGCGGATGTTATGGCATCCGAGAAGATTGGTTGCCTCCCGGTCGTTAAGGGCGGCAAATGCCTGGTTGGGATTGTAACCACCATAGATGTACTACGGTTCATCGCAGGTAACCAGTCCTCGCACGGGAACGAGGAATTCCAGGTTTACATGCCGCCTGCTTTCCTCAGTAAAGACCGCGAATTCATTCTGCCTGCGGGATATTTCCCGGACGCAAAGTCGGAAGAAGGACTTCTGGCCATCCTCTCCTATGCCCCCAAGGGCAAACGCATCGGTGTAAGACTGTGCGCAAGAAGCCACCAAGAAGAAGTATTGCTCGGCGCTCGTCCCGCTGGTACCAGGGATAAATATGTGACGATCCCGGCCGCGGATTTCCTCGACTACTACAATCTGAACATTCGCGGGCCCCTCGAGATTACGCAAACCGAAACGAGCGGTTACGTTATCCTTTCGCCCATATTGTCACCGACATTCCGTAACTCAACGGATCATGCTGAATTGGCGCAGCAATAGTTGTTTTGTTTCGCTGAGTATTGGTCGACGATCCGCAAAGCGCCTCGCATCGTGGGCTGTCCGCTAGCGGACTGCAAACTTGGAAATCAGTTCGTTTTCCCGGTCGAGAGGGTGGAGGCGGGCGGCGGCATCATGTGCTTGGCCTGCTGGTACGCCACCGCCCGGCGCAGCACCTCGTCCATCGATTCCGCCACCACCAGCCGCTCTCCCGTAGTGAGCGTGATAAAGGTATCCGGCCGGGCCTCCACGTAGCCGATCAGGTCGGCGTTGAGCACGAAAACCTCTCCGCCAAGGTGGGTCACTTTGATCATCTCTCCGGTCTCCGTCGGTTCGAGTGCGCCTTGGGCGAGACCGCATCGGGAAGGGTCCCTACAGTACCATAACTCACGCTTCGTGCGTCTCGGAGCCGAACTCGTCCCCCTGGTCGGAGGGAGTCCGGCGTCCTCGGTGCGTACTTTCAAGCACCCGGGCCAAGGCCGCGGGTTATCGTCGCAACGCCAGCAGCTCGTCGAGCATTTGCTGGACCGTGGTGATCACGCGGGTATTGCCGCGGTACATGGTGGAAGCGAGGATCAGGTCGATCAAGTTGCCGCCGATGTCGGTATTGGATAGCTCCAAGGCCCCGGCAATCACCGTGCCGATGCCCTGAGTGCCGGGGTCACCTTCCACGGGCAACCCGGAGTTGACGCCGGAGGCAAACAGGTTTTGGCCTCGCTGTTCCAAGCCGTTGGGGTTGGCGAAGCGAGCCAGCCGCATTTGCGCCAGATCGCGGCTTGCCCCGTTGGAGAACACGCCGCTGATCCTGCCGTCCTCGCCGACGATGAAGCTGGTGAGGACTCCAGGAGCAAAGCCGTCCTGGCGGGAGACCGCCAGGTTGCTGTTGGAGGTCGCCAAGCCGGTGATTTGGGAGAAATCGAGGTCGAAGGCCAGCGGGTTCACCGAGGGGTACCCGGTCCGGAAGATATTCACCGTGGACTGCGTAGAGCGTCGGAAGTTCCCCTCGCCGTCGAAGGAAATGGTCCCGGTGCCCACGGCGATGTTGACGTTGGGCGCCGTGAGCGAGTTGTCGGGAGAATCGGCGAACCAGCGGTACGTGGTCTCCGTGCTGCCCCGGTTCTCCAGCACCGCGGTGATCCGGAGGCCGAGGGGAATGCCGAGCGAGTCGTACACCAGCGTGTCGGTCACGGCGCTTTCACCCACGGCGGATTGGAACGTTCCGAAGGGGAGGCTCACGGTCTCGGTGTAGCTCTGGGAGCCGACGGTGTACGTCAGGTTCATCCCCGAAAGCCTGATCCCAATGGCGTTGTCGACGCCGTTGTTTCCGGTCAGGACGATGCGGCCTGTGGTGTCGACCGTGCCGCCGGGGGCCGCATAGACGCCCGCGACGTCGGTCTCGCTCTGCGGAATGGGGACGGTCGGATCGGCGGTGGTCGGCTGGATTCCGAGTGCCTGGGACATGAAGTCCATCAGGTCCTGAACGGTAGAGGCCGTGGTGACCGTGAAGTCCTTGGTGGTCAGGGTCCGCCCGCCTTTCTCGCCGGTGAAGTGCAGGGTCCCCTCGCGGAAGACGTTGTTGAAGCTCGTGCCGTCGCGGCGCAATACGTCGAGAAGCAGGGTGCCCGGGAGGATCTTGGGCCCGTCCAGGTCGACCTGCGGCCGCGCGGCGAGGACGGAGTCGGCCGTGTTGTCGGTGAGCGTGATGCTGCTGGTGACGTCGGGGATCTCGCCGAGGTAGCGGAAATCGCTGTCGTCGGTGGACAGGGAGCGGTAGATGCGGCGGGTGACCCAGCCGTCGGCGGGATTGGCCGTGGGGAGGTTGTAGAGCAGCACGCGGCCGTTGACGACGTTGGTGGTGCTGGAGGTCAAATCAAGGTTGACCCGGCTTTCGATGCCGAAGCCGGGCCCGCCGGAGGCCGTGGCAAACGTCACGTAATAGCGGTACTTGCCGCTGATCCGCGTGTCGTCGAAGACCGCCTGGGTTGCCGCCACGGCGTCGCTGGTCGTATCGAGGTAGGTGGTGGTCCCGACGGTGATCTCGCTGATGAAATTGTAGTCGGCGGGCCCGGCGGCGTTGCGCCGGTACATTCGGACGTGGGAATAGACGCCGGCAGGAGTGGGATCGATGGGAATGTCCTGGAGGAGGACGCTCCCGTCTAAGGGGTCCACCGTGGCGGTCACCATGTCGGAGGGCGTGCTTTCCGAGAAGGGCGGAAAGACGGGAGGAGGCCCCGGGGAGTACGGACGGTTGGCGTAAACCAAGCGGTACTCGTAGGTCGCCCCCGGCGTCATGCCGCCGCCGGCCTGAGACAGTCCCGTGGTGCCCGCTCCGGCAACGTTGGGCGCGGCCGAGCTGGTGGCGTCGGGGTTCGCGGTCGGGGCGGTGTAGTACCCGTTGCTGAGGACGTCGGTGCGGATCCGCGCTGCGGTGGTGGCGATGTCGCCCGTCGGCGACAATTGACCTTCGAGGAACACGTTGGTCGTGGCCTGAGCCACGGCCGCGGAACCCAAGGGGATCGTGATCGGGACCAGCAAGGTCCGCTGGATCTCGAACTGATCGTTGACGCCGTAGCCCAGCACGCGGTTGCCGGTGATCGTCACCATCTCGTTGGTGGAGTTCATCTTGAACGCGCCGTTGCGGGTGTAGAGGTGCTCGCCGCCGGACCCCTGGACCAAGAAAAACCCGTCCCCCTGGATGGCCATGTCCGTGGGGTTGGCGCTGATCTCGATGGTCCCTTGGCTGAAATCGGGGGAGATCTCGGCGACCATCGTGCCCAGGCCGGTCTGCCGCGGATTGGTGCCGCCGGAGTTGTCCGTGGGCGCCGAGCCGAGACTGAGCGTCTGCAAGAACTGGGTGGCGAACTGCGCCTGCGACGACTTGAACCCTACCGTGTTCGAGTTGGCCAGGTTGTTGCCCACGACGTCGATGGTGGTTTCGGCCGCCGACAGTCCCGTCAGCGCCGTGCTGAGTGCGGATGCAAGACCCATACCTTAGGTTCTCCTCTCGTATGGTGCCAAGGGGCGGGCAAACCCGCCGCCTGAGTTCATCACTTGCCGCTTGCCGCGGGGGGGAGGATTTCCGCGACGTTCTTCAAGGTCACGGTCTTGGCGCCGATGTGCAGCCGCGCCTCACCATCGGCGACCGTCACCCGGTCCACCGTTCCCGCGATTCTCTCCGAGTCGTCCGTCAAGCCGCTGATGCTGCGGCCGAGCAGCGTGCTGGCGGTGGCCACGTTCTGCCCCAGCATGACGGCCTCCAGCGTGGAATTCAGCCGCGTGCTCGACTCGATCGCGCGGATCTGGCTGATCTGCTGGAGGATCTCCGTATTGCTCATCGGGTTCATCGGATCCTGGTTCTGCATCTCGGAGACCAGGAGCTGGATGAAGGTATCCAGGTTCAGCTCCTGGAAGGCGTCGTGGTTCTTCGCCTGGGGGCCCTGCTGCCCGCGAATCGCATTGAGATTGACTGACTGCATTTTCGTTTCCTCTCGTCTCTCGTTTCTCGCCCCTAGTCCCTAACCCCTAGTCCCTAGCCCCTCGCCCCTAGATAACGACGTCGAATTGCGAACCGTGCCCGGGCCGGAAAACGCCTTTCGGATCGGGGGGAGCGGACGCCGCAGGTCGCGAGCGGCCTGCGGAGGCCGGACCCGGTTCCCCGGGCCGCGGATGCCAAGCCTGCTGATCGCGGGCTTGTTGCGGCAGGTTTCCCGCCGACTGGCCGCTCCAGTCGACGTCGAATCGCTCGACGCGGATGTCGTGCTCGGCCAGGCGCTGGCGGAGCGCCGGGAGGTTCTCCACGATCAGGTTCCGTGCCGTCTCGGTTTCCGCCTCGAGCCGTGCCGTCATGGCGCCGTTGTGGATCGTGAGCTCCAATCGCAGCGAGCCGAGCTCCGGGGGATGGAGCCTAAGGCGGATGCTGCCGCCCCGGTCCGCAGCCGCCGCGAACGCCCGGGCGACGCGCTGCACGAAGCGGACCCGGTCGGCCTGCTGGGTGCCCGGCGCGGGCTGAGTTGGGGATGCGGCCTCGGGCCGCGAGCCCCGCTCGCCGGCCTCCATCTTCGCGGGACCGCTCGCCGACGGCTGGGTGTCCGAAGTGCCCGATTCCACCGAGCCGGCGGGTCTGTTATGGTCGGCCGGCGCCGCCGAGAGCTGCGCGGCCGTTGTGGAGGCATCGCTGGCGGGACTCGGCGGGGTAATCCGTTTGCCTGCGGTGGTCGCCGCATCGGGACTGGCGTCGGCAGGGCCCGGCTCCTCGATCGTTTTGGAGCCGGTGCGCTGGGCCGAGTGCCGGGAAGCGCCCGCCGCGTCTTGCACCGGCCCGTCGGCCCGGTTTGCCGACGAGTTTCGCGGCCGCTTTGCGGCTTTAGAGCCGGCTGCGGCGAAAAGCCCGGCCGATTCGGCATTCGCTGCGGCCAAGCCGGCCTCCACTTGCCCCGGTGCGGAAGCGCCGCCCGAGCTGCTCTGTCCCTCTGCGTTGGCCCCCTCGGTCTTGCCGGCTTCCGTGCCGGCCTCGGTCGCCGAGAGCGACGCTTCGGCCGATACCTTGGCGCCCTCGTCGCCGGCTGCCGGCGCCTGGTCGCCCAGTGCCTTCTTTGCGGCCTGGTCGCTTTGGGCGTTTCTTGCCGCGGCGGCCTGCTTGGCCATTGCCCTTGCGTTCCTATCCGATTTCGACTTGCCCGCGGCCGAGGATGCGGCGGCCTTGGCCTCGGTCTCCTCCGCTGCGCGCTCTTCCGCCTTACGGTCCGGCGCACCGGCCGGCTTCGTTGAAGCCGCCGCGGCAGAACCAGCGGTTGCGGCGTCGTCGGCACCGGAGTCCTCGTCGTGCGATTCTCCAGGGCGATCAGCATCCCGTTCGGGCGCATCGCTTGCCGCCGGCGCGCCGGCACCGGCGTCTTCGGGCTGCGGGGGGGCATCCGGTGAACGGGCGGAGTCTCCAGCAGGATCGAAATCCTGTCGCCCGGAGGACGGGCCGGCGCCCGGCGACGACTCGCCGTGTGGCGGGGCCGAGCTGTTGGACCCCGGCGGCGTCCGCTCAGGGGGCGATGAAGGAGCGGGGGTGGGCGAGCCGGACTGCTGCTGCCGGAGAGGCTCTGCGGCGCTTCGGGCCTTCAGAAGGTGCTCGTCGAACGTGCCCGAGCCGCCGCCAGCGCCCGCCGTTCCCAACGAGGCCAGGAGCGACTCGATGCTCGACAGTCCGCCCAGGGTTTCCAGATTGAGGCGAGCCATTGCGAGGCTCCTAAGCTGAATGAGGTTTCTCGATCTCGGGAGGGCGAGGCTCCTGCCGAGCCGGGCAAGATCGCCCGACTCGCGGCCTCCGGTGCGGCTCGGCAGGAGCCTCGCCCTCCCGGAATCACGCTAGGTTGTTTAGGGTGGCGCCGTAGTAATCTGCGGCAACTGTCCTTTGGCCTTCTCCGCCAAGGAGGCCCCGGGCACGCCCTGGCGGATGCGGCGGAGAACGTCTTCGATCTTCTTGGTTTCCTCGGGGGTCTTGAACTCGCCGAGGATCTTGGCTCGTTTCGTATCGGTCATGCCGGAGAGCAGGACGACGACCTCGTCCTCTTCGCTGTTCTCCAGCATGCCGAGGACGATCTCTTTGGCCTGTTTGGGCTTGAGGGCCTCGAGGATGCGGCGGACTTCGTCGCGGCCGCCGGTCTTGGCGCCCTTGGCCAGGGCGTCGAGCTTGGAGGCGTACTCGGTCCGCTGCTGCGTGAATCGCTTCTGGTCCTCGGAGAGCTTGCGCAGCTCGGTCTTGAGCTGCGTCAGGCCGTTGGCCAGCGCCAGCTCGCGGAGATGGAGGTTCTTGTCCTTGACCGACCGGGCCTCGAGGATTTGCTCGAAAGAGGGCTGTTCCGAAGGGGGTTCTTCCGGGACCGAAACCCCCTCGGCCTTCGCTTCGGCGGGGCCGCTCCGGTTGAGGACGGCCACCAGCTCGGTGAGCTTCTCTTGGGTGAGCCTTCCCGTGAACGAGACGTACCCGAGCATGATCGCCTCGGCAACCAACGTCCCCAAGGCGAAGTACAGGAGCATTGCCCAGGACCCGCGAAGCAAGCGGCCGATCATGGGACGTCCTCCCGGGCGGTGCGCAACTGGGCCATTTCATCCAGGTACTTGACGTCTTGGCGGTTTTCTTCCTGGCGGTGCCGCTCCCATTGCCGGCCGCGGAGGTTTTCCAGGACGCGGACGTCGCGGTTGGCCTCGGCCAGGGCCTGCCGCCGCCGCTCGATCTCCGCCTTGACCTGCTTGTCTTGCTGAAGCAGGTGCTCCTTGTGGGCCTTCACGAGGACCTGGTAGCGCTGGCTCTGGAGGAGCTCGTCGATGTCGACCGCCCCCGGTGCGGAGGCCCGGCGGAGCCGGAGTTCCAGGGCGGCCAGCTCTTCTTCCAGCCGGCGTTGCTCTTGGCTTAGCAGCTCCTCAGCCCGGTAGGCCTGGGCCAATTGCCCTCGCCGCTCGTCGCGAATCGACTCGCGGAGCCGCAGGTAGCCGGCCAGCCGGAACTTGAACTTCGCCATGGACTACGCTTTCTCCTGGGGCGCGGCCCCCTGCCCGGCCCCCACGTGGCCTTTCGCCGCGGCCAGTCGGCCCGCGGCCTGCTGCTGGAGCTGGACCAGCGCCTGCCGTGCCTCTTCCACGCTCGATCGCTCGGTCACCGGCTGGCGCAACATCGCGTTGATCGGGTCCTGCATCTCGATCGCCAGGTCGACCCGCGGATTGCTGCCGCGGCGGTACGCGCCGATGGTGATCAGGTCCTCATTGTCGCGATAGGCCCCCACGAGTTCGCGCATCGTCTGGGCCGCCTGGAAATGCGCGGGATTGACCACCTCGGGCATCAACCGGCTCAAGCTCTCCAGGACGTCGACCGCCGGGTAATGGCCCCGGGAGCTCAGCTTGCGCGACAGCCACACGTGCCCGTCCAACAGCCCCCGCACGGCGTCGCTGATCGGCTCGTTGGGATCGTCGGCCTCCACCAGCACGCTGTAGAAGGCGGTGATGCT
>CAYGZA010000144.1:0-15630 GCA_964354135.1 uncultured Planctomycetaceae bacterium
TCGACAAGGAGCACTGCTTCGTCGGCTTCGACGGCTACAAGAAGGTGATCGAGGCGGCCGACGTGGTGCTCATCGCCTGCGCGTCGAAGTTCCATCCCATGTATTCCGAGGCTGCGATCAAGGCCGGCAAGCACGTCTTCGTCGACAAGCCGCACGCCATCGACCCCGTCGGCTGCCGCCGCATGCAGGCCGCCTGCGATCTGGCCAAGGAGAAGAAGCTGAGCATCGTCTCCGGCCTGCAGAGCCGCTTCCACGCCGGGTTCCAGGAGTGCGTCAAGCGGATCCACGGCGGCCAGATCGGCGAGGTGGTCGCGATCCAGTCGATGTTTCTCCGCGGCCCCTACGGGCTCGTTGCCCGGAAGCCGAATCTGTCCGAAACCCAGTACCAGTTCAGCAACTGGTATCACTTCCTGTGGCTCTCGGGCGACGACGTGCCCCAGTCGCTCGTACACAACATGGACCGCGTGGCCTGGATTCTCAAGGAGGAAATGCCCAAGTGGTGCTTCGGTCTGGCCGGGCGGTCCACGTCGATCGGCGAGGTCTACGGCGACATGTTCGACCACCACACGGTGGTCTACGAATACGCCAGCGGTTTCCGCGTCTATGCCCTCTGCCAGACCCGCGACGGGTGCTACGGCAACGGCTCGGACATCGTCATGGGCACCAAGGGCGTGTGCCACCTGGGGGCCTGCCGCATCGACGGCCAGAACAAGTGGCAGTTCCCCGGCCCGCACAACAATCCCTACGACGCCGAGCAGAAGGCCCTCATCGACTCGGTCCGCGAGGGCAAGCCGATCAACAGCGGCTACCACATGGCCAACAGCACCATGAGCTGCGTCATGGGCCAGATCGCCTGCTACGCGGGCAAGCCGGTCAACTGGGAGGACGTCGTGAAGTCGAACTTCCAGTTCGGCCCGTCGCCGGATGAAACGAGCTTCGAGACCAAGCCCCCGGTCGCGCCGGACGAGGCGGGCAACTACCCGGTCCCCATCCCGGGGTTCACGAAGCTGCTATAAGGTACTTGTGCAGGTTTGCAGACCAGGCGGGTGTCAATCTTCCCGAAGTCGGATTCGCCCGGTGAGTGCTTGCACACACGGGCCCGGAGTGCCCTACGGCTTCCGCTGCCCTTGCCACGAAACGTCGGACCGCCGGTCAACCGCCCTTTGGCCGGCTGGGGCGGGAGTGAAGACGTCGCTCCGCTTCAGCCCCAACGCCTTGATCATCTCCACCCAATAATCCGACTTGCCGACGTTCGGCCCGCGGATGTTCGAGCCGAAGGAGAACTTCACCCCCGCCTCCTTGGCCAAGCGCGAGAACGCGATCCGCGGCAGCCGGTACTGCGAGTTGATCTCGATGGCGACGCCGTACTTCACCGCCGCGTCGATGACCTTCTGCATCCGCTCGGGCGTCCATAGGGCGTCGTACTCCTTGTCGAGGCCGCCGGGAAGGTACGTCGGGTTGGCCAGGATGTCGACCGGCTCCGCAGCCAGGATCTCCAGGTGAAAATCGACGTAGCGGTCCATGAACTCCCGGGGATCGTCCACGCGGAACTCGGGGTCCCACATGCGGACCTTCTTGCCGGCCTTGTCGCGGAGCGTCCACGCGTCGGTCAGGACGTAATCGAGCCGGGCGACCACCTCTTTGGAGAAGCAGGTCATCCAGTCGATCCACTCGGCCTGGACGCCCTTGTAGACCGGCTTGCCTTCGAGGCCGGCGATGTACTGCTTCAGCTCCTCGTCGCTGCTGAGGACGATCGGGTACTTGTTTTCCTTCGTGCCGGCGTGTTCCACGATCCCGAACTTCACGCCCTTCTGGCGGGAGATAGCCAGCAGCTTCTCCAGCGTCGTCCCGTCCCGGTGGACGTGGTAGTCGACCAGGGGAATCTCCTCCCCGCTCCGGTCCGCGCCTGCCGCAGCCGCTGCGGCGAGCCAACGGTCTTCGGCAACCAGTGCGCCGGCAGCCGCCAGGGCGCCACCCAGGAATCCGCGTCGGGCAATCTTGCTGTTCATGCTGAAGTCTTTCGTCAGGCCAGCGGGAAGGGAAAAACGAGAAACGTCCCCGTCAACAAAACGTGATTCCTCGATCCTAGAACGCTCCATAGCGTGCGCTCTGGCGGTTGCCGGGTCAAGACCCGCCTACACCGTCCCGGGCCGGCTGGCCAGAGCCATTCCGGCGATGGTCAGGGAGACCCCGGCCACCAGGGCCGGACTAGGGGTCTCGCGGAAGAAGAGCAATCCGGCCGCGGCAGCCAGGGCCACTTGCGAGGCGCTCAGCACGTTGGCCCGGACCACCGTCGTCATTTCGAGCCCCTTAATGATCGCCAGATAGGCTGCCAGGTTGAGCACTCCGCAAAGGAGCATCAGCACCAGGTGATTCGCGGGCGGAGCGAACAGTCCCGACAGGCCGTGCCGCCACAGGGTCACCGGGGCGAGGCTCAGCGCCCCCATGGCCGGCACGATGAAGGCAAGTAAACCGATGGATACCCCCTGCGTGACGGAGCGGCGAATGACGACGTTGAGCATGCCCCAAATCACGCCCGCCAGGCAGGAGACACCAATCGCCAACCCTATCCAGAACGGCCCGGTGGCGACGGCCGCGGTAGTGACAATCGAGCGATTCACCTGGCCCGCTCCCAAACTCAAGAGCACGATGGAGACGATCACCACCCCGATGGCGAGAGCCGATTGGGGCGACACCCGCTCGCGGAGCAGCAGTTGGGCGAGCACCGCGCCGCCCACCAGATTGACCCCCAGGCTCGCCGGCACGGTGATCGCCAGGCCGACGACCCCCATCGCCCAGATTACGGGGAGGCTGCCTCCCAAATGGGTCAACAGGCCGATCACGACCAACACCAAGAGCGTGCGGCTGCCGGGAAGCACGCGCCGCCCGCGCGCCGCCTGGAACAGCAGCCACGGCCCCATCAGCGCAACCGCCACGGACTCCTTCATGCAGAGGATCCACACAGGGTCGCGATGGACGGTCAGCGCCCGCAGGCAGATGTTCACCGCGCTATAGCCCAGCGCGGCGACGATGCAGCAACCCGTGCCGAAAACGACCGGGCTCAGGCCGAAGGGGGGTCGAGGTAAAGAGTGGAGGGATGGGTCGCATGGGGACATTCGCATGATTGTAGGCACCGGGGGCCGCTCTGACCAGCGGAAACGCAACGGGAGGGCGAGGCTCCTGCCGAGCCTGGCAGAAAACGCGAGTTTCGCGACTGCAAGTGCGGCTCGGCAGGAGCCTCGCCCTCCCATGATCGTGAAACCCCATCAAGGTGCTGTGCGACATTTGCAGCCGGCCCCCATTCCGGCTACAACAGGCGTACTGGACGCGGCTGGAAATGCGGCAAAGCCGCCCCGGCTGTGCCCGGGGAAGGGTAAGTGGTGCAGCCGTCCCCGGCTGTATTCGCAGACAAGCCATTCAGGAGCCACGCCCATGCCCGCAAGACGTCCCGACGCCCCACAATGCCTCCCGGTTCGGGGAGGTTGTTGCGGTTGTGGTCATCTCGCAGGAATCGCCGAGGATGAGCGAGCCAGGCCGCAGGCCCTGATGGGGCTGGGGTTGGCCGGACTGGGCGGCGCGGCACTCACCGGGCTTTCCTGGTCGATGCTCGCAGCGCCAGAGGGGGGCGACGAACCGGCACCTCCACGGCGGACCTTGGTGGTCAAGCCGGTCTTCACGTATCCCCTGCCGGTCCGGCAGCACCAGACCAGTTGGCGGGCCTGGGGCGGGATTCAAACCGAGGAAGACGCCGTCCAGGAAGTCGCTCGCATCCGGAAGGAACTCGACCAACTGAAGGCCGCCGCCGACTTTCCCGTCGAGTTCCTGCCGTTGGCGAAGGTGCGGGGTATCGGGCAGCTCTCGGCCGTGCGGGACATCGCCAAGGCCGACGTGCTGTTGTTCTACTCCGCCGGCGACGGGGCGGGCGATCTCATGGCCGAGGTCAACTGGGTGGATAACCTCGGGAAGGACACGATCTTCTTCGTCCGCCACCATTCTGGCCCGCTCTATTACTGGTATGAAGGGGCCTCCGCCCGGTTCCACCGCCAGCACACCGACTTTCAGGCGACCAAGACGATCCTCTGTGAGGACACGGTGGTCGATCGGATGGACGAGGTGCTTTGGCGGCTACGGGCCCTTGCCGGGCTGCGGGCCACGGTGGGGAGCCGGATCGTGGTCGTCGGCTGGCCCGACCTATCGGGCTGGCCGCCGGAGCAGACCATGGAGCAGGTCCGCCGGCTCTGGAAGCTGGACATTCAAGCGGTCTCGTACGAGACGCTCGGCAGGCTCATCAGGGCCGCTCGCGAGGACCAGCAAGCCGTCGATTTGGCCCGCAGCCGCGCCGACGCCTACCTCAAGCTTCCCGGGACGAAGCTGGAGACCGAGTTGCGATCCGTCCAAAGGGCCTTCCTGCTGGAGCAGGTCTTCCGCGGGCTGATGCGAAAGGCCGACTGCCGGGCGATCACGGTCGCCGCCTGCATGTCCGCGATCATGCCCATTGCGGAGACGACCGCGTGCCTCTCGCTCAGTCTGCTCAACGACGCCGGCTACCTGGCCTTGTGCGAGGCGGATTTCGTGGCGATTCCCGCGGCGATGCTCTTGGGGAACGTGTCGGGCCGGCCGACGTTCATGAACGCCCCCACGTTTCCGCACGAGGGAGTCATCACGCTGGCGCACTGCACCGCGCCGCGGAAGATGGACGGCAAGGGCCTGGAGCCGGTGCGGATTATGACGCACTACGAGTCCGACTATGGTGCCGCCCCGAGAGTCCAGATGGCCACGGGCCGGCAAGTCACGATGATCGTCCCCGATTTCGCGTCGAAGCGGTGGCTGGGACTCTCGGGTGAGATTGAGTCCAACCCGCTCTTGGCCGTCTGCCGCACGCAGATCGACGTCCGCTTCAAGGCCCCGAGCCTCTTGGTCGCCGAGCGAATGCCCGGCTACCGCTGGGTGCTCATCTACGGCGACTATCTCCGCGAGACCGGCTACGCCCTGCGCAGGGTCCCCATCCAGTGGGACTGCCTGGGCTGACTCCTCCTTGGAGCTGAGTCGAAACCGGCATTGGGACCCGTCCCGGCGAAATTCGCTACGCATGCCTTCGGGCCGGATTATTGGTTCGCCCGAGGATGTTGCCACTCTAGGCACGCAGGGGGGCATATTGTACTCCCCCGTTAGTTGTAATCCCACAGTGGATGGCGGCCTTCGCTCACCGAAACGCCGCGGGGCCATTGACAAACCGCCAGATTCCCGTATGATTGTCAACGTTGACAGACCACTGGTCTACTTCACTTCCGTCAACACGGAGTTGGTAACCCATGATCGGAGATCGCATGCGGCAAGCTCGTTTGGCGGCCGGGATGACGCTCGACGACGTTGCCCGACAAATGGGAGTGTTGGCACGCCCGATCACTAAGGCCGGGCTCTCCAAGTACGAGAAGAACAAGAGCACGCCCGGGCAAGCCTTCCTCGTGGCGGTGGGGAAGGTGCTGAAAGTCAAGGCCGACTACTTCGTTGCGGACCCGAGCGTGTCGATCGCGTGGTTGGCGTTCCGCAAGCAAGCCGCGATGCCAAAATCCCGCCAGGAGCAGGTCAAGGCGTTTGCCGCCCAGGTGGTTGAATCGCAGGTCTGGCTGCAAGGGACGCTCTATCCAAACGAGAAGCCGGTTTTTCCAAAGCCCCAAAGGGTGCGTTCGGTCGAGGAGGCCGAAAGAGCAGCGCAGCGGTTGCGCGCCGAATGGAACCTGGGAGAGTCGCCGATTGACAGCCTCACCGGGGTGGTCGAACAGCACGGTGGAATCGTTGTCGCGCACAGCGGGATGGACACGGAACGGGAGTTCGACGGCCTTGCCGGCTGGGCCGACCAGACGACGCCGATCGTTGTGGTCAGCACGGACGTCCCCGATGATCGGGTGCGTTTCAACCTGGCCCACGAGCTTGGGCATCTACTGACGGATTGCGCCGAGGTCGATGCCAAAGAAGAAGAGAATCTCGCTCATCGTTTCGCCTCCGCGCTCATTGTCCCCGCGGCGGTCATTCGACGCGAACTTGGCTCGAAACGCCGCCGCGTCGCCATGCACGAGTTTGCCCTCTTGAAGCGCAAGTTTGGGCTGAGCATGCAAAGCCTGGTGCGCCGCGCCTTTGATTTGGGGATCATCGAAGCCTCGCAGTACAAGACGCTCTACACAGAGTTTTCCCAGTTCGGATGGAGGAAAAAGGAACCCGTCGGATACGTGGGAGATGAGAAGCCGGCTCGGCTGCTCCAAATGGCGCTGCGTGCATTCACGGAGGGGATCATCACAAGAGAGAGAGCGGAGCAAATCTGTCCGGGTTCCACGAGTGGGATACCCGGGGAGGCGGACGAGAGCGAAAAACCCATGTCCGCTTCTGCGCTGCGGAGGCTTCCCCGGGACCAGCGGGATCCGATTCTGGCGGCGGCCGCCCAAAGAGCGGAAAACGACTACCTCTGCAACCGCGATCTGACGGACTTCGAGGCGTTTAGTGAGGAAGATCTAAATGATCCAGACGAAGATGTCCAGTAGGGGAGAGGTTTGGGACATCCGCTTCGATCCGTCCGTCGGTGCGGAGATTCAGAAGATTCGGCCTGCCGTGGTGATTAGCCTGGACTCGATTGGGCGGTTGCCGCTCCGTATCGTTGTGCCGATTACGGAGTGGAAGCCAGGTTACGGCGGCTTTCCATGGTTCGTTCATCTGCCTGCGACTTCGACGAACGGGCTATCCAAGGAATCCGGGGCTGATGGATTCCAGGTGAAGTCCGTTTCGGTCAATCGATTCGTGACGTTGCGCGGTTCGCTCGCCGATAGCCAGCTAGACGATATCGCGTCGGCGGTCGCGCTGTGCGTTGGAGCACCATAATCTCGCCGCGCGAAGCTGATTCCCGAACTTTCCGACTACTTCCCAAGTGGGATCTTCGCCAAAGCAGTGCGGGCGCAAACGATTGTCGGCAAACAGGTTAGGTTTTGTGACGAAGGGCCGGTGCCCGGCGGTCAGCGCAGCGGGAACGCCGGCACACAAGACAATGGTAAAATGAGGTTATGCCGGAAATCAGTCGCTTCTACGGGATCATCGTCCGGATGTACGCCGAAGTCGGCGGGCCGCACCATAGGCCGCACTTCCACGCGTACTACCAGGACGATGTCGGCATCTACGCGGTGGACACGGTTGACTTGATCGGTGGCGCGCTACCCCGACGCCAGCATCGCCTAGTCGAAGCTTGGGCAGAACTCCATCGCGAGGAGCTTCTGGCGAACTGGCAGCGACTTCAAGCCGGCCAGCCACCACAGAACATCGTGCCGCTTGAATAAGGAATCCTGTCATGATGCACCCGGTCTATCGCGTCGTGTCTTTCCAGATCGCCGGGCCCTATACCCTACGCGTGGCGTTCGACGATGGGGCCGTGCAAGTGATCGATTTCTCGCCGGTCTTAGAGGGCGAGGTCTACGGCCCGCTGCGCGACCGTTCGCTGTTCGGCCAAGTAGGAATCGACCCGGAAGTCCATACATTGACATGGCCCAACGGAGCTGACTTCGACCCCGCGACCCTACACGACTGGCCCACGCAGCACGAAAGCATGACCGTTCTGGCGCGAGAGTGGGCGCGGAGCGCTCCGCACGTCTAACTTATTTCACGGAGTCTGGTGGAATCCTTGAAACGCACAGACGCGGGGATGCGCCTATGAAGCGACGTCCAAGCCCCGGAAAAACGCTTTCATTAGATGACTGGCTTTGTCGTCTCCTTGACGACCCAGAATCGGTGTTCCCGAACAACTGCTTTCCGTCGTTAGAGCACCTCTCAGAGTATTTGGATCGTTGCGGGGACTTCTCGGCTCAAGAAGTGCTAAATCACCTTACGAGCTTCCTTATCCAGAATACAACTTACGGCAATGATCAAAAAATGTACGAATGGGAGACTCAGCAACTCGAAAGGCAATCGGGTGACACGATGCCGATTCTGCATTGAAGGCGAATGACGTTCAACCAGCCGGCCTGGGAAGGAATCTGCTGGGTCCTGGACGCCGTGAAGTTCTCGCCGAAGCGGGCGCTCAATGTGATCGACACATTTCTCATGACATACCTGCAGTACTTCACTGATCTAATGATCTGCGGCATGTCCGATGCGAGAGCTGTAATCCTCAAGAGATTCGTTGAGCCTCTCGGAAGTCGGCAAGTGTTCGACGCCCTTCGATGGGACGAGTTTGAGCAACTGTGTGCTTACCTGTTCAAGGCGCAAGGCCACAAGGCCAATAGGCGCGGCGGAACCAAAGACGGCGGGATCGACATTGAGGTCGTGAAGGAGGATGGTTGCGTCCTCGCGGTTCAGTGCAGGCATAGGCGGGATCGCTCGGAGGTAACCGTGGTCCGTGAACTTCTCGGCGTTATTGGAGAGGAAAAGGCACACGGCGGCATCATCATCTCGACATCTGGATTCACTCGCGGGGCCTTGAAGGAGGCAGCAAGAGCCCGGCGTATCGCTCTCATGGGGTCGTCCGAGTTGGAGAGAGAGCTGCGATCGGCGTTTGGACTCTCGTGGCTCAAGTTGATCAGGCTCTTTGCGAAAGAGTCGGTTCAATTCGCGCCATGAGCGCCCTTCTCGTGCTGGGGTTCGACGTGCCCGGCGTCCGTAGGCGTGCTCTCCGCGTAGACTCCGCGCTAAGGTCGGTAGCTCGGCGGGGTGGCATGCTTGTGGCACGTTGAGGGCAACGGTCGCCGGGCCCCGCGTTCATGCCCCTCCCTACTGTGCCCGCTGCTTTTCGGATAGACTGGGCAAGTGATTGCTCCATAAGTCTGAAGCGACGAACGCGCCTTTCCTTCCGCCATGCGCCCCAACCTGAGCCAGCTCCGCAACATCGGGATCATCGCCCACATCGATGCCGGGAAGACGACCGTCACCGAGCGGATGCTCTTCTACTCCGGCTTCACCCACCGCGTGGGGGAGGTCGATAAGGGCAACACGATCACCGACTACGATCCCGAGGAGCAGGAGCGAGGGATCACGATCAACGCGGCGTGCGTCACGTTCCCGTGGGAGGACGTGATCGTCAATCTGATCGACACCCCGGGCCACGTCGATTTCACCGCCGAAGTGGAGCGGAGCCTGCGGGTGCTGGATGGCGGGGTCGTGGTGTTCAGTGCCCGCGAGGGAGTCGAGGCCCAGAGCGAGACCGTCTGGCGTCAGGCCGACAAGTACCGGGTCCCCCGCATCGCCTTCATCAATAAGATGGACCGCGAAGGGGCCGATTTCTTCGGGACGCTGGAGGAGATCGAGAAACGGCTGGACTGCCGGCCGGTGGCGGTTTCGCTCCCGGTCGGCTCCGGCCCGCCGCATTTTCAGAATCCGTTCCGCGGCCTTCTCGACCTGATCGAAATGCAGATGCTCACGTTCCTTCCCGAGAAGGAAGGGACCGAAGTCCGCCGCGACCCGATCCCGGAGGAACTGCGGGTCGAGGCCGAAATGTGGCGGAGCCAGATGCTCGAAGGGCTCTCGCACTACTGCGACGAGTTGATCGAGAGGATACTCGGCGAAAAGGCCGTCCCCAGCGACTTGATCCACCGCGTCCTTCGCCAGGCGACCATCCGGAACGTGATCGTGCCGGTCCTCTGCGGCTCGGCGCTGGACGGGATTGGGGTCCAGCCCATTCTCGATGCGGTGGCCGCGTGGCTTCCCAGCCCGTTGGACGTGCCGCCGGTCGAAGGAGCGGACCCGAAGAAGGGCGACAGGCTCGCCCGCCGGCCGGATCCGGACGAGCCGTTCTGCGGGCTGTTGTTCAAGATCCAGGCCGACCGGCATGGGGACCTGGATTACGTGCGGGTGTACTCCGGACGGCTGAAGGCCGGCAGCCGCGTCTACAACCCCGGCAAGGACAGGAAGGAGAACGTCCCGCAGCTCTGGAGAATCCAGGCGGACCGCAGGGAGCAGGTCGCCGAGGTCGCGGCCGGCGACATCATCGGCGTGATCGGCATGAGGCACTCGATCACCGGCGACACGCTCTGCGACCCGCGGCACCCGATTCTGCTGGAGTCGATCACCTTCCCCGAGACCGTGATCTCGATGGCCATCGAGCCGGAAAGCTCCACGGAACGCAAGAAGCTGGCCGACGTGCTGGAGATGATGAAACGGCAGGACCCCACCTTCCGCGCCAAGGAGAGCGAGGAGACCGGCCAGACGCTCATCAGCGGGATGGGGGAATTACACCTGGAGGTTATCAAGCACCGGCTGTTGCGGGATTTCGGGCTGGACGTCCGCGTACACAAGCCGCGGGTCAGCTACCGGGAGACGATCGAAAAGGCGGTCGAAGTGAACGGCCGCTGCCACCGCGCGATGGCGGGCCAGAGCCTGTTCGCCGAGCTGATGGTCCGCATGGAGCCGTTCTCCCGCGGCGTGAGGCCGGTCACCGTCGTTGCCGACTGCGGCGATCAGTTGCCCGGGCCGCTCCTGAATGCCGCGATCCAAGTGCTCAGCGAGCAAGGGGAAGGCGGCGGCGCGCTTGGTTTCCCGCTGATGCACGTGAAGATCACGATCCTCGGAGGCGTGGTCCGCGAGGCCGAATCCAACGAGCTGGCGTTCCGGTTCGCCGCGGCCGACGCCTTCAACCGGGGCCTTCGCGAGGGGGGGATCGTGCTCCTAGAGCCGATCATGCGTCTGGAAGTGACGACGCCCGAAGAGCACCTCGGCGACTTCGTCGGCGACTTGCAGCAGCGGCGGGCGATCATCACCCGCACGCACACCCGCGGCCGCAACACGGTCATCGAGGCCCACGCCCCGCTGGCCAGCCTGTTCGGCTATTCCAACGCCATGCGGGGCTTGAGCCAGGGCCGCGCCACCTGCACGATGGAGCCCCACTCCTACGCTCCCGCCCCGCCGGAGGTGCTGGAGAGCTTCATGTGAGGTTTGCGATCAGAGTGACGGGAGGAGCCCCGACAAATCCCGAACACCTCTCGATCACCGGACCGTCCAAGCCAGTTTCCTACTTCGAGGAGTATGAACTCGGTCGTCACCATTTGGCCTGCGAATGTCCGGGCCAGGCTCAAGGCCGCCGGATGGAGCGCGTCGCGCGGATTGACCGCCGCCACGTAGTACGACGTGTCCACGAAAACGCGACTCATTGCTTCGGCCATCCATACAAGTAATGATCGACGTTGGAGGCTGCGTCAGATGGCAGGCCCTGGGCGGCGCCGATCGCTGGCTTGAGCCTTTCGTAAAGGGTCGGTCCGTTCTCCTCGCTCGGGCCCGTCTTGGGCGATTCCACGAGGTCCACTCGAACCTCCGCCCCTTCGGGTAGTGGGACAGGATTGTCGAGCACCACAACGCCGTTTCTCACGTGACCGCGATAGCCCATAATGCTCTCCTCGGTAATGCCTACGGCACTGATCGTCGCAATCAGATGACGCAACAGGTATTCTAACCTTGAAACCTGCTTACCCGAAACCGCAATGGAATGTGCCACAAAGTCAGAGCCTCCGAGCCCCATTCTCGACACCCAATGCGTCAGAACGCTCACCGGTAGCTGTGGGGGCGGACAGAGCAACATGGCCCCCCCGTCCGAGCGGGGTAATGGGAAGAACCTGTGGAAACCGGGCATCGCTCCTCGGCCGTTTGGGGTCGGAATGAACTTTTCTCCCCAGGCCCCCGTTGACAGCCTTCGCCAGACCTAGTAGGATTTTTGGTTCTCCCCCCATAGCGGGCGACTCAAGTAAGTGCGCATTGGCAAATCGGCAGCAGGCTGAACCGGGAGGACGTTGTGGCCGGGCAGACGAACGAGATTATCCGCATTCGAATGGAGGCCTACGATCACGCGGTCCTGGATCAGAGTGCCGCCGACATTGTGGACACGGCCAAGCGGACCGGCTCCGTGGTACACGGCCCCATTCCCTTGCCGACGCGCATCGAGCGGTATACGGTCTTGTCCAGCCCCCACGTGGACAAGAAAGCCAGGCAGCAGTTCGAGATCCGCACGCACAAGCGGCTGATCGACATCATGCAGGCCACGGCCAAGACCATCGAGGCGCTGAACAAATTGAGTCTCCCGGCGGGCGTGGACGTTAAGATCAAGGCTTCCAGCCGGCGATAAAGCCGTTACACTGTTTAGTGTGGCGGCGGCGGTTTGTTACCCTCTTTGGGGTGGTATATGGACCGGAAGCCGTGTGGGTAAACCCGGCCTTGAGCTGGTGGTTCCCACGGGCGAGGCGGTAGAAGGCAAGAACGATGAACATTGGACTACTCGGCCGGAAGGTCGGGATGACTCAGATCTACAATCCTTCCGGCGATGCCATTCCGGTGACCGTCATTCAGGCGGGCCCGTGCCACGTGCTCCAGTTGAAGAGCAAGGATCGGGACGGGTACGAGGCCGTTCAACTGGGCTATTTGGATAAGCCGCGTCGTCTTGCTTCCCGCAGCCAGCGCGGTCACGTCGCCAAGCTCGATAGCAAACGCCAACGCCGCCGCTCCTCTGCCGGCGTTGCTTCCGTAGTGAAGGCCAACTGCGAGCCGAAGCGGCTGGTCCGCGAGTTTCGTGCCCCGATCGAGGGGTATCAGGTAGGACAGCAGTTGGATGTGGCGTTGTTCGAGGGCGTCCGCGCGGTGGACGTTGTGGGAACGAGCAAGGGCCGCGGCACCGCGGGCGTCATGAAGCGGCACAACTACCGCGGCCAGCGTGCCTCCCACGGCGTCAAGAAAGTCCACCGGCACGCCGGTTCCATCGGCTGCAACTCTTTTCCCCACCGCGTGTTCAAAGGGCACCGCATGGCCGGCCACTACGGGGCGGAGCGGTGTACCGTCCGCAATCTCAAGTTGGTGGGGGTCGACAAGGAGAACAATCTCTTGTTGGTCAACGGGGCCATCCCGGGTCCAAACGGCGGGTACGTCATCATCCGGGAAACCAACAGGCTTCCCAAGCCTAGAGTCGCCGGCAACTAGCGCGGAGCACGAGCATGGTCAGCTTGCCTGTCTATAACCGAACCGGCCAAGAAGTGGGAAGATACGAGATTGACCCCGCCGAATTGGCCCCGCGGATCAGCAAGCAGTTGCTGCACGACGTGGTGGTGATGTACCAGGCCAACCAACGGCAGGGTACCTCGCAGACCAAGGGCCGGGGAGAGGTCGCCGGAACGACCAAGAAGATGTACCGGCAGAAGGGGACGGGCAACGCGCGGGCGGGGTCGCGGCGCAGCCCGATCCGCCGCGGCGGCGGTCATGCGTTTGCCAAGCGGCCGCGCGATTTCGGCTACCGGCTCCCCAAGCGTGCCGTGCAGACCGCCACCCGGATGGCCCTGGCAACAAGGATCGCCGACAACGAAGTGAAGCTGATCGACGAGCTGGCGTTCTCCGAGCCCAAAACGAAGGAGATGGCCTCCATTCTCAAGGCATTACAGGTGGATGGCCGCCGGCTCTTGGTGGCGCTGGCCGGCTACGACGTCAACGTGTACAAGAGCACGCGGAACCTGGCCGACGTGTCGGTCCTGCCCGTTTCGGACCTGAACGCCCTGGAGGTGTTGCGTCCGCGGGCAGTGCTCATGACGAAGGCGGCGCTGGACGCTTTCCGCCAGAAGGCGGCGGCCAAGGCCTCTTGATCCGTCGGAGAGAGGTGAGTGGCAAGAGGAAAACAAGATCGAATGGCCCAAGCGATGACCCAGTCAGGACCTTCCCTGGAACCGTACCAGATTGTGCTTCGCCCGCTGGTGACCGAGAAGGGTTTCCACAAGGCGGAACGGTGCAACGCGTATGCGTTTGAGGTGAATCCGCTGGCCACGAAGCAGGACATCCGGCGGGCGGTGGAGCACCTGTTCGACGTCAAGGTGGTGCGCGTCAACATCCAGAACCGGCGGGGAAAGCCCCGGCGGACCCGGTTCCGCCGCGGGCAGACCAAGACCTGGAAAAAGGCGATCGTAACGCTGGATCCCGAGGACAAAATCAACTTCTTTTAGGAAAGCTATCAGCTATCAGCCGTCGGCTATCAGCTTGGGAAGCACCCGGGCGTAGAAGCTGAGAGCCGGACGCTGATAGCTGAAAGCTGAAAGCTGATAGCTATGGGTATTCGTCGCTACAATCCGACTACGCCGGGCCGCCGGCAGGCCAGCGTGAGCGATTTCGCCGAGCTGACGCCGGGGGCCAAGGCGGAAAAGGCCCTCGTGCGGCCGAAGCGGAGAAAAGGCGGCCGGAACAACCAGGGCGTGATTACCGCCCGGCACCGAGGCGGCGGGCACAAGCGCAAACTCCGCCTCGTCGACTTCCACCGCACCAAGGACGGCATTCCTGCGGTGGTCAACTCCATTCAGTACGACCCCAACCGCAGCGCCCGAATCGCGCTATTGTTCTATGCCGACGGTGAGAAGCGCTACATCCTCGCCCCGCAAGGCTTGAAGGCGGGCGACAAGGTGGAGAGCGGTCCGGACGCGCCCCCCACGCCGGGCAACTGCCTGCCGATGTCGGCGATCCCCTTGGGCATGAGTATTCACTGCATCGAGATGCGGCCCGGGTGCGGTGCGGCGCTGTGCCGTTCGGCCGGGGCGAGTGCGACCTTGGCGGCGCGCGACGCCGACTGGGCGCAGATCAATCTCCCCAGCGGCGAGATCCGGCGCGTGCCGGCCAAGTGCCGGGCCACGATCGGTGCGGTCGGCAACGCCGACCACATGAACATTGTGCTGGGCAAGGCCGGCCGAACGCGGTGGCTGGGTTGGCGGCCTCACGTCCGCGGCACGGCGATGAACCCGATCGACCATCCCCACGGGGGCGGCGAGGGCCGGACCAAGGGCGGGCGCCATCCGGTCAGCCCCACCGGGAAGTTGGCCAAAGGCGGCCGCACTCGCAAGAGGCACAAGGCCTCGAACCGGGCCATCGTCCGGCGGCGGCGCTCGCGGCGCTACGGCTTGTTGAAGGTCTCCTGAAAGGCGGGACTATGGGAAGATCGTTGAAGAAAGGCCCCTACGTCGATCGCAAGCTTTTCGTGAAGGTCGAGAGGCTCAACGAGGACGGGCAAAAGCAGCCGATCAAGACCTGGGCCCGGGCTTGTACCGTCGTCCCGGAGTTTGTGGGGCACACCTTCATGGTCCACAACGGGAAGCAGCACATGAAGGTGTTCGTCACCGAGGAGATGGTCGGCCACCGCCTGGGCGAGTTCGCCCCGACGCGGATCTTCCGCGGGCACGGCGGAAAAGGGAAGCGGTGATCGGGCCTGGATGAGTATTGGCGAGGGTAGTAACATGGCCTACAAAGCGTCGCACCGGTTCGCCCAGATCAGTCCGCGCAAGGTGCGCCTGCTGGCGGACCTGGTGCGGGGGAAATTCGCCGACGAAGCCCTGGACATCCTCCGCTACCAGCCGCAGCGCGGGGCACGGATGCTGGAGAAGGTGATCCGCAGCGCGCTGGCCAACGCGGAGGATCGGCGGGCCCCGAGGCTCAACGAGTTGATCGTGGTCGACGTTCGCGTGGACGGCGGGCCGATGTTCAAGCGGCTCCAGCCCCGGGCGAGGGGGCTGGCGTCGGTCCTGAAGAAGCGGATGTCGCACATCCGCGTGGCGCTGGAATGACGATATGGGTCAAAAAGTCAATCCAATCGGGTTTCGCACGGGCATCATGATCGGCTGGAAGAGCCGGTGGTATGCCTCGAAGCAGGAGTTCGCC
>CAYGZA010000145.1:0-15627 GCA_964354135.1 uncultured Planctomycetaceae bacterium
CCGCACCGCCGGCCGGTCATCCGGGGATATTCGCGGCGTTGTATCGCCACCGCCTGATTGTTATGCTGAAGCATAACCTACGCGGACCAGGAGCGTTTGGAGGGCCTTGTCGGTCGCGTCTTGAAACCACAGAACGGCGGTCGGCCCAAGAAGCGGCGAAACTAGTATCATGTCCCCGGATTTGCGATTTGGATGTCCCCGGATTTGGAACGGTTAGGATGGCGGCCATTCCGAGCCTGGATCGGCTCCAAGGTCAACCCAAAGGGGAAATCTCGGCTCCTAGTTCTGCCAAACGTTGTTCCGCTGCCAAAGCTGAAAGGGGGTGGTGCGATATGCGCAGAGCGACCTCATGTCTCCTCGGAAGAGAATAGGATGCACGGACGCTTTCTTCCGGCGTGCCGGCGGCCCTCCGCCTTTTTCGAGGTGTGTGGCCGAGCGGCGCGCAAGTAGCGGTGCGGTGTCGTCTGAGGCCAGAATCGGCCAGTGACCGATTCAGCCTCTCGCGTGCATTTCGTCCACGAATAGGCCAAAGGAGTTTTGTCATGTCCAGAAGAAACGTGTTCATCGTAGTCTGCGCCGCCTTTGTGCTGTTCCCGTTGGCGGCGGAAGGCCAGTTAGTGTCGATCAAGCGCCTCGGCGACAGCGATCAATGTCAGGAACCAAACACAGAAATCTCTCGGGGGGGTGTCAAATTCAGCTCCGGCGTCCTGCCCAACGGCAATGTGGTCATCATCGTCGGAGAGGATGGGAGGAGTAGTCGCCTGCAAATCTACAACATCTCGGCGGACGGCAGAAAGCTCTCGAGACCAACCTCGGATCGGAGGTATCCTGTACGGTCTGATCATGCCACAGGCCTCCTTTTGCGGAACGGCAGACTGCTCACCATCGGAGAGAACATGTTTCGTTTACCGTTATCTCCAACAAAATTGCACCTGGCCACGTTCAACATCACAGAGTACAGCCCGCAGTGGGGCTACTGCCAGTTCCTCGCGGAAACAGATGCCGGCACGGTGGACCGCATCGCCGCGGTGGCGCTGCCCAACGGCAAAGTGGTCACCCCCGTAAGAACAGGAGGACATCTTACGCTGATCGCCTGGAAGATTTTGGAAAACGGCGGAATCGAGCGCCTTGGTACAACCCAGGCCGGCACGGTGGATCTCATCTCCGCGGTGGTGCTGCCCAACGGCAATGTGGTCACCCCGGTAAATACAGGAGGACATCTTACGCTGATCGCCTGGAAGGTCTCGGACGACGGCAAACAAATCCAGCGCCTCGGCACAACCCAGGCCGGCACGGTGGATCTCATCTCCGCGGTGGCGCTGCCCAACGGCAATGTCGTCACGGCGGTAAGAACAGGAGGACGTCTTACGCTGATCGCCTGGAAGATCTCCCAAGATGGCCAAAGGATCGAGCGCCTCGGCACAACCCAGGCCGGCACGGTGGATCTCATCTCTGCGACAGTCATGCGCAACGGCAATGTCGTCACCGCGGTAAGAACAGGAGGACGTCTTACGCTGATCGCCTGGCAAATACTGGAAAGAGGCGGACAAGTCGAGCGCCTCGGCGACAGCGGAGACCAGGCGGGCACGGTCCGTGAGATCCACGCGCTGGCGCTGCCCAACGGCAATGTGGCCACCATGGTATCGGAAAGGGCCGAACTTACTGATCGTATGGACGATAGCCGTGCGCCATTCCCGGGGCCCATGTACACACCATACAGGTTGATCGTCTGGAGCATCCAGCCGAAAGTGTCCGTCCGGTAGGCGTGCAAAACCTTTGGATTCCGGGGACACGAACCGATATTGACATTCTGGGAAGGATTCGGCAGAGTCCCGCCGCATGGCCAAATCGCTCACACAGCCAAATTAGGATCATGTCCCCGGAACCCCTATCGCTTCCCAATCGACCGCGGCCCGGTTACTTTGCGACTCGTGGATCAGCTCCACGGTCACCTGCCGCCCGTGATACGCCCCCAGCGGAACGACCAGGGGTGGAGCGTCCGCCCCGTGACGCGGCGGGATCTCGAACCGGCCCACCGGCTCCCCCTCCACGCGGACCTACAGGTCGAGGTCGGGGTCAGACTCTAAATATTCAGTCTGGCGTCGCTTCGTCCGTAGGCACGCTTGCCGTGACGCGCTCGGCAAGGCCGTGCGTCTCTAGGCGGGACGGTACTCCCCAGTAAACTGAATATTTAGAGTCTGACCCCGATGCTCAACCCATCTATTGTTTTCCTAAGGCCGAGTGTACTCGGCGAGCAGTCGGAGGTAGGTTCGGTATTGCTCCAAGGAGACGCCCGGCGGCGTCTGGTGGTCAACGCTGGGAATGAACCGGCCGGATCGCGAAAGGGGTTTGAGTCGCTCGAACTCGCCGCGCATCGCCGCCTCGCCGTGGGGCATCACCATCTTGTCGTAGTGCCCCACCAGGCAGAGGTCGGGGAATTGGCGGCGCAGAGCCATCCCGTCGACGCCCGCCTGGCGTTCCAATGGCAGCACACCCCGGATGTCTTCACGAAGCAGCCAGGGAACCAGGCGGGTTACGTCGCCGTCGGTGTCGGCGATAGCAATGATGTTGTGCTCCAGCAGTCGGGGGATCAATTGCCGGTAGTACGGGGCGACGAACTCGTCGAAATGTCGCTCGGAGATCATCGGACCGTTGTTGTACGACATGTCCTCGGCGATCGTGGCGAACGTCGGCATGCCGACGGACAGGACTTGCTCCAGCACGCGGAGATTGAAGTCGGTCAGGTCCTGGTTGATCAGGTGGAGCAGCTCCGGCTGATCATAGAACGCCAGGCTGATCTTGGTGAAGCCCATCAGCGTGCGCGGGAACCAGAAGTAGCCTTCCAAGGTGATCCAGACGACCGCTTCGCCCCGCGCCTGGCGCTCGACCCAGGGGCGCATCGACTCGATCGCTGGGGTGTGGTCGGGAAACAACCGAGGCCGAACGCGGAGGTAGTCGTTCATGTTCGAGACGATGCCTTCCACGTGGTGCTGCACGGCTTCGATGGTCGCGTCGGTCGTGCTGAACCAAAACTGCTGGTACGGATCGAGCCCGAAATAGTCGGCGATGTCGAAGACCGAATTCAGTTCGAGCGGGAGTCCTTCGCGTTTCCAGCGGGCGATGGTCTCGTCCCACCACATCGCCCATTCCCAGCGCGGCAGGCGATCGACGGGTTGGCCGTCCATCACCGCGCGGAATCGTTCCACGTGATTCATCGCTGCACCCCGCTTTGGGCTCCTACCGACGATGATCCGGTAGACTGACAGGAGTTACACGTTGTGATATGATTGTGGGGGCGGAAAACGCATATGTAAACACAGAGAATGACCCTATGCCGTTGCGCTTTTTCGCGAATCAGTGGAGAATAGGCAAACCTCCTCGACGGAGCGGTGATGTACCCGATTTTCCACCCACAATCAAGACGCTCACACGTTAATGCGCCCCACGGGATTCCGGCCTGTCCCGGCTGCCGGACCTGTGCTACACTTGCCCGACAGACTTCACGACGAGCACGCCCGGGTGCGGTTCCTTGAGAAAACTAGCGGTCGGCGTTGTCAAGATCGGCATCTCGGTGGGCATTCTCGCCTACCTCGTGGTCCAGGCCCAGCGGAACGACGTCTTCGCGGACCTGGTCGAGCGGCCGAAGCGCTGGGGCCTCTTGGCGGCGGCCTGCGGCGTCTGTTTCGCCGCCGTGGCGATCACGTTTGTCCGCTGGTACTGCCTGGTCCGGGCGCTCGACCTGCCGCTGGGCTTGCAGGACGCTTTCCGTTTGGGGGCTTTGGGCTATCTCTTCAATCTTGCCCCCGCGGGGATTGTGGGCGGCGACGTCCTCAAGGCGGTCTTGCTAGCCCGGCGGCAGCCGGGGCACCGGGCGGAAGCGGTGGCCACGGTCTTTGTCGATCGCGTGATCGGCTTGTACGTCTTGTTCCTGGTGGCCTCCGCGGCGATCTGGCTGACCGGCCTGGGGCGAATCCCCGTCGAGCGGGTTCGCGTCGTCTGCCAAGCGACATGGATTCTCGCCGCGGTGGGCACGTTCTTGGTCGTCCAGCCGCTCTTGCCCGACCTCACGCGGGGAAAATCGACCGAGCTGGTCGGCCGGCTGCCCTACGTCGGCCACCGCTTACGGCGGCTCATCGAGGCGGTGCGGATGTACCGGCTCAAGCTGCCGGTCCTCCTGGCGTCGATGGTCATGAGCGCCGCCGTTCACAGCCTGTTCGCCGTCGGGATCTACCTGATCGCGGCCGGGCTGTATGACCGGACCCACACCCTGGGCACGAATTTCGTCGTGGCCCCGTTAAGCGCGGCGACCGGGGTCTTGCCGATCAACATCGGCCCCTATGAAGCGGTGCTCGACCTGCTTTACGCGGCCATCCCGCTGGCCGACGGCCGCGGCATGACCCCCGGCCAAGGGCTGGTCGTCGCGCTGGGCTACCGCATCGTTGCGGTGGTGATCGCCGCGGTCGGCGTCTGCTACTACCTGGGCAGCCGCCGGGAAGTCGACGAAGTGATCCACGAGGCGGAGACGGAGTCGGCGTAGTCCGAGGCTACTCGGCTTGTCGTGCCCGGCTAAGGGCCTCGACGTACGCTTGGGGCAGCTCCTCCCGCGTCCACCAGCGGGGCTTTTCCGTGTAGATCCACACGTACCGGTCCGACGTCTTGAGCGCTGCCCGGACGGCCTGCTCGAACTCGGCCGGGCTGAAGTGGTTCTTGGAGAAGTCCTGCGCGTTCCACCCTTTTTGCCGCCAGTCGCAGTCCATCCAGATCCCGAAGCCCGCCTGCACGCGGCGGTACTTTTCGGGCACGACCGCCCACCCCGCCGACTTCACCTTGATCGTCTCGTATGCCTGGCGGAATTGCTCCGCCTTCTTGTAGGGGTAGGAGAACTCCCAGGCGTCGACGATCCGGACGCCCTCGGGGCACTCGTCGAGCATCCCGTCGAGAAAGTCGGCCAATAGCCCGTAGTTCGCCGTGGAACGGTCGCTGCCGGAGCCGGGCTGGGCGATGCGGTAGCCGAAGGTCAAGAGGATGGTGATGCCGGGATATCGCCGGCCCACTTCGCCCATCCACTGCCGGCCGCGCTGGCGGACCTGGGCCTGATACTCGGCAAACGTCTTCGCCTGCCGGTGCTTCTGCTTCGGGTACTCGAAGAGCTGCGAGTTGTACTGCTCGACGTCGAGCATGAACCCGGTTGCCGCCCCGTCCTTGGCCACCTAGGCGGCCAGGCCGAAATTCGCCAGCACCGTGTTCCAGCCCGCGTCGTCGAACCAGTCGACGGTCCCCGGCGTCACGTTGACGCGGAGAAACCGCTCGGTGAGGCGGCGGAAGCGGGTCGCGCGAAGGTCGTCCACCGTGTGCTGAAACTCGGCGGTCTCGAACTTGCGGGTGCCCCACATCTCCCAGTTGAGCGAGCCGCCGCGGCTGCTGTCGGCGTGAAAGACCAGCCCGTCAAAGGGCAATTGTTCCATCTTCTCGACGTTCTCCCGCATGAACTTGGTGCCGGGCTCGTCCCAGCCCCATTCGATCAGCTTCTTCCCCTCCCACGGGTCCGGTTTCTTGGCAGGCTCCTGGGCCGCCGCCAGACCGGCGAGGGCAACGCACAACACCGCGATGGCACTTCTCATGGCATCTCCTTATTCCACCCGGGTAATCACGCGACGCAGCACCGGGACTCGCTGGCTCTCCGCGCTGGCGCGCTTCTCCGCGGGGAAGGCCAACTGCACGTCGATATTCTCCCAAAGGACCAGCTTCTCGCCAAGCTGCACCATCGCCCGGATCTCGCCGTCCCGGGAGACCACGAATCCGAGCGTGCCGGGATGCTCGTGGCAGTAGCGCATCATGGCGCAGTGCCGGGTGCCGAACTGAGCCAGGCCGACGCGCCGCAGCAGGGCGGCCGTGGCACGGGCGTCTCCGGCCAGGAACACGTCGCTTAGCGGATTGAGGGTCCTGATCTCCACGCCGAACCCGCGGACCGCCAAGCCCCGATCCAGGAGCACCACCCCGTCCACGCACGACAGGGAGGCGATAAACCGGATCGTCCCCAGGACTTCATTCTTGCGGTCGTCGAGTTCCGCCCGAAACGCGGCCGATTCCCCCCCGGCTTCCCATTGGCTGCGGAAGAGGTAACTATCCACCAGGCTGGAAAGCGACTTTGGCAGGCGGTCGTAGCGCGCCGGGTAGTTGACGCTCAACCCTTCGAGCGAATCGTGGGGCGCGATCAAGAGCCCGCCCCCACGGTGATAATCCTGGATACTGACGAGAATGCGGCACACGCTGTTGACCCACCGCAGGAGCAGCTCCTGTTGCCGGCGATGGCCCGGCGAAGCGGCGCCATCCGCGCCGTCGGCGCGATCCGGCGCGAGCGCCGCCGCCTGTTCTACTTCCGGCGATTGGCCCTGCGACTGCTCCGCACCGGGGAATCGCTCGGCCAGGTACGCCTCCAGGTTGGCCCTGAGGATGGCGTGTACCGGCCCCGACCAGAGCACGTTGTGGTATTCCTGCACCAGGGTGTTTTGCACCAGGCTGCCCAAGAGAACGCCGTTGCTGAACACCGAGACGTTGCCCGGGCCGGTGATCGTCGCCTGGAACAGGCCGGGCCGATCCGCGGCCTCCGCTTCCAGCGAGATGGAGTCGGTGTAGCGGGGCTCCTGGTCGACCATCGCCCAGACGAAGAGCCGGTTCTTGCGATCGCCGAATACCGCCAGCGACAAGACCGTCGGGTCCGCTGCCCCGCCCAGCCTCTTGAGCGTCCGCACGTCGAAAGGCAGGGGGCGGTCGAAGCGGGCGTAGGCCCAGCGGTCGGCGGCCTTTCGGCTCGGCGGCGAGACCGCCTCGTTCGGATCCGCGTAATTCACCGTGCAGAGGATGCGGCGGCCTTCCTCGGTCTTCAGACTGGCGAAATACAGAGTCTCTAGCAGCCGGATGAGCACCGTCTCCGGCGGCGAAGCCCCCTGTTCGTCCCGCAGCCGCGAGGCCACGAGCTTTGCCAGATGATGGGGATACTGGGTCGTTGGGTCCATCCTTCACCGTCCGTGGGCCGTTCGCAAGAGCGAGATCAACGCCCGCCGCCCCGCTAGCCTCGGCCGCCGCCGCCGCACGCCAACGACTATCCCAGAAAACTCGCCCGCGTCAATAGCCCCGCCCGATGGCACATTCCGGATGCCTTGATTGAGGGGCAATCGGCCCGATTTTCCGGTCATGGGCCCCTCGCCTGTCACGCATGCCCCTCGCCCTCGCCTCGCGTCTCTCGCCTGTCGCCCCTTGAGTTGCACACACCAACCCCGCTAGGGTATTCTGAGGCAGCCGAGCGTTTCTTGCCGACGGACTCTACGCAACCCGTGAAGGAGGTGCCCCACCATGAAATCCCGACCGACGACGCTTCTGGCCCGTGCCGCGACACTCGCGGCCGCCGCAGTCCTGGCTTGCTCTGCCACGTGGCTGCTGGCCGCGCTTCCGGCCTACGGACAAGACGCCCTGACGATCGACACCGAGGCATCCGCCGTCGTGGTGAAACTGGGCGAGCGCCCGTTGCTCGGGTACCAGTACGTCGAGAACCCGGCCAAGCCTTACGTCGCCCGGTTGTTCTCGCCGGCCGGCGTGAACGTGCTCCGCGATTCGCCCCTCGACCACAAGCACCATCACAGCCTGATGTTCGCCGTGGCCGTGGATGGGGTCGATTTCTGGTCGGAGAACGAGAAGTGCGGCCGGCAGGTACACCGCGAAGCGAGAGGACCCGAACTCCTGACCATGTTTGGGCTGAATTGGGCCGCAGGAGAGCAGAAGATCGACTGGGTCGCCCCGGGCGACGCGAGCCTGCTCTTGCGCGAGACGCGCACCCTGGCGGTCTGCCGGACGGCCGACACGGCGGCGACGTTCCTCGGGTGGCAGTCGCGTCTGGAGACGCCGCCCGGCAAGGAATCGGTCACGCTCAGCGGGTCGCCGTACTTCGGCCTTGGGATGCGATTCCTCCCATCGATGGATACCGGCGGGACGTTTCAGAACGCCGACGGCAAGACGGGCGTGGCGGGGACGAACGACGCCCGCTCGGCCTGGTGCGCCTATTCGGCCGCTGCCGATGGGAAGCCGGTCACCGTGGCCGTGTTCGACGATCCGAAGAACCCGCGGCACCCGGCCACGTGGTTTACGATGGATCAGGGCTTTGCCTACGTGTCGGCCACGCTGAACCTGAGCAAGGAGCCGCTGAAGGTCGAAGCCGGGAAGCCGCTCGTGCTCCGCTACGCGGTCGCGGTCTGGGACGGCCGCGTGGAGAAAGACAAGATCGAGGCCCTCTACCGGCGGGCGATCGGCTGGTCCACGGAGAAGCCCAAGCCTTGAGCCGCTCCCAAGCATGACTGCGACCCGCCGCCTCGTGCTCCTGGTGCAATTGCCGATTCCGCCGCCGGGGCCGCAGCCGATCCACGCCAACGTTCCCTTGGCTGCGGGCTATCTGAAGCTCTTCGCCCGGCGTCGCGGGCTGGAGGAGGCGGGCTTTCGCATCGAGATCCTCCCGCCGGTCTTGGCGAACACCTGGGGCGACCAAGGGCTGGTCGAGGAGATTCTCTCCCGCGGGCCCTGGATGGTCGGCTTCACCTGCTACGTGTGGAACGTCGAGCGGACGCTCTGGATTGCGGATCGTCTCAAGCGGCAGCAGCCCGACGTTCGCATCGTGCTTGGCGGGCCGGAGATCACTGCCGACAACGCGTGGGTGCTCGATCACCTCGCCGTCGACTATGCGGCGATCGGCGAGGGGGAGCAGACGTTTGCCGACCTGTTGGAGGCCCTGGGAAGCGAACGCAGGACGGGATTGAATCCCGTCCCACGGGGTCGTGAAACCGGAGGCAGGACGGAATGGAATCCCGTCCTACAGACCGGTCTGTGGCAACGAGGCGACCGAGGACCGCCGCCGCTGCGCGCCCCCCTGGCTCGCCTCGACGACGTCTCATCGCCCTACCTGGAAGGGATCCTCGATGCCGCTGGCGAAAAGGTGATGTTCCTGGAGACGATGCGCGGGTGCGCGTTCCGCTGCAAGTTCTGCTACTATCCCAAGAGCTACGACGCGCTGCACTTCCTCTCGCGGGAGAAGGTCGCCGCCAATCTCCGCCATGCCGCCGCGCGCGGTGCCCGGGAAGTCGTATTCTTGGACTCCACCCTCAACCAGCGGCCGGACTTCGAGGACTTCCTCCGCCTGCTGGCCGACAACAACCCGGACCGGCAGCTCACTTTCTTCGGCGAGCTGCGCGGCGAGGGGATCGACGCCAAGACGGCGGCCCTGCTGCAGGCCGCCAATTTCTCCGAGGTGGAAATTGGGCTCCAGTCCCTCGATCCCCATGCCCAGAAGTTGATGAACCGCAAGGTTAACGCCAGGGCGTTCGAGCGGGGCGCCCGGGCGATGCTCGACGAGGGCATCTCCGTCCGCGTTGACCTGATCCTCGGGCTGCCCGGCGACACGGTCGATTCCGTCCGCCGCGGCTTCAACTTCTTGTACGATAGCAAGCTCTACTCGGCGGTGCAGGTCTTCAATCTCTCGATTCTCCCAGGCACGGCCTTCCGCGAGGAAGCCCCGGCCCTGGGTCTGAAGCACCAGGCCCGGCCTCCGTACTACGTCCTCCGGACGCCGACACTCACGCTGGAGGACATGTACGAGTTGATGGAGGAGGCCCAAGAAGCGTTCGGGCTGGAGTTCGATCCTTTCCCGCCGCCGCCGCTCGATTTCCCCGAGACAGCGACAGGGCCGGTCGGCTTCTGCCGCATCGACTTGGACGCCGGGCCTGCTCCGTTGCCTCCACCCGCCCGCCGTACTCAGGTGTTCGCTCTATGGCTGCGATCAGCCGATTTCGAGGCCCGGCGACGCCCCGCGGCGGAACTCATCCGGCAGGTGCTCGCCGACAACCCGCACACGACACTCCAAGTGATTCTGGAGCCGGCGGCCGGGCCGGAGCGGCTGGCCAGCGTGACCCTCGAAACGCTCTTGGCAGCCTGCTACCAGACCTCCAGCTACCTCGATCTCTACTACAGCCTGCACCCCAACTCGCTCCTCGGGGCGAAGCGGCTGGTCGTCCTGGTGTCCGGGGAGCACCGGGCCCGGCTCGGATCGGCTTGGATTGACCTGGTGGGCGAGTATGCCACGATTGTCTGGCGCGGCGGCGCGGTGGCTGAGGAAGAACTCGCCCCCTCGGAGCACGTCCTCCCGCAAGGCGACAGCACGAGCTGACGGCTGAAGGGACATGAAGGACGGGTTCCGCCAAACTCTACTTGCTGCGCCAGAGGAGCCGGTCGGGGATGCCCAGCTCGGCCTGGGCGGCGGCGATGGCGGTCTTGAAGCGCCGGGCATCCAGCGGATAGCCGGCCGTCGGCGCAAGGCCCGGCACGCGCTGGCACCAGAAAGCGTTGAAGGCCCGCATCGCCAGCTCGCGGAGGTACTTGGAGGCCATCGAGGCCAATGCCGCGGGCAAGTGCGCTTCCGCCTTGGCCTGGAATCGGATTTCGATGCGCCGCTCGGGCGGTCCGAAGCGGTAATTGCTTTGCTCCCGGCCTTCGCCATAGACTTCGATCAGTCGGTCGGGAAACGCCTTTTCCAGCAGTTCACGATACGTGTTGCGCCCGCCGTGCTTGTCGCAAAGGATGTGAATCGGGCCATTGCCGAGCGGCCCGATGGCATCGGCCACCAGACGCAACGTTTCGTGCGACAATGCGGCGCCCTTGGACGGATGCCGCTCCAAGAGATCGTTGAACTCGCCCTCGAAGACCGGCCGGCTGTGGATGGCGAGCAGCCGGACGCCCGCCGACGCGAGCCCGGCAGCCAGTGCAGAGGGTCGCATCGCGTCAGGGTGGCATGGCGTCGCTTGCGTCGCCATGTCATAGGCTGGCATGGCGTCGGTTGCGCCGCCATGCGGCTCACCAGACATGCCCACGCTTCGCGAGGGCATGCCACCCAAACGTGCAGTCATGCCACCCTGAGCCGCCGGGAGGGCGTCCAGCGGCACAGGCACGTCGTAGTCCGCATACCAGGGGACTTTCTGCAGCTCGCCCGTTGCGCTGGGGGCCAGGGCGCTCCAAACCTCGCGCCACGTCGCCGGCCGATGGCCCGTAACAGCCATCGCGGCCAAAAGCCCGCGCTCCAGAAGGCCGATGCCCTTGCCGGAGTGGTAGAGCCTCTTGGAATCGGCGATGGCCACGGGCCGGGCCGACACGGCCCGGCTCTGACCCCTGACACCTGAACCCTGAACCCTGAACCCTGAACCCTCGGTCCTGCGGGCGTCTCGACCCGGCTCGCGCGCGACAACGCCCTCCAAATGCCGGTAGAGGTCTTCGGCACGGATACCGTCGGGCACCTCCCAAACGGTGGCCGAGATCGCCAGCGGCCCGAGGTTCGGGCCGTACCCGGCTTCATCGGTGCCGATCAAGTAGGTCATGCGTGCGTCCTTGCGGTCGGGCTCAAGCGATCAGCCTTGGGAAGGAACATAGCCGAAGCGCCGGAGGCCGGCAAGGAGTCCCAACGGTGATCCGCGAGGGGCCCTTTGCCGCCTCAGGCCGGCCCATTAGAATCATCGTAGGGGATGCGAGGCTCCCGGCGGAATGGCTAAGGCACAAGTCCTTAGCGCGCCGAGGTTTGCGAGGGGACGGGCGATTCTTCGTCCGATCTTCGCAGTCTTGGGTTGAAGGCTTTGCCGGTCGCGCCAAGATCCTCCTCGGAGGGTTATTACCATGTACATGAGCCGGTTCAGCGTGAAGAACTACAAGTGCCTGGCGGACGTGGACATCCCGCTGACGCCGATCCACGTGCTGATCGGCGAGAACGACGCCGGGAAGACCAGCGTCCTCGAAGCCATTGCGGCGCTTTACGGATCTTCGAAAGCCGCGGTCGGCGCCGCATTCCCGCAGCCCTGGCGCGGCCGGGAGCTGGTTTTTCACGGGAGCCCGGCCACAACTGTGGAGTTCTCAGGCGAATGGCGAGACGGCAGGCAGGCAGAGCCAAACGCCGGTATCTCAACTCTGCAATATGGGCTTTCGGTCGAGTTTCCGTTGGAGGAGGGATCATGCCATTCAAAGGCGGAGTGGGTGGAGCTGGGTGGACAGCGCCGTGATATCGGTTCGGTGGGACACCATGACACGGCACTGAAGATGCGAGCTGCACGGACAGGACAATGGGATCCGCAACTGGGCAACAGGGTGGATGAGGTCGTCAAGGTAATCAAGCCGGCGCACGTGTACTCCCTGAATGCGAAACTCATGGCTGTGCCTGCCGCTCCGGATCTCCAGCGGAAGTTCAGGTTGGACCCGGATGGCTTTGGCTTGGCGACGCTTCTCCAGGATATTGTGACCTACGATCCGAAACTCTTTATTCAACTTCGGGAGGAGTTCTGCACGTTCTTTCCGCAATTCGCGAGTGTTCGCACAGAGACCGAGAATGCATGTGTAAGGCACTTTCAGCCAAGCGGCATTCACTCTTCCGGCGGGTCGGTAGGAGTGGGGATCTACTTCGAGACTCCTTCGGGGCAAACCGTTCGTGCCCAGCAGGCATCGGACGGCGCGATCCTGTTCCTGGGGTTCTTGGCTTTGGCCCACCTTCCGGACCCCCCGACGCTGCTCTTGACCGAAGAGCCGGAAAACGGCATCTATCCGAAGCGGCTGGGCGAAGTGATCCAGATGCTCAAGCAGATGGTCCGTCGAACCGAAGGCGTCCCGTTCCCGCAGATCATCATGACGACCCACTCGCCGTATGTGTTGAGCTTCTTTGAGCCGGAGGAAGTGACCTTCCTGAGTCGCGACCCGAAGAAGCCGGAGACGGGCGTGCGGGCCCGGCCCTTGCGCGACGCGCCGAACATCAAGGAGCGACTGGCCGGCGGCGAGTTCTACCTGGGCGAGCTCTGGTACAATCTGACCGAGGAGGAGCTTTTCGGTGAGCCCTGACGGCACCCTGGTGGTCGAGGTCTTCGGCGAGGGCAAGACGGACATCGGCGAGGCTTTGGATGCGGAGGAACCTCGAAAAGGCGTCGTCCCTATTCTCGTCCATACGCTTTGCGGCACGCCAGCGAGGATGAGGGTCAAGAGAAAGAGCCTTTACTTCCTCTTCAGGAAGAAGGGACTGTGGCAGAAAGTGGCGTTCGCCAAGCGGCAAGCGTGCTACAACCGCTCGGCCGCCGCGGTCTTCGTGCTCGACTCCGAAGGCGATGCGCGCGAGTTCGGGAGGAAGAAGTCTGACTTGGAGAAAGGCCGGGACCACGAATTGCCCGAATTCCCAACGGCCGTTGGTGTGGCCCAGCCGTGCATCGAGGCATGGCTCTTGGCAGATCCCCAGGCGATTCAGCAGGCAATCGGTCTCGCCAAGACTCCTGAGCTCCCCTCTGAGCCGGAGAAATGCCCGGCGCCGTGTCAGAACGAGAAGGAGAATCCCAAGGCGATTCTGGGCCACATTGCCGGCCTGAAGCGGAGACTATCGGCGGAAGAGAACTGGCGGATCGCGGCCGCGATGAAAGACATGGGGCTGGTCCGCACACGCTGCCCCGCGAGTTTCGCACCCTTTGCGGACGAGGTGGAGGCGCGGATTCGCCCGCTCTTTTCGGCCGGCTGAAGAGAGGCCGCTCTGCTCGAATGCCCTTTCGCAAGATCATCAATGCAAAATCAGCCACATCGCAGCGGCCGCGGCAAGGAAAGTCACCAGCAGATCGAAGAGCCTCTGCGAGACCCGCGGCACGAGCCAGCGGCCGACCACGGCCCCCGCGACGGCGATCGGCGAAAGCGCCAGGCCGAAGCCAATCGTATGGGCCGTGAGCATCCCCTGCGTCCAGAACGGCACCACTTTGGCCAGGTTCAGCAGAAAAAAGAACCAGGCGCACGTCCCGATGAACTGCTCCTTGAGCAGGCCGCGGCTGAGCAAGTAAACGGTCATGACCGGCCCACCCGCGTTGGCCACCGTGCTGGCAAAGCCCGCCAGAACGCCCATGCTCCCCGCGAACCACCACCTCTCGGGCACGTGAGCCCAGTGGGAACGTTTCCTGAGCAACTCGAGCGTCAAGAGGGCCAGGATCAGCCAGCCCAGCACGAGCCGGAACTGCCGGTCGGCGAGCCATAGGAGAACCAGGTACGCGGGGACCATGCCCACCAGCACATAGGGAAAGAGCCCCCACAGCCGGTCCCATTGGGCGTGCCGGCGGAACCAGCTCACGGCAAACACGTCGCCCACCAGGAGCACGACCAGGGTGGCGCCGACCGAAAGCTCGGCGTTTCCCGGGAAGGCCGTCGCCATGAGGGCCACTGCGGGAGTAGCCGCGCCGGGGAGCCCGGTCTTGGAAAAGCCGACCAGAACCGCCGCAGCGGTCGCGCAGAGAATGGTCATCGGATCGGTCGGCATGGGAGGCTCTGGATGGCAGCTTCAGGCCGGACTGTCGTTTCGTGCCGATGCGAGTCGCAAGTTGAGGGGTGAGCGACGAAGAACGACAGGCAAGCGGGTCGCCTCTTCTTTCCTCGTCCCTCGTCCCTCGCCTCTCGTGCCTCTGAGTGCTACTTCCGTGCCATCGCCTCGGCCAGGATCCTCGCCGTGCTCTGGCGCATGATCCGCGGGTCCACCGGCCGGCCCTCCAAGAGGGCCTTGCGGACCTCCTTGCCGGAGATGAAGACCGGCTTCTCGTCGGGGTGGTTCTCCATGAGGTCGACGCGGCCGATCGAGGCGTAGAAAGCGGCAAAACCCACCTTGAGCGGCCGGATCCTGAGATCGCCGCCGAGGTGGTCGAAGATCTCTTGGGCGTCGAAATCGCCCCAGATCGGCGTCCCGTCGTGGTAGGGGGCGTCGGCGTGCTTGCGCCCGATGATGATGTCCGAGAAACCGAAGTTCTGCCGGTAGATGCCGTGCATCACCGCTTCCTTCGGGCCGCCGTAGAACATCTTGATGTCCAAACCCAAGAGGATGACGCGATCGGGCACCGACTCGCCGCGGGGGCCCCAAAGTTCCGGGTCGCTGTCCCCTTCGCCGAGCGCGCGGTTGGCGATCAGGGCCTCGTAGGTCCGCATGCGGACGTCGGCCGCCACGTCGTCGCCCTTCGTCTCGCCGATGAGCGGATTCAAACAGGCCCCGGCGTCGTGGCCGGCGCGGAGCAACGTCTCCAGGCCGCATACCAAGGCATACTCGTGCGCCCGGTGCAGGGGATTGCGGGTCTGGAAGGCGACGACCCGCTCCCAGCCCTTCTCGGCCAGAAGCCGCCGGGTTTCCCGCGGCGGCAGGACGTACTTGCCGAACTGCAGGTGCTTGGGCTGCGGCAAGACCCGGATCGTGCCGCCCAGCAAGTGAGTTTTGTCGGCGCCGGCGACCAAGACCATGTCGGCGCCGGGATGATCGGTCCGATCGGTCAGGTAGACCCGGCGCAGGTACTTTCGCTTGTCCCACGCGAAGACGTCGCCGATCTCCAGCACGGCGACGATTCTCCCGCCGTTGCTCGCCAGCGCCACGTTCTGCCCGGGCCCCAGCTTGCCGGCAAGCTCCGCAGTTACCGGGAACGAGAGCGGAATGGTCCAGGCGTAAAGCGATCCGTTGTGCTCGATCACGCCCTCCTCCAGGACCCGATCGTACACGCGCGAATCCATCGGTCCTGCAAGCGGGCTGAGCACCCCGTCGCCGAGCCGATAGACGGTCGACAG
>CAYGZA010000146.1:0-15622 GCA_964354135.1 uncultured Planctomycetaceae bacterium
ACACCTGGACGATCACCGGGGCCAACAGCGGGTCGGTGACGGGCGTGGGCGGCGGGTTCAGCGGGATCGAGAACCTCACCGGCGGGACGAGCACGGACTCGTTCACGCTTTCGGGCGGGACGCTGACCGGGTCGATCGCGGGCGGGGCCGGCAGCGACACGCTGCAAGGCGACAACGTAGCCAACACCTGGACGATCACCGGGGCCAACAGCGGGTCGGTGACGGGCGTGGGCGGGGGGTTCAGCGGAGTGGAGAACCTGGTGGGCGGGACGAGCACCGACAACTTCGTGTTCAGCGACGGCCAAGGGGTTTCCGGCCGGATTGACGGCAGGGCTGGGAGCGACACGCTCGATTACCAGTTCTATACGACCCCGGTCACGGCCACCCTTCCGGCAACCGATCCGGGTAGTTCGACGAACGTCGGCGGAGGCCACTGGGGCATCGAGAACTTGACGGGCGGTCAGGCGAACGACACCATCAGCGTCGAACCGCTGACCACCGCGGCCCGCACCATCCGAGGCCACACCCACGGCGCAGTTCCCCCGGGTGACACGCTGAACATCGATGCCCGGGGCGCCGCGGTGACGATCAGTTCAACCAGCGTTACTGCGGCTGGTTATCAGGCGGTCAACTACGAGACGGTGGAGACCTTGAACGTCACCAACACTACGGGCACTGCCACGGTGACCGGCACGGCGGGCGCCGACCAGCTTACGGCAACTACGATCAGCAGCAACAGCGTCCGGTTCGTTCTCAACAGCGGCCCGAGCGTAACGGTCACCGGCATCAACGGGCTCCGATTCAACGCTCTGGGCGGCAACGATACGTTCACGCTCAACGTGACTGCGTCCAACCTGCCTAACGCAGTGATCTTCGACGGCGGCGACGGCACCGACACCTTCCAGATCGAGGGCACCAGCGACCCGGACCTCTTCTGCGCCAACGACGCGAGCAAGACGGTGCAGTGGAAGAAGGCCGCGGCAGCCAGCTTCAACATCATCGTGAGGCAGTACCAGTCGGTTGAGTTGCTGCGGTTCGATACGCTCGGCGGCAACGACCGGGTCACGTTCAGCATGTCCGCATCGAGCTCCACGAAGGTGATCTTGGACGGCGGGGCGGGGAGCGACGGGCTGAAGATCGTCGGCACCAGCTCCAACGACACGATCAAGGTGGTCAACTACGCCCCCCTCTCCCCCGAGAGGTTCCAGGTGGTGGACGCCGAGATCCTGCAGATGTTCGGCGGAGACGGCAACGACGCCCTGACCAATGCCACCTCCAGCCCTGCGGTCTCGTCGCTGTTGTCCGGCGGCAACGGCAACGACACGCTGATCGGCGCTGCCGCCGTCGACGTGATCTTCGGCGGGACCGGCAAGGACAAGCTCTACGGCATGGCGGGAAACGACTTCCTCTTCGCCGACCACGACATCTCGGTTAGCGGAGTCGTCACCCTGCCCGCGAAGACGGGCGGCGACGAGGTATACGGGGGACCCGGCTACGACAGGATCGTCTACTTCGGCGCAGACATCATCAACGGCGGTGGCGATCCGGGCTTGATCGTCGGGTCGGGCGGCCGGCTGACCACCTACGACTGGCTGAGGGCCAGGTTTCTTCCCTCAACCCTTCCCAACGTCAACCCCGTGATCGCTTTGGCCCTTGCCCAGGAGTGCGCCAAGCCGTTCCCGGCGTGTCCCGCGCCGCCGGCGCCGCTGTCTGTCACGCCGCTGAGCAGTACGCCGGCAAAGAGCAGCGTCCCGAGCCCCACGACGAAGCCGAAGTGGCCTTGGCAGCGATAAACGGGACCGGCGGCCTCCCCTGCGGCTCGGCAGGAGCCTCGCCCTCCCGAACTCGCGCAACGCCGACTAGAAGACCCATCGGACGCCGAAGTAGGGAGTCAGTCCGGGGGCCAGCACTCTGCTCGTAAACGGTACGGACGGGCTGCTGGGCCCGAAGAGCCTCAGGTCGAGGTGCTCCTGGTAGTTCTTGTCGTACAGGTTGTCGATGCCGGCGACAAGGCTGAGTTTCTCCGTCCGGTTCCAATAGGCCCGCAGGTTCCAGATGGCGAATCCCCCCGTGTGCTCCTCGATCACCGCGAGCTCCGCGCTGTCGGCCACGCGGATGGTGCCGAGCCGGTCCTGCTGGGTGACCATCCGGGCCTCAAGCTCGACTCCCCAGCGACGTCCCCTCTCCGCATCGTGCAGCCGTATCCCCACCGTGCCCTCCAGCGGGTTGATCGCCGGCAGCGGCGCGTTGATCGCCTGATCCCGCCCGCTGACGTAGGACATCTTGGCGTACGGGCTCCAGTGCGGCAGCATGTGGTATTCGCCCGCCATTTCAAAGCCCGAGAGAGTCGCCAGACGGGTATTGGTGAACCGCAAGAGCCGCGCCCACTGGAAATCGGCGGGGAGGAAGACGGTGTCGTCTTCCAGCGTGATGTAGTCATGCACCCAGGCATGGAAGGCGTTGATCGAGCCCCGCCAGGACTCATAGTCCGCACTGAGGCCCAGGTCCACCTGCCAGTCGCGCTCGGGGTTCAGGGCGGGATCCCCGATCACGCGCGTGAATCCGCTCTGGATGATGCCGAGGAACATGCCGTCGGCATAGCGCTCGATCATGGTCGGCGGCCGCTGCGCTTCGCCGAAGCCGCCGTTGAGCGTCCAGTTCTCGTCCAGCTTCAGCTTATTGGTGAGGTAGAAGGCGCCCAGAATGTCGTTCTGCCTCAGATTGTCCGTGCCGCCGGGCAGGCTGGAGTCGAGGCGCACGTCGTTCCCACGCGCCTTGGTTTGCACGAAATCGACGCGGGCGCCGACGGCGAGCGTCCACTCGTCGGTCATCGGCTTGGACCACTCGACGAACAGCCCGGGATCGATCGACCATGCGTGCGGCATGTTCGTGTCGAACGGGTCGCTAAAACTCTGGGGATAGCCGCCCGTGTCGATCCAAGTCTGTTCGAGGTCGAAATGCTCGCCGATGACTTGCCCCAGATAGCGGACGTCCGCGCCCACGTTGAGGTGCCTGTCCTCCGGGTCGCCGAACGTTGCGGTGGCGCGAGCCCCGCCCGAGGTCACACCGCCGCGGGTCGTGGCAAAAAGCCTGTTGTCCCAATCCGTCGTCCCAGGGTTCTCGATCGCAAACTGTTGGTTCAGCGCTTCTTCCACGCGGGTGATGACCGGGAAGTTCGGGTTGCTCTTGCGGCTGGTATCCCCGTGGAATCGCGTGCGGTTGTACCAACCTTCGGCGGTGAGCTTGGTCCACGGAGCCGCGGGATCCTCGTCGACGATCCGCATCTGAAACCCGTAGGTCCCCAAAAAGCCGAGGTCGAAGAACTGGCCCGGGTATTCCGTATCGGTCTGGTCCAACCGCTGATAGGCAAAGTCGATCCGCTGATGGGGGTTGAGGTCGTAGCTCACCTCGCCCCAAACGTCGCGGTTCTCATAACTGGAGGGGATCTTGTCGTCGTTGCCGGCCTCGTAGTCGGCGCCTTTTCGGCCGCCGTAACTGAAGCGGAACCCCCAGTCCTTGCTGCCCCCGTACACGGTCTCGCGGCCGTAGAGCTGGCTGCCGTTCATGCGGAGGTTGCCCGTCGTGTCGAAATGGGCCTCGAAACCGCAGTCGTACCGCGGCGTGGGCGTCCGGACCACGTCAATGAATGCGAAGCCGGGGCCGTACCGCAGCCCGTAGGGCCCGGGGATCACGACCACGTCCTGGATCATGCCCGGGTCGATCTTGTCGAGCATGGTGTCCAGGTCTTGCCGGGCGGGCGTCCAGTAGGCCCCGTCGGCTTGGGTGTAGATCTGCCCCGCCTTGAAGCCGCGAACGTGGGGGTCCATGGCAATCGGCGAGCGCCGCTGCACGTCCACGCTTTGGACCGTGCTGGACTTGGCCAGCACCTCGGCGGTGCTCACGGGCGCCTGGGACGTGGCTTGGCCGGTGTCTACGCCCTGACTGGTGGCCCCGGCGGGCGACCTTCCCTCCTGCTTCGCGCGGGTCTCGGAGGGGGTCCCAAAGTACGAGGCCGCCGAAGGCATCATCCCCTCCAGGCCGCCCGGCGCGGTCGGCACCACCGGCTGCGGCGTGACCGGTTGGTCTTCCACCTGGAAGAAACCGGAGACCAGACGAATCACTCCGTTGATTGGGAATAGGGGCTCTCCGCCCGGCGGGCGCTCGGCGGCGCCGACTTTGAGGGCCGCACCACTGACGCCGGCCAGCAGGATCGCAAGAACAATACATCCTGTCTTTCTCATAGGGGCCCTACCACCTTGAAGAGTCTTCCCTTTGCGAAAACCGCTATAACCCGGCCAATCATTCTCCTCTTCGACGGGAATGGACTCTCAGCTTTAGTAGTAGCAGCGGAGGGCCCTCGCGCCGTCAGGTGGACCCGGAGGACGTTTTCCGCCCCCTCGGGCTGCGAGAGGTTGTCAAGCGCGCAAGATGCGCAGACTTTGCGGCTGCCCTCGTGTCTGCCCGCCGTTTCTTGCCTGTCAAGATACGGCCCAACGCGGGACTGTAGCGGCCCGAACGCCGCGGCTCACCCGCCGGATGAGGTGAACCGAGGCAGGCCGATAAATCTTGGAAAAGAAGCCATCGTGTCCACGGTTTCGGGCCGGCCGCCGGCGGCCGGGTTCGGCACTCTCGGTTCTCTCCCACGGCGCGGAAATGTTTCGCCGGGTCCTCGAATTCCCCCGAATTGCCTATGGTCTCAGTGCGTCAGCCCCCCCCGGATGTCCTATCGCGACCGTCCCAACGTGGTATCCCGACTGTCTTAGCACGCGGGGCCGCGTTAAGATAGTATGTGCGGTTGCAACGCTACTCAGCCTTTCGGGTCCGAGAGGCGAGAGGGTGTCATTGTGCGCTGGAACTGACGACTCATGATTCCCTCCGGGCACCAATTCGGCAGCCGATACCTACCCGTCCCGTATCGGCCGATCAGGTTCGTGGCCAAGGGGGCGATCGGAGAGGTGTGGAAGGCCACCGGGCAGGGCGGACTGGAGGTCGCGCTAAAGATCGTCGACCTCTATGGCCGTGAGGGTGTCAAGGAGTTCGAAGGGCTCCAGCGGATCAAGAACATCCGGCACGCCAATCTCGTGCCGATCATCGGGTACTGGTTGATCGAAGGCGGCCAGCTCCTGGAAGACCTGTCAAGCGACCTGCCCGGCACGCCGTCAGGTTCTCAAGGCGCGATCGCATCCCTGGCGGGCGTCGGCGGCACCCAGGATACGGCGGGCGGGCCGGTGACGCTCGTGATCGCCATGGGCTGGGGCGACAAGAGCCTTTTCACCCGTCTTGGAGAGTGCGGGAAAGGGGGAATTCCCCGCGACGAGCTCCTGGAGTACATGGAGGGTGCGGCCAAGGGAATCGACTACCTCAACTCCGGGCCTCCCGAGCAGGGCGTGCGGGGCGCCCCAATCATCCACGGCGACATCAAGCCGCAGAACATCCTCATTGTGGGCGACAGCGTGCAGGTCTGCGACTTCGGTCTGGCCCGCGCCGTCGAGGCCGCCCGCAAGACGACCACGGGAATGGGCACCGTCGCGTACGCCGCGCCCGAGCTGCTGCGCGGCAAGCCGCACCGCACGAGCGATCAATATTGCCTGGCCATCAGCTACTTCGAGCTCCGCACCGGCAAGCTCCCGTTCGAGGAAGACCTCACTCCGGCCGCGGTGGTCCAGCGGCATGAGACGGGCGAGCTGGACTTCTCGGGCTTGACGCCCGGCGAGCTGGAGGTCGTCCGCCGGGCCACGTTCTGGGACCCGGACCAGCGATGGCCTTCCTGTCGCGAGATGGCCCGGGCCTTGCGGCGGGTCTATGAGGCAGAGGAGGGTGGCGTCTCCGGGCTGCCGTCGCAGCCCGAGATTCGCGAAACGCCGAAACCCGGCGGTGCACCGCCGGAACGCCCGGCCCGGGTGGCGGGAACGCTGATTGTGCAGGAGTCGCAGAGGGTCGAACTGGGGCGAACGCCCAGCATACGCCAGGTGGCCGAAACGGTGTCTGTGCGCCCCGAGCCTCCCGGGCCGACCCCCGCGCCGCGGCCGCGGCGCCGGCGGCTGCCCGCGGTGGTGACGCTGTTGGTCCTGGTCGCGATGGGCGGTGTGGGCATCCTGGCCTATCCGCCGGCGCGCCAGCGGGTGGTCGCTCTGTTCCGACCGGGGCCGCCGGAGCCTGAGCGTCGCGGCGGAGAGGAGAAGCAGCAGCCGAAGCCGGTGGATGTGACGAAGGACGGCCCGCCCGAGGAAAAGGACGGGAAGAAGGCGCCCACTGCGTCTGCGGATTCGGTCAAGGAGATCGAGGCTTCGATTGCGGAGAAGAAGTTTGCCGAGGCGAGCGATGCACTTGACAAGACGCCCCTGACCGTCACGCAGCGCGACGACCTGCTCAGGAAACTCAACGACGCCTGGTCGGCAACGCTCGCAGACCTCAAGGGCCAGAAGAAGTACGGTGAAGCGATCGGCGTTTTCGAGGAGGCCGCAGCCAGGTGCACCGGCAGTGACGACGAGCGGAAAAAACAGCGCGGCGAGTTGATTACCCTTTGGTCAAGCCAAATCGCGGAACTGGGCAAGGCTAACCAGTTTGCCCAAGCGCTGGAGGAGCTCAGCGCCGTGCCCGACCGGAGTGAGGCCGGCAAGGAAAAAGGGAAACTGCGGGAGGAGCTCCGCGTCGCGTGGCTCGGGCAGTTCCGGGCCTTAATCAAGGCGAAGGACTTCGGCGGGGCCCGCAAAATGCTCCTTAGCCCGCCGGTGGAGCTCGTCGACGCGAGCGCCTCCAAGTCGCTCGAAAAGGAGCTGGCGAAGGCCGACGGCGATGCGAGGGCGTCCGCGGCTATTGCGGCAATTCAATCGCACGTCCTCGAAAAGAGATTCGAAGATGCGATCAAGGCCCTCGCCGACAGCGAGAAGGACCTGCCGGAGAGCGACCGCGAGAACCAACGGGACCAGGTGGGCGTCGCATGGCTGGGGCAGCTCGAGACCGAATCCAAGAGCCGGCTCGACTCCCCAACCTTCCTCGATTCCTGCAAGGCGATGCTGGGGCGTTTCCCGGAGAGCGCCGAGGCACGGCTCCTGCAAGCCCGAGCACTCGTCCAGAAGCCGGACTACGACCAGGCGCTCGACGACTTGAAGAAGCTCGCAAGCGTCCCGGACGGTTTCCGCCCGCTCTACTCGGTGCTCAGGTTCATCGCCGATTACCACACGCAGCCGGCCATGCGCGGCAAGCTGAAGAACGAAGTTGAGCAGCGGCTCGCGTCGGTCAAGGCGGACCAGCGCTTCGGGATGAACCGATGGGAGGGCCCGGAGCTTGAAGCCATTAAGAAGAAGTACGACGATAGCGACACCGGCGACAAGGTCAAGATGGCCCAACAGGAGTTCGATACGCTCCTGGCCCAGATCGACGAAGGCGTGAAAGCCGGAACGGCCGAAGGGCTGAGTGCGGCGAAGGGCGCCCTCCAACGGGCGGCGGCGCTCCCCGTCGGGCCCGACCGGCAAGTGCGCCTGGAGTTGCGGCAGGCGACGGTCGGCCTGTGCAGTCCGCAGGCGGCGCCCGCGGAGGTGGATGCGGCATACTCCGGGGCGCTGAAGCTCCTCGAAAGGGAAGACCTGCTCAAAGTCAACGAGAAGGATAGGGCGAAGGATCTACAACTCTTGTGGCTTCCCTTGGGACGAGTCGGTGCGAAGAAACTCGACGACGCCCGGTTGGCCAAGGAGATCGAGCAGGCCCTCAAGGTCGTGCGCGCGGGGTGCAATCATTTCTCGGATACGAGCTTGGCGGCCCCGATCGGCCCGCTCTGGGACAAGGCCGTCGCGACTGCGGTCAAGGTCCGAGAGCCGACGCCTCAGGAATTCAAGGAATTCGAAGCGGATTGGGGGCTCTGGGAGAAAGTCTCCCAGAAACCCGCGCTCGACAACCAGGGTCTCCTCGATACCTGGCGCCTGGAATGCCAGGTGCTGTTCGGACCCGGCCCGCAGTTGAGCCGGCAACCCGTGTCGAGCTTTGCGGGCTTGCCCGCGGAGGTGGCCCCGTACGCCCGCTACGTTTGGGCTTGTGCCTTGGGCGTCAGTGCCAAGCCCGACTGGGAGAAGGTGTTCGAGCACTTGGGCCAGACGTTCCCGGCCGCTGGCCGGCCGCAGGGGATTATCGGCGTGCAGGGCCGGCTGAAGAGGGCCGTGGAGCTGGCGGTCAAGGCGTCGACCGAGATCCGCCCCAAGCAGGCGCCCAAGGAGCTGGCGGGCAATCCCTTCGGCGACCAGGACAAGGCGGCGCAGCACTACCGGCTCCTCAAGGTCGCTTATGACAGCGGCGTTGAGCTGGCGCCCGACCGAAAGCGCGGACTGGAGATCAGTCTGGCCCTGGCGGCATGGCACAAATCCCAGCCCGAGGGGCCGCTCGTGTCGACGTTGACCGCGGACCTCGCGACGGTTCCGGACGGCCAATTGGGGCCGGACGCGGTGCCCCTGCTTCTCGCGTATCTCCAGAGCCACCTGCCGGGCCAACCGGTCGCAGAGCCGGGCCCGAAGGACGGGCCCGCGATCCTCCGCGCCTGCAAGCGGCTGTGCGACCGGGTCAAGGACTCAAGTCTTGGTAGCGAAGAGATCAAGACGCTCTACGACCGGATCCTGAAGCCCGCCTGGCAGTTGGCGCACGCAATGAGGCAAGACAAGGCCCTCGCGTCCGGATTGGAGGAGTTCTTTGCCAGCGCCGGCGACCTGACCTGGAAGCACAAGGATGCCGCATGGCCGGACGACGTGTACAAGTTCGGCGAGGACTTGTACGCGTCGGCGATTTATCATGGGGGCGACCCGGGCCAGGACGCCGCCCGAGGGCGGATAGTCTCCGAGTACTACACCCGACGTGGTCAATTCGCAGTCAAGCAGAAGGATCCCAATCTGGAGGGCATCCTCCAAGACGCGGACGCGGCCCTCAAGTTCAATCCGGACGCATGCCACGCCCACGCACTGCGAGGGCGGGTCTTGCTCGATCGTGGCAAGTCCCGGGCCGACCGCCGGCTTATGATCGCCGACCTGACCGCATCGGTAAAGTCCTACCGAGTCGCCGTCAAGAGCTGTCCGGAAGCCGAGAAGGCGGAGTACTTGCCGGAGTACCTCCTGCGTTTGGGCAGTGCGTGCGTCTTGTGTGCCAATTACGAAAGCGACAGGCGGGAGGAATACTTGAAGCTGGCAGCCGAGTACGCGAAGGATGCCAGTGCCTGGGAGCACAGCCTACCGAGCTTCCCCTTCCTCCTCCTGGGGAACGCCTACGAGGACCTGGCGTGGCTGGTGGAATACGACCCCGTGGTCAATTACACGAAGGCCATCGACGCATTCGGCCGGGCGGCGCTGATCGAAGGGCCGGACAAGGCGAAGGCGCGCTGCAGCGTGGGACGCTGCTACTTCAAGGCGTTATGGGACACCTATCTCGCCCCCGCCGAATTCAAGAAACAGAACGATAAGGAGATGGTCGACACGGCGATAAGGAACTACGACGCGGCCAAGGACGCGGATTCGAGCCTCGTGGAACTCTATTTCCAGCTTGGCCGTGCCTACGCTTTCCTCGCCAAGGCATTCGACCGCCCGGAAGACTATCAGAAAGCCGACGATTCCTTCCAGAAGGCGAAGGACTTGGCGATGACGCAGAACCTTGCGAATCGCGCGACGTACGTTACCTATTGGGCCAGCTTCCCTCTGCAGAACAGGCCGCTCGATTTGGACACCAGGTACAAGAAGGCCAGGGAGCGCGCCGAAAAACTCCGCGGCCTTCCCATCACCCCGGGAGGGCTTTCGGACCCGGCAAAGGAAGAGAAGCTGATTGAGGCGACGGCTTACCGGCTTAAGGGACAGTTCGACAAGGAACGAGAGGTCTACGATGCGGCGCTCCAAGGCGCAAAGCAGGTCGATGCCTCGGACATTGGGTTGTTGCTCGCCCGCGCAAACCACAGCGTGGTCTCGGCCAAGCTCCTGCAAAACCAAGGGAACGATCAAGCCGCCGACGAAGCCGCCCAGGTGGCCATTGTCGATGCAGAGGCCGCAGCGAAGGCAGCCGTGTTCCCCCAGTCGGAAGCGTCTGCGCACATCCTTGCCGCCTTGGGGTACCTCACAAAGTACGAAGGGGCCGGGAGCGAGCAAAACGTGGATGCCGCCAAGAGAAGCGAGCAAGACTGGAACTCCGCCAAGAAGCACGTCGACGAAGCGATTGCGCTTCCCTCGGGGCGCGCGAAGGTAGAGTCCTATCTCATTGGCGTCAGAGTCCTCAACAAGAAGCGAGCGACTCCTCAGGAGAGGGCCGGCCTCGATGTACGAGCGGTCAACTGGTACGATGAGGCCACTCGGTTGTGCCGAGGGCATATCGAGGAGAAGAAGTACTTAGAGGACGCCGTAAAGATGGGCAAGATGGTGGGGTCGTCCGATACCAGAACACTTCTCGACGCCAAGAACTGGCAAGACATCGGGAACAAGGTCAAGGGGTGGCAGAAGAGGCGGATTGAGCTCGAGTCGGACGCCCCAGCCCGCCAGAAGCTCGTCGAGGAGCTCAAAGAGCTTGAACAGATGTGGGCCCCACCTACCAAGTGACGCGATCGGCCGGATGTGCTCGTGGGGAGTTCTGCTCGTCCTTGCGCTCCCGGCGGGACCTCTAGCCTCCCAGGCAAAGGCCGCCGAGGAGCCCGCGCTTCGGGCCGCGGTCGAGGCCGACTGGACGGCCCAGGAGCATCGCCGCGGCCGCAAGCCGCACGACCCGGCCGCCATCCGCGACGCCCTGGCCCGTGGGCAGCGCCTGCTACAGGAGCTGGCAAGGTCGGGTGGCATGCCCTCGCGAAGCGTGGGCATGTCGGCCGAGCCGCACCGCGATGCAAGCGGCGCCATGCCGCCCCATCGGGAAGAGGCCGCGGCGCTGCGGATGCTGGGCCAGAAGGCCGATCGCGTGGAATCGCTCGACGAGCCAGCGCGGTTGGCCCTCTATCGCGAGATCCGCTCCGTCACGCGGAGCTTGGCCCTGGCCAATCCGCTGGTCGCCGCCAAACCGATCGTGTTTGTGAAGCGGCACCGCTTCATCTTTCAGATGCTCCACGAATACGTCGGCTATTACTACAACTACGCGGGCCTGGCGGGCGGCGGCGTTCATGTGCTCGAAGAGCCCGGCCGGTCGCTCAAGACCCGCGATCTTACGGCAGGCCGCCTTTCGCCGGGAAGCTGCACCACGCCGGCCGTCGCGTACGACGGGAAGACCGTGTACTTCGCGTTTGCCGAGGTCCGTTCGGCGGACCGCAAGCAGGGGCCCGGCGGGCACTGGTTGCGGCTGAAGCCGGCTTCTTCCGTTCCGGAGGAGCTGAACTACTACTCGCCGGGCCGGGCCAGCTTCCACCTCTTCGCCGTGGACGCCGACGGCCGGAACGTGCGCCAGCTCACCACGGGGGCGGACGACGACTTCAACCCCTGCCCGCTCCCCGACGGCCGTCTCGCCTTCCTTTCGACGCGGCGCGGGGGCTTCTGCCGCTGCGGCGGAGATTACGAGCCGGTCCCCACCTACACGCTCCACCGCATGGACGCCTCGGGCGAGAACGTGCGGACGCTCTCCTTCCACGAGACGAACGAGTGGCATCCTTCGGTCCTGGACGACGGCCGGATCGTCTATTCCCGCTGGGACTACGTCGATCGCTCGGCCGCCCACTTCCACGGCCTCTGGGTCACCAATCCCGACGGCACCAATCCCCGCATCCTCTTCGGCAACTACACCAAGAGGATCAGCGCGTGCTTCCAGCCCCGGGCAATTCCGGGCTCGCACAAGATCCTGTTCGTGGCCGGGGCCCATCATGCCGACGTGGGCGGGTCGCTCGTGCTGCTGGACCCGCTGCGCACGCGGCTCGATCCGCAAACCGGCGAGGACACGCTGGAGCCCCTGGAGGTCCTCACGCCGGAGGTCTGTTATCCCGAGGCCCCGGATTGGCCCAAGAGCTACTACACCAGCCCGTGGCCGCTCTCGGAGGATTTCTACCTCGTGGCCTTCAGCTTCGATCCTTTACCCGGCTGGGGCTCCAAGGTGACCCGGGATACCGAGACCGGCATTTACTATTTCGACCGCTTCGGCAACCTGGAGCTGCTCTACCGCGAGCCTGGGATCTGCGCGACGGACCCGATGCCGCTGGCGCCGCGCGGGGCCCCGCCGGTTATCCCCAGCACGCTCGACCCCGCCCTGGGCGACGAGGGGGAGTTCCTGCTTGCGAACGTCTATTGGAGCCTGATGCCCTTGCCGTCCTCGCGGCCGATCCGCACGCTCCGGGTCTACCAGGTGCTGCCCAAGACGACGCACACGGCGGACCAGCCGCTCATCGGCTATGCCCGCCAGGCGGGGGCGCGAATGCTCCTGGGAACGGTGCCGGTGGAGGCCGACGGCTCCGCCCGCTTCCGGGCCCCGGCGCGGAAGCCGCTCTACTTCCAGGCGGTCGACCAGTCGGGGCGGGCGGTCGCCGGGATGCGGAGCGTCACGTATCTCCAGCCCGGGGAGCGCCGCGGGTGCGTCGGCTGCCACGAGCCGCCGAATGTGTCACCGGGCCCGCGACAAACGCTGGCGTCGCGGCGGCCCGCGTCGGTGATCGAGCCGGGGCCGGACGGCACCCGGCCGTTCAGCTACCCGCGGCTGGTCCAGCCCGTGCTGGATCGGCACTGTACCCGCTGCCACGACGACTCCTCAGGTCCGGACAAGAGCAAGCTCGTGCTGACCGGTGAGCCTGCCGGCCCATACACCCGGTCGTATAAGAGCCTGGAGCCGCACGTCCGGTGGTACTCGTGGCTGGGCCGCTCGATCGGCGACACGGTCACTCAGCCCGGGCGCATGGGCGCCGACGAGAGTCCGCTCACCAGGATCCTCGACGACTCCAACCACGCCGGCCAAGTCCAGCTTCCTGACGAAGACCGCCAGCGGCTCTACATCTGGCTGGACGGCAATGCCCCCTTCTACGGCACCTACGGCGAGGCCGAGCAGCGGGCCCAACGCGCCGGCGAGCCCGTCCCGCCGCCCGCAGTGCAATAGCACAGCCGCGTGGCGCCCCGCTGTGGGGTAAGCGGCCGACTGTTACTTCGCCTCCTTCTTCGGCGTTTTGTTCGCCGGGAGTTGCATGTCGATCTCGGCGTGAATGGAGAGCGTGCCCGGTTGGACGGTTGCGTCCATCTCCAGCCCGCGGAGCCAGTCGAGCGGCGGGGCCTGGAAAACGGCGTCACGAGTCGTTTTTCCGGAGGGTGAGTCATCCGGCTGTGGGGCCGGGGTAGAAGCGACTCCCGACCCCTTTTTCGTCATCGCCGTCGAGGTCCAATATCCCACGCCGGCGGGCGTCTGGCGATAAACGTACTCGCCGCCGAGCGGGCAGATCAGCCGCGCGTCCAGGAGCAATTCGGCGGCGGCCTTCGCCTGCTCGCCTGGCATGTGGAGCTGCTCGGCCACCTGGTGCATTAGCCTCACGTTGCCGACGCTCGTCTGCCGCGTCCGCGAGTAGCCCCAGGAGTTCAAGAAGGGCGTGATCCGGGCGTTGGACAAATCGACCGCCCGGAGACGGAACTGTGCCGGCCGCTCCGCCTTCTCATAGTGCAATTGGGGAATCACCTGTTCCAGCACGTCGCGATGGAACGAAAAGACCCGGAAGCTGTCGAAATCTTTGCTCCAGATTCTGGGTTCCTCCTTCGGCGGCACGACCGCGTCGGGCAGGCCGATTCTCCGCTGCGGCAAGAGAAGTCCCAGCCACCCCAGGTCGCCGTCGGTGCCGAGGTAGCCGACGACGAGGTCCCGCAGCCGGCCGAGCGGGAGCATCTTCCCCTCGATCACCTCCACTGCCGGCCCGACGAATTGCAGCCCGCCGAAAAGCCGCTGCCGGGTCAGAACGACCTCAAAGGCCACCGAATCGCCGGACACGGGGGCCAAGCGGTTCGGCTCGGGCAAGCCGACGATCTTGGACGCCATCTCGAAGTGCTTCCGGGAAAACGGCGTCATCCGCACGTCCAGGACGACCCGCTCCCGGTTTTCGGCTCGCGGCTCGCGGCGGATGCCCGCCAACACCGGGTCGAGCCGCTCCCAGTTCGCGCGGTAGAACTCGCCGAACTGCTGGAAGGACTCAAGCTCCCCGCGGCTAGCGCGCGTGACCTCAACGTCGGGGATCGGGATGAAGGCCCCTCGCTCGCCGCGGAGGGAGTCGCGGACCTCGCCCTTTTCGAGCACGGTGCGGCTCCCGTCGGCCCGCGGGCCGAATCCCGGCGGCAGGAAGCCGCCCGCGACGAGCTGTTCGATCGTGTCGCCCGGCTTGCCCTCGGTTGCCGAAGCCAACAGGGCCATCTCGACCAGCTCGATATCCGCCAGGGCCTCGACGCGGCGAACCATCTCCACGCGATACGCCGGCGAGGTGAGATTCTTGAAGAACTCGCCCGAGAGGTACGCGAACACCGTGTCCTTCCGCGCAAGCGGCATGACCGTCCGGGCGTGGCGGAACTCCTTGGACGCCCCCAGGCTCCCCTTGCCCGAGCGGGTTTCCAGAAAACGCTTCACCAGGGCCTTGGACGTGGTCACGAAGTGGTAGTCGCCGTCGACGGCGTAGTAGGACCGCACGCTGCCGTCGGGCGAGGACAAGAACGAGACCTTCTGCCCGGCGATCTCGACCGTCTGCTCGGTAACGCCCTTGATGCTCTTGACCCGCTCCTGCCGTTGCCGCTTGAAATCGGCCCCCAGGAGCAAGCTGCTCTTGGCCTGAAACAGAAGCCCATAGGCGCCGCCTTCTTTGAGGAAGAGGTCGGTCCCGACGATCGCCACGTCGGCGATCAGCGTGTCGCCCAGGAGCCGCGCGAGGGCCGTGGTTTCGACCGCCAGTTGCGTCTCAAACCGCTGCCGGGTGCCGGTGTCCAGCCCGCGGGTGGCGATCAGGTTCTGGAAATCGCCGTTCCAGCGGGCCAGCGTGTCCTGGAACCAGAGGAAGTTGGCGAAGCTGCCGAAACGGACGTAGAGCCATTCGGCCGGGACCCGCCGGGCGATGGGCTCGATCGGCACGTCGGCGGCCGGCTCGGGGATCTCAAGTTCCGACGTGGCGACCGGCTCGGGAAGCGGTTGATCGGCCGGTCCACTCGACTGCGGCGGCCCGAGAAAACGTTCTCGCTGGAGGGCAATCCGCAGCGATTCGGTCCCCGCGGCCAGTCCCAGCTCGCTTGCCAACTTGTCGTGCCAAGACGGGGCCTGGCGTTTGACCTCCTCGATGAGGTTGAGCCGCCGGCCGAGCATGGCGCGGAGGTAGTTTTCCACCAGCGGCGGGTAGTCGGGCTTCTTCTCCAAGAGCCCCGACTCGGCGTTGTACTGGCGCCACCAGGCCGCCAAGAGCCGCCAATGCCCGGCGCGGTCCGCCCGCGGCTTGATCGTCAGCTCGTCGGCCCGGCGGGACCGGACGACCAGATCGAGCGGCTCAGAACCGACGAAGAGGAAGTAGACGTTGGTCCTTCCGGGCCGGTCGAGCACTTCGCCGACGATCCTTAGTGCCGGCCGCTTCGACTGGCTGAGCAGGTCCTTGACGGCCCCGAGGAGCGGCCGGCGCTCCACGGCCGGATAGAGCACCCGGTTCTCCTTGGCGCCGATCCCCAGGCCATCGGTCCCCAAGACCTCCGGCAGGAGCGACTCG
>CAYGZA010000147.1:0-15561 GCA_964354135.1 uncultured Planctomycetaceae bacterium
TTCTGGCAGTATAGGGCCGACCTTGAATTACTGACACTTGGCCGCTGATAGCTGATCGCTGAAAGCCGAGGGGCCAGGGATTGGCCTCTCGAAAAGACTTGCGGAAGCAGCGGCTCGCTTCTACACTGCGAGGGGGAAGAACCACTGTCTAGGAGCCGCAAGCCGATGAACCGTACCTCGCCAGGGAAGAAAGGGTTTTGCCGTCAAGTCACATCGCTCGGGCCGGCAATAGCCTTGGGTGTCACGCTCTGCACCCTTGCCGTCGTTCCGGCCGCAGCCGACTCGTTCGGAGAGCGGGTCGAGGCCGACTGGGCACAGCAGGACGAGTCCCGCATGATGCAGATCCGGCAGCCGGGGCTGGTCCGCTTTCCGCAAACGGAACTCCAGTGGCCCGGCGCCAGCGCGACGGACCCCAAGGGCGTCGCAGGGGCCCTGTCCGTCCCCAAGCTCCCCGCGCCGAAGCTGGACGGCCGCCTCGATGATCCTTGTTGGCGGCAGGCCGCCCGGGTTCCGCCGGGACCGCCCGACCAACCGGTGCAGCCGGCGATCCGGCTCTGCTACGACGGCGCGACGGTGTACCTCGGCGCTTCGTTCCCGGCCGCCGCCGAGTGGTGCTTTCAGCCCCCATCGACGGCTGCCGACGCCGCGGGCGCCGTCGACGGCTTCAAGAACGGCCGCTACGCCTTCCACACGAACTATGAGCCGAATCCCTGGTGGCAAGTCGACCTCGGCAAGCGGCAGCCGATCGGGAAGATCGTCGTCTACAACCGCCTCGATTATCCCCCCGGCCTCCACAACGCCGACATCCTCGTGGTCCTCACGTCCGACGACGGCAAGACCTGGACCAAGTGCTACGACAACCGGGGCAGGCCCTTCGGCGGCGCAACCAGCGGCAAGCCGTTGGTGGTGGACCTCGAGTCCCAGCCGCCTGCGGGCACGAGCGAGGTCGCGGCCCGGTTCGTCCGCATCCAGTTGCCCAGCGCGGCGCCGATCTTCTTGCACCTCGATGAAGTGGAGGTTTACGCCCCGGGCGACACGAAGCAAGAAAGGAACCTCGCCCTCAGGCGCCCGGCGGACCAGAGCAGCCGCAGCCCGTGGTCCAAGGGCGGCGATCTGGCGGCGTTGGGGCGCGTGAGGATCGGGCTCTCCGGCACGGGAGCCGCGGCCGTAGTAACCGTCAACGGCAAGCCGGCGCCGGCTGGCCGGGCGCAGATTCTCCGCCAGGGCGGAACGACGAGCGTGGAGGTGGCCTTGCCTTTGGGCAGCGAGCCGGCCTCTTTCCCGCAGGCAATCACCCCGTTCCACAGCCAGCCGACGCCGTTGGTGGGCAGCCCTTCATGGCAGCTCGTCTGGCCGGAAAAGCTCAACCTCGGTTACGGCAAGAACCGGCTGACGCTGGAGCTGCGCACGGAGAAGCCGCTCGACGCGCCCGTCGAGATCATGGCCGAAACGGTCGTCTTCACCCCGCTGCGGCCCGAGCGGCAGGTCGTGTTTCAGAAGACCGTGCAAGCTGCCGGCTCGTTGCCGTTGGAGTTCCAGGTCGCGCATGAAGGCGCCGCCGCGTTGATCGTGACCGCCCGGCAGGGCAACGGTGAGTTCCGCGACGGCCGGGCGTTCTTCGTCGCCCCGGTGGAGGAGACACTCCAGCGGGCCGCGCGCCTGGCCGCCGAGCATGGTATCGCCTTGCCGGAACCGGCCGCGGCGCAGCGCACCCGCATCGCGGCCCTCAATGCCAAGGAAAGGGCCGAGGGCCCCGATCCGGCCGCCCGCACGGCCCTCTACCGCGAGGCCCGGTGGCTGGCCCGGCGAGTCGCGTTTGCCAACCCGAAGCTCCAGTTCAAGGAACTCCTGTTCGTCAAGCGGTTCACGCAGGAGACGTACCCCGACGTCTGCCTGAACCACATGCCCTGGGTCTCGCGTCCCGGCGGCGACGTCTGCGTCCTCACGATGGCCGGGCCGGATGCAGAAGGCAAGGTCCGCAACCTGATCAACGGCGCCCTCGGCCCCGGCCACGTCCACGGCATGGATCTCTGGTGGGACGGCGACCGCGTGGTCTTCGGCTATGCCAAGGCGAAGAGCAACGAGCCGCCGCCGGGCTGGCTCGACCGCCGCACGAGCTTCGAGCTCCGCCGCAGCGAAGAGCCGACGCACATCTTCGAGATCGGCGCCGACGGCCGAAACCTGCGGCAGCTTACCCGCGGCCAATGGAGCGACCTCGACCCGACGTATCTCCCCAACGGCGACGTCGTCTTCGTCTCCGAGCGCTGCGGCTACTCGCTCCAGTGCAACGAGTACGACAAGGACGAGACCTCGACGAATCTCTACGTCATGCGGCCCGACGGCACGAACATCCGCCGCATGAGCGTCACCAAGGACGGCGACTACCTGCCCCACACCCTGGACGACGGTACCGTCGGCTACACCCGCTGGGAGTACCAGGAACGGAGCTGGGCCAATATCCAGTCGCTCTGGACCATCCGGCCCGACGGCACCGGGGCCGACGCCCTGTTTAAGCAGCACTTCAACGACCCCTGGGCGGTGGAAGACTGCCGCTCGTTGCCGGGGAGCACCCGGTTCGTGGGCGTGGCCGCGGGCCACCACACGCTCCCGGCCGGACCCGTGATCCTCATCAACCCCCGCGACGGCATGAACAGCCCCAAGGGCATCCGGATCGTCACACCGGGCGTGCTGCCGCCCGAGGGCGGGATGACGGGCCGTGCCGTGCCCCAAGGCGGCGTCATGGGCACCAGCGGCTACTACATCAACCCCTGGCCGGTCTCGGAAACCACGTTCCTCGTTTCCTACGGGGCCTTCGGGCACGGCTACGGGGTGGCCCAGGAAATCGACCCTGCCGGCTACGCGATCTATTTGATCGACGTGTACGGCACCAAGGAGCTCGTCTACCGCGACCCGACCATCTCGTCGTTCGCGCCGATCCCCCTGCGGCCTCGCCCGCGGCCGCCGGTCATCCCCGACGCGACCGACCCGAGCGCGCCGTACGCCACCTTGTCGGTGCAAAACGCGGCCAAGGGGGCCCCCGGGATCGACCCCAAGCGGGTCAAGTACATCCGCATCGGCGAAGGGATCGCCTGGCCCTATTGCAACACCTACGGCGGCCAGCGCTATGAGCCGGACGTCAAATCGGTGATGATCAACTGGAACCCCGTCCGCGTGCTCGGCGAGGTCCCGGTCGAGGCCGACGGGAGCGCCCACTTCCGCGTCCCGGTCGATACGCCCCTCTACTTCCAGTTGCTCGACGGGAACCACATGGAGCTCAGGCGCATGCGCTCGTTCATCAGCTTCCAGCCGGGCGAGGCCCGCGCCTGCGTAGGGTGCCACGAGACGCGGGAAGAAGCGGGGGCCGCCGCGGCGACCGGCATCGCCCTGGGCCGGGAACCCTCGGTCCCCGTGCCGCCCCCTTGGGGTGACCGCCCCATCAGCTTCCTCCGCGACGTGCAGCCGGTCTTCGACAAGCACTGCACCGCCTGCCACGGCGGACTGAAGCCGGCCGGCGGACTGGATTTCTCCGGCGGGCTGACGACCCGCTATAACCGCTCGTACGACACCATCCTCGCCAACAAGCTCATCGCCCAGTCCAACGTCGGCGAAGATTCCCGGATCACCATGCCGCTGGAGTTCGGCTCCCACAAGAGCAGGCTCGTGGAGGTGCTGCGAAGCGGCGCGTGCAGCAAGCGGGCCGACCTGTCCGAGGAGGAGTGGCTGCGGCTGGTGACCTGGATCGACGCCAACGGCCCGTACCACGACGGCTTCATCAACAAGCGGCTGGCCAAGATGCCCTACGACATGCCCAGCGACAGTGAGCTGGTGCAGAAGATCGGTGCGGTCCATGCCAAGCGGTGCGCCGGCTGCCATCCACCGGGCGACGTGACCCGGCTCGATTGGGTCAACCTCCGCAAGCCGCAGGAGAGCTTGTTCTTGACGGCCCCGTTGGCCAAGAAGGCCTCCGGTCGCGGTCGGTGCGGGCAGCAGGTCTACAAGGGCGCCGAGGACCCCGACTACCGGGCGGTGCTTGGGCTGGTGGAATCGGCCGTCCGCAAGGCATGGGACCTCCCGCGCCGGGACGTGAAATCACTTATCACCCCCCAACCAGTGGTATCTCGCTGAGGCGGCGGCACCAAAGCCACCCCTCTGCATGAGGAATCAGCTTGCAAAGATGCATTGGGAATGCATAATTGCATGTACGCTCATGGCCTTCGCCGCACAGAGGCTTCGGGGGTCCTGGTTATCGTGGCTCCGCTGTGCCTTGTATGCCCTCTGCCGAATGGATACCGAGGACGTTGGAACTGGTTCTTCAACGGGTGACGCGGGAGTTCCCCGCCGTGGTGCTCGTTGGCCCGCGGCAGTCCGGAAAGACGGCGCTCCTGAAGCACCTTTTTGGGGAGAGCCACCGCTACGCGTCGCTCGACCTGCCGGATGTGCGTGCCGCTGCCCTGGCCGATCCGCGGGGGTTCTTGAAGGCGTATCCGGCGCCGGTCATCTTTGACGAGATCCAATATGCCCCGGAATTGCTCCCCTACGTCAAGGAGCAAATCGACTCCAATCGGGATCGGCGGGGACAGTACCTTCTGAGCGGGTCGCAGAACCTCATGGTTCTGGAGCGCGTGACGGAATCGCTTGCCGGCCGGGCCGCCGTGTTGCGATTGCTCCCGCTCTCCTGCCGCGAGGCCACGGGAAGGCCGCAGGCACCGCTGGCGTGGGAACGCCCTGCTGAAACCTCGCGCCCGGTTGAGATGGCGTATTCAGAACTGTGGAGAACATTCTTGCGCGGCGGCTACCCGGAGCTGGTGGCCGGCCCGCCGCGGGATTTCTCCCTGTGGCACGCCGGGTACGTGCAGACGTACTTGGAGCGCGACGTCCGCTCGCTCCGCCAGATTGGCGATCTTACGCTCTTCCAGAGCTTCCTTCGTGCCATGGCGATCCGTAGCGGGCAGTTGCTCAACGTGACGGAAGTGTCTCGCGACCTGGGCGTGGCGGTCAACACCGTCAAAAAGTGGCTTTCCGTGCTGGAGGCCACGTTCCAGGTCATGTTGGTGCGGCCGTACTTTGCCAACGTCGGCAAACGGTTGGTCAAGTCGCCCAAGGTGTACTTCTTGGACGTAGGCACCCTTTGCTACCTGGTGGGACTGAAGGACCCGGAACACGCCGCCAGCGGCCCGATGGCCGGGGCCATCTTTGAGACGGCGGTTGTATCGGAAATCGTGAAGACCCTCGTACACCGCGGGGAAGAGCCGCAGGTGTACTTCTGGCGCACCAGCTCCGGCACCGAGGTGGACATCGTGGTGCAGAGCGGCGGCCGGCTGGTGCCGATCGAGGTGAAGCTCTCCGCAACGCCGCGCCCGGAGATGGCCGCCGGCGTCAACCGTTTTCGCGAGGATTTCGGGCCGCAGGCCGCGGCCGGATACGTGGTCCATCCCGGCGAAGTGTCTCTTCCCCTCGGCCCGGAAGTGAGCGCGCTGCCGTTTTCAGCCCTGTGACTGCCATGCAAGTCTCGCCGCGGTATCGTGAAAAGAGCCTGGCCGTCGAGGCGGCTCTCCGGGCCACGTTTGCCTTCGAGAACGAGGCGGCGCCGTTTATCGTCTTCGACGTGAACTACTGGCTCTTCGGCGAGCTTTCGGAGAACGTCCCGCCGGATTACTGCGGCCCCGACCCGAGCCGCATGATCGAATTCCAGGCGGGGAAGATCGAGCGGCACTTGCGCCAGTACGACGACGCCTACATCCCGTATCTCATGCCGTGGTACGGGACCGGAGTGTTGGCGTCGGCGTTCGGCGTGCCGATCAAGTTCCAGGAGGGGATGGACCCGGCGGTCGATCTGCCGCCCGTCCGCGACATCGGGCAATTGAAAGACCTTTGCAGGCCGGACCCTCAGAAAGACGGCCTCATGCCCCGGGTGCTCGCGACGATCCGCGCGATGCGGCTCAAGACCGATTTCCCCGTGAGCTTCACCGACTGCCAAGGCCCGCTGACGACCGCCCTGCAAATTGTCGGGTACGACAACCTGATCTATTGGATGTACGACCATCCCGGGAAGGTCCACGACCTGTTGCACCTGGTCACGCAGGCCCTTATCGACTGGGTCAAGCTCCAGAAGGAGGCCGCCGGCTGCGGCCTTGCCGACGACTGCTACGCGCTGGGGGCGAAGATCCCGTCGGGGTTGGGCGGCGTCTGGATCGCCGACGACGACAGCGTGATCTTCGGCGACGAGTTGTACCGCGAGTTCGCGGTGCCCTACAACAGCCGGATTCTCCAGGCGTTCGGCGGCGGGGCGATCCACTACTGCGGCAAGTCGAGCCAGCACGTCGAGAGTTTTCTAAAGACGGAGGGGCTCCGGGCGATCCACAACGCCACGCTGGACGACCTGGAAACGGCCGCCCGGCTTCGCCGCGCCCTGGCGGAGCAGGAGATCGTTTTCATGGTCTCCGACTACAACGTGGACGACGAGGCGATCGAGCCGTACTACGAGCGGCTGTTCCGCGTGATGGGGACGCGAGGCCTGATCGTGCTGGCGTACGTTTGTCCCGGCGTGAGCCTCCGCCGCGGAAAATACGACGCGGCCCGGCGCGATCCGCTCAAGGTCGGCCGGGCCATCGAGGCCGCCATCCGCAAGTACAACCGGCCGCGGTAGAGAGCGGGCAGCCGGCAGCCCCTTTAGCCGTGGCACTCGTGCCACGTGCTCCTCGTCCCTCGCCCCACACCCCTCGCTCCTCGACTCTCACCCCTACGCGACCGGGACCTTCAACTCCGCCAGCGTTTCCCGGAGCCACTTGAGCGAGCGTTCGATCATCGGCCCGCCCTGGCCCTCGCACTCGATGCTCAAGACGCCGTCGTAGCCGTGATCCCGCAAGAGGGCCAGGCACTTCTTGATGTTTCCGGCGTTGACCCCCTCGCCCAGGGCGCAGTGGCTTACGGCAATGCCGGTCTGCTGGCCCCGAGTCGCCGCGGCCAGCGACTCGGAGACGTCCTTGACGTGGACGTGGCTCACGCGGTCCACGAACCGCTCCAGGAAGGCCACCGGGTCTTGCCCGGCGATGAACGTGTTGCCCGTGTCCATGTTCATCCGCAGGTAGGGGCTGTCGACGAACTTCAGCATCCGCCCCATGAACTCGGGCTTGGTGGTGAAGTAGCCGTGCGGCTCGACGTTGACGATGACCCGGTGGGCCTCGGCGATCTCGATGATCTGCTCGTAGCTGCGTTTCATGAGGTCCATGGCCTCTTCGTCCTTGAGTCCCGGCGGGGCGTGCAGGCCGTCGGTGGTGTCGACCCGGCCGCAGCCGGTCTGGGCCGCCCATTGGATGGCGTGCATGACGTACGGCACGCCGCGGATCGGCCCGTCCTTGCCGGAAAGGGGATAGGCCGCATCGACCTGGGAGAACCGCACGCCGTAGCGCTCCATGGTCCGCCGCAGGAGCACCGGGTCCTCGTACAGGGATAGATGGGGATAATACCCCAAGCCGTTGGCCCAGCTCACCCCGTCGATCACCCCGCACTCGATGTAGTGGATGCCGTTGCGCTTTGCCCAGTCGAGGCACTTCTCGAAGCTGAAGTAGGTGGAATTGAAGGCGTCGGTGTGGAAGCCAATTTTCATGGCGGGGGTCTTGCCGCCCGCCGGCGCGGCCTTCTTCTTCGGCCTCGCTTCCGCCCCGGACTCGGCCCCTTCTGCCGCCGCCAGTCCCGCCGCCACGCCGGCCGCGGCCGTGGCCGCGGCGCCTTGTCCCACGAATTGCCGCCGGGTCATCGATCGATTCGCCATGCGAAGTCTCCTCCTCCGATACGAGGTTGTCGTCGTGCCGTTGCCGAAAAGGTCGTTTGCCCGCTCGTGCGACCGATTCTACCCCATGCCCGCGCCGGCGGGAACCAAAGCCTCGTTAGAAAACATACAACCGGCATACCGCGAACCCCCGGCGCATAGAGACTAGGGGACAGACTCGCTACGCCCGGGAGGGATCTCGGGCAGGCGGTCTCCGCCGGAGCGGGATTCCGCAAGCTCCCGTTTCTCAAGCGGTTAGCGCAGGGCTATAATTTCAAGGCCGTTCACGTTGATTCTCGACGACGCAGGGGCCGTGGATCGGCCGAAAAGCCGGTCGGGCTATCTTGCGCAAGAGCCGGCCGAGGGGCTTCGGCGTCGCGGGCGGGGCCGTCGGCCCCAGGACGCGGTGGCGAGGAGGATTCCCATGGGACGACTGCTGGCGAGGATTCTTGCGGTGCTTGCCGTCGGTGCAGGCGTGGGCCTGCTCACCTGGGGAATCAGCTCGGCTGCGATGAAGGAGCCGATCCGTGTCGCCGAAATGTGCGCCGGGTTCATGGGGACGTCCAGCGAGGTGATCGGCTGGGGCGCCGGGGTCCTTGCGGTCGGCGTCACCACGCTCGTCCTCTCCTTCATGGAGCGGCAGCGTCCCGGCGATTGGGACGAGTGAGCCGCGCTCGCCAGGCCGCCTTTCCTTGTGCGGCGTTTCCTCTCTTGGGCCGAGTTTGGCCGGTCGATTGCACCCTCCCATCACCTCCGGTACCATAGGAACGCCGCTTCCTGTGAGGACTGCTATGAAACCGCTTTATACCTCAACCCTGATTCTGACGCTTGCCGCGGTCGGCGGCATGGCGTTCGACTCTCGTTCCCACGCCGAGACCGGTTCCCGCGCAGCGGGTGAGAACCGGGGAATCCCGGCTGCCTGGCTCGAGGCATGGAAGCAGCCGCCCTTGACCGACCGGCCGCTCCAGATCATCCACGGGATCGATCCCCGCGGAAGGATCCTGGACGGGGTCGCGCAAATGGTCGCCGGCAAGGAGCCTGAAGCGATTGCCAAGGCGGGCATGAAATACTACAAGGACCGCGGCCTCGGCGGAATCGTCTGCAACGTCGCGTTCAAGGACTATCTCCGCTCCGAAGAGCACTGGAAAACGCTCGTGGCGGGAGTCGAGGCCTGCCGGCAGCTCGGCATGGTCGTCTGGCTCTACGACGAGGAGGGCTACCCCAGCGGCGCCGCGGGCGGGTTGGTGCTCAAGGAGAACCCGGCGTTCGAGGCGACGGCGTTGGCCTTCGACCCCGCGCGGCCCGATCCCTTCCTGATCCGCCCGGCCTACGAGCACACCCACGCCAGCAACAATTTCCATGCGGCCCGGCGGTACATCAATCTGATCGACGACCGGGCCGTCCGCTCCTTCCTTGCCAAGACCCACGAGGCGTATTGGGAGCGGCTGCGGCCCTATTTCGGCAACACGATCCAGGCGACCTTCACCGACGAGCCCTCCTTGATCGCGGTGAGCCTCGGCCAATTGCCGGAGAACGTGCGGAAGACGGTCCGCGTGGTCGACCCGGTCGATCCGAACATGCGGCCGCTCCCGGCGGTGCCCTGGGGCTACGACCTGGCCGAGCGCTACCGGGAAAGGTACGGCGAGGACCTGCTGCCGCAGCGGCGAAGCCTCTTCAGCGGAAACTCGCCCGCCGACCGCAACGTGCGGCGGCAGTTCTGGGCCCTCATTGCCAATCTCGTGGCCGATCGGTACTTCGGCGCCCTTCAGAGGTGGTGTGCCCAGCACGGCATCGCCTCCTCCGGTCACAGCCTTTGGGAAGAGGCCGTGATGCACCATCCCGCGCTTGAGGGCAACGGCCTCAAGGCCCTCTGCCTGATGGACATTCCCGGGCTGGACGTTCTCACGTCGGCCCCGGAAGCGGCGATCCACTCCGGCTGGATGACGGCGGGGCTGCCCGGCTCGGCCGCCATGCTGACGGGCCGCCGCCGCGTGATGACCGAGGTGAGCGACTTTGCCGAGAAGATGGGGGGCCGCGGGCCGGTCAACCTCGCGGAAATGCAGGCCACCGCCGCGTGGCAGGCGGCCTGGGGCGTGACCGAGTTCACGCTCTACTACCGGATCGCCGACCGGCCGGCCGAGGAGTATCGGGCCTACTGCGACTACGTGGGCCGGCTCAACGCAATCCTCAAGCCCGCCCGGCTCGACGCCGAAGTCCTGCTCTACTACCCGATCTACGACCTCTGGGCCGAGTACATCCCCGTGGCCGAGCCGCTCCAGCTCGGCTCCCAATCGCCGCGGGCCCAGGGCATCGTCCGCTCCTTCGATCACTTGGGGCAAACTCTCCAGAGAAGCCAGGTCCCTTTTGCGCTCGTGGATCACGAGTGGCTCGCCGCGGCCGGAGTCCTCGACGGAGGAACACTCGCAGTCAAGGACCGCCGATTCCGAACGCTCGTGCTTCCCGCGGACGTGGAGCTGCCCCCAAAGGCGGCGACCGTGGTGGAACAGTTCCGGAAGAAAGGGGGCCGCGTCCTTTCGGACGGCCCCGCGGGGAAGCTCGCGGCGCCGGCCGTGATCGAGGCAATCAAGCCGCCTTGCCGGCTGTCGCCCCGCTCGGAGCAAATCGCCGCGGGCTGCTTCGTCCGCGATGGGCGGCGAATCCTCTTGCTCGTAAACGTCGGCCGGCAGGCTTACCAAGGGCATCTGGCAACCGATGCCGCGGGAGCGTGGCACGTCATGGACCCCGCCACGGGTGCCGTCCAGCCGGCACAGACGACGGCCGCCGGTCAACCGGCTCTTTCGTTGGCGCCCCGGCAGGCGCTTCTTCTGGTTCACGGTCCGTGACCCCGGGGGCGATCCAGACGATGAGCCGGCCGACACGGTACCTGGAACTGCGATGCCGCGGCTGCTTGTGGCGGGAAGTCTGCGGCCCGGAGGAGATCGCCGCGTGGCTTCGTAAGGCGGGCAAACTCCGCCCGCGCGGCCACCCCGACTTGGACATCCTGTACGAGGTGTTCCGTGCCACGGCCGCTCAATGGACGTGCCCCCAGTGCGGCAAGCAGGGACTGGCCGTGGCCAACGCGGTGGAAGAGGCCACGCCGTGGCCGGGTGAGCCCCTTTGCGCGTCCTGCGCAAGGCCGATCCCCAAGGCACGGCTGGAAGCGATTCCCGGCGTGCGCTGGTGCGCGGCCTGCCAGCGGGAAGCAGAACTCGACCGCCCTCGACAAGAGCGGGACTTCTGCCCGCGATGCGGGGCCCCGCTGGAGGTCCGCGTCGTCGGCACCGGCGACTCGACCCGCTACGTCTTGGCGTGTACGGCCAATCCGCCGTGTAATCTTTGAGCGTTCCATGAGATCGTATGACACCATTTGAGAGGGAGATATGCCCATGCAGCGGTTGACTATCGTCCTGGTTCTCTTGGTTCTCCTCCTGGGAGCTTCGGCGTTCGGGCAAAGTGGCTCCGGTACTCTCAACGTGCGGGATTTCGGCGCGAAAGGGGACGGCCAAACGGACGACACGGCCGCGTTCCAGCGGGCCCTCGACGCCGCCGCGAAGGCGGGCGGGGGCACGGTCCTCGCACCGCGGGGCGCGTATTTCTTCGCCGGCCACCTGAACGTCCCGCAGGCCGTCGCCCTCGCGGGCATCTGGCGATCGGTGCCGGCCCACAACGGCATCCGCGACCGCGGGCTGCCCAAGCCGACGGACGACGGCACCACTTTCCTCGTGACCGAAGGGGCCGGCAGCGAGGACGGGCCGCCCTTCATCACGCTGGGCACCAATAGCACGCTCCAAGGCGTGGTGCTCTATTACCCGCAGCAAAACGAAAACGACGTGCCCAAGCCCTACCCCTGGACCATCGCCATGCGGGGCAAGAACCCCGCGGTGCTCGACGTGGAGCTGCTCAATCCCTATAGCGGCATCGACGCCTCGCACAACGAGCGGCACCTCGTGCGCAACGTGCACGGCCAGCCGCTCCGCCGCGGCGTCTGGGTCGACGCCATCTACGACATCGGCCGGATCGAGAACGTCCACTTCAATCCCTGGTGGAGCACGAAGCCGAAGCTCTTCCAATGGCAGATGGCCAACGGCGAGGCATTCATTTTTGCCCGCAGCGATTGGCAGTACGTCCTCAACACGTTCTGTTTCGGCTACAAGGTGGGATACAAGTTTATCGCCAGCCGGGCGGGAGTGTGCAACGGCAACTTCCTCGGCCTCGGGGCCGACGACTGCCTGCGGGCGGTCGTTGTGGAGCAGAGCGCCCCGTTCGGACTCTTGATCACCAACGGGCAGTTCGTCTCCTTCCACGGCCCGGACCCGACGATGATTGAGGTGACGAAGACACACTCGGGGAGCGTGCGCTTCGTGAACTGCGCGTTCTGGGGGCCATGCCGGCAGATCGCCAAGATCGCGGGGCGCGGCACGGTCGGATTGAGCGACTGCACGTTCACCGAGTGGGACTCAAAACGCGAGGGGCGCCACGCCCTCCAGGTCGAAAGCGGCACAGTGCTGGTGCGCGGCTGCGAGTTCCGCGCCAACAAGCCGCAGGTGGAGCTGGGCGAGGCCGTCGAGCGGGCCGTCATCAGCGACAACGTTTTCTCCGGCCCGGCTCAAATCGCCAATCGCAGCAAGGGGAGCGTGCAAATCGCCAACAACGCGGGAAAGTGAGGGGCGGCGCACGATCCGTTTAGCCGCGGCACTTGTGCCGCGCGTCTCACCGCGCCCGTGACGCCGGGCCACTCCTTCGCAACGCCCGGCCGGGGAGCGCGTCGGTTTGCACGCCGTCGTCTTTCACCACGACTCCGTTGACGATCACGTAGGGAATCCCCTCGGGATGGCTCCTCGGGCTCTCGAAGGTGGCGGTGTCGCGGACCGTGTCGGGATCGAAGATCACCAGATCGGCCATCTTGCCGACGGCCAATGCCCCGCGGTCCGCCAGTCCCAGCCGCCGCGCCGGTAGCGACGTCATTTTTCGGACGCACTCCTGAAGCGTCAGGAGCCCCAGCTCGCGGACGTAACGCGAAAGAAACCGGGCAAACGTGCCCCATGCCCGAGGGTGCGGCCGGGCGCCGACCAACAGCCCGTCGCTGGAGGCCATCTGACCGGGGTCTTTCATGATCCGCTGCACGTTCTCCTCGTAGCCGCAGTGGACGACGCAGGAGACCTCGAGACGATGCTCCACGAGCAGGTCCGCGCAGCAGTCAAAGGGCGGCCGGCCGCGCAGCCGGGCAATCTCCACGAAGTCGCGGCCGATCAACTCGGCATCCTTCTCGCCCCCGCCCACGTCGCCGATCACAATCGTCTCCCACTGGACCGGCAGCTTGTGCAGCCCGTCGGAGCCGCTGACTTCCATTTCGTGGCGGAGCTTCTCCCGCGTGTCGGGATTGCGGAGGCGCTCGATGAGCCGCTCGGGTCCCCCCTCATGGGCCCAACCCGGTAGCAAGCCGGCCAGGAACGTCGAGGCGGCCGGGTAGGGATACGCATCCAGCGTCACGTCCAAACCCGTGTGGCGTGCCCGGGCGATCCGGTCCAGGTAGAACTCCGCCTTGCCCTTGTTGGGCGGGAAAGATGCCTGGAAATGCGTCAGGTGGAGTCCGCAGCCGGCGGCCGAGCACGCTTCGACGACCTCTTCGACCGCCGCCTCCATCTTGCCGCCGTAATTGCGCAGGTGCGGCGCCAAGAAGCCGCCGTATCGGGCCACCACGCGGCATAGCTCGGTCAATTCGCGGGTGTCCGCGAAGCTGCACGGCGGATACGTCAGGCCCGTGGATAGACCGAAGGCCCCCTCGCGAAAGGCATTGTCCAAGAGCCGTTTCATTTCCTCCAGCTCGGCCGCGGTCGCCGGGCGATTTTGGAGCCCCACGACCGCCGCGCGGAGGTTCCCGTGCGGGGCGAGCATCGCCACGTTGACCGCCGTCCGCCGGTCGAAACGATCGAGGAACTCCCCCACCGTCCGCCAATCCCACTCCAGCCCCTCGGGGTCGCCGTTGAGGGCCTTCAAGCCGTTGCGAAAGAACGGCAGGCTCTCGTCGGTGAGCGGGGCATAGGAGAGGCCGTCCTGGCCGATGAGTTCCGTCGTACACCCCTGCATGAGCTTGGCGCTCGCCCGCGGCTCGGCCAAGAGCATCAAGTCGGAGTGCGTGTGCATGTCGAAGAAGCCCGGGCAGACGACGAGCCCGTCGGCGTCGATCGTCCGTCGGGCGGCAAGCGGACCGGCGGGGCCGACGTGCCCAATCGTCTCCCCTCGGATGCCGACCTGCCCCCACCAGGCGGGCTTCCCGGTCCCGTCCAGGATGCGGGCGTTCATGATTGCCAGGTCAAAGTCCATCGGCCTGCAAGTCCCCTTTCTCGCCGTTGCGACGTGGTTCCAGCTCGCTTCCGAGATTGTAGAGCGGCCGCGCACGTAGCACCACACGCCCGCTCGCGCTCTACCTTGGGATTGACAAGACGCTTCAGCCGGATACAAGGGTAGGATGAGGAGTCCGAAAGACCTGGCATGGTGGCAGCGGGGGATCATCTATCAGATCTATCCCCTCTCTTTTCAGGACTCCAACGGCGACGGGATCGGCGATCTGCCGGGGATCACCGGCCGGTTGGAGTACTGCCGGTGGCTGGGCTGCGATGCGATCTGGCTGTCGCCGGTTTTCCCTTCGCCGATGGCCGACTTCGGATACGACGTCTCGGACTACACCGATATCCATCCGCTCCTCGGCACGCTCTCCGATTTCGACGCGCTGGTGGCCGAGGCCCGGCGGCTCGGGCTGAGGATCCTCTTGGACCTGGTGCCGAACCACACCTCCGACCGGCACCCGTGGTTCTTGCAGTCGGGATCCTCACGCAATAGCAAGTATCGCAACTGGTATCTATGGCGAGACCCGGCGCCGGGAGGGGGGCCGCCGAACAATTGGCTGAGTGTCTTCGGCGGGAGTGCGTGGGAGTTCGACGGGAACACCGGGCAGTACTATCTGCACTCGTACCTCAAAGAGCAGCCCGATCTCAACTGGCGCAGTCGCCAAGTGCAGGAAGCGATATTCGAGGTGATGCGGTTCTGGCTCGCTCGTGGTGCTAGCGGGTTTCGTATCGATTCGGTTTCCCGGCTAATCAAGGATAGTGCCTTTCGCGATAATCCGCCAAATCCGGATTACCGACCGGAACAGGCCCCTTATCGGCAGCAGTTGCTTGCCCACAATGCCGACCAGCCGGAAGTACACGAGGTGATCGCCCGGATGCGGCAGGTGGCCGACCACTACGGCGCGGTGCTCATCGGCGAGGCGTATCTTCCCCTCGCGCGGCTGCCGGCCTACTACGGGGAAGCGGGCCGCGGGCTGCACTTCCCTTTCAACTTCCAGTTGGTCAAGGCCCCGTGGAATGCCGGTGCGATCCGGCGCGCCATCGAACAGTACGAAGGGCATCTGGCGGCCGGGCATTGGCCGAACTGGGTCCTGGGCAACCACGACAACCCCCGGGTGGCCACGCGCGCGGGAGAGGCCAACGTGCGGCTGGCCGCCATGCTCCTCATCTCAGGTCTCTCAGTCACAAGTGTTCAGGCAGCAGGTTCACACGCTCCATCGTTCGCGCATAAGACGTACCCAGCAAAGACGCAGGCAGCCAGAGACTGGGCGTACAAGAAACTCGGCCCCCGTCAATTCGCATGTCTGGACAGAATCTTTCACTACGAGTCCGGCTGGCGTCCCAACGCTGGACGAGTGAACGGTCCTTTCGGAATCCCCCAAGCGAACCCCGGCTACAAGATGAAGAGTGCGGGGAAAGATTGGCGGACCAACCCCCTTACTCAAG
>CAYGZA010000148.1:0-3724 GCA_964354135.1 uncultured Planctomycetaceae bacterium
CGCACGCAGCGGAAGCCGTAGGCCTCGTAGCCGAAGCAGACGTCGGCCAGGCCCGGGGTCTCGCCCTTGCGCGCGGCGGATCGGCAGGCGTCGGGGCCGCTGTTCCAGCTTCCGCCGCGGAGCACCCGTTTGTCGCCCCGGTCCGGCCCGCGCGGGTCCTTCACCGGCCCGCCGCTCGGGTACTTCTCCGCGTAGAAATCGTTGCACCACTCGGCGACGTTGCCGTACACGTCGTAGAGTCCCCAAGGATTGGGCAGCTTCTGCTTGACCGGATGGGTCGCCTTGGCGGCGTTGGCTTTCGACCAGGCGTGCCGGTCCAGGCCGGCACTCCACTCGCCGAAGGACCATGGCCACGCGGAGCGTCGTCACGAGGTCATTCTCTAGCGGCCCCGGCGGCGGCGCGACGTGTCGCGGAGAATAATGTCCAGGGCCTTCTCCACGCGCTCCGAGCTGGCCTTCTTCAGCGGGATGATCTTGACCCCGCGGGAGGACTCGCTGCCGGCGGCCTTGTCGAGCACCTCCACGACCGCCTTGATCTCTTCGACCATCGGCTCCGCGGCCATGACGACCACGGAGTTCGTCACGTCCTCGACGCTGAGGGCCTCGACCTGGCCGCGGAAGAGGTCCTGGAGCTTGGCCTGCATTTGGACGGCGCTGGTGTTCTTGATCGGGATCAAGTGGAGTCGGTCGGCGGCCATCGATTCGGGGACCTCGGCGGAGTCGAGAATCTTGAGCAGGTTCTCGATCGTCGCCCGGTCGGTGCGGTTGGCGTAGGCCACGATGGCGTTGAGCCGGTCGTCTGGGACGAGAACCACGGAGCTTGTTCCCCGGCCGGGGATGGTCATGCTGCGGAAAAGCCGCTGCAGGGTGCTCGAAATCTCGCTGGCCTTGGCATTCTTGAGGATAAAGATGTTGAAGTTCCGCCCCACGGCCCCTTTCTGCCGGGAGAGCATCCGGAGGAGCCCCTCCAACTGGCTCAGGGCGGCTGGGTCTTCGGAGGTGATCGTCAGGGTGCCGTCGCCCGGAATGATGATCACCGGCTTGGCGGCCGCAGGCGGCTCGTCCTTGGCGCGGCTGGGCCGCCACTGGGAGTCGTCGGGGGCCGTCTTGGCGGCACCCGCCGGACGATCTTTCGCCGGGCTCGGCCGCCACGGTCCGGCCTCGTTCTTGGGAACGTCCTTGGTTGTGCCCGCCGGCGGTCCCTGGGCCGGCCGCAATCGCTCCTTGGCCGACTTCCTGTTCTCCTGCGTCCGCCAGTCCTGGATGCGGATCTCCGCCGGCGGCGACACCACTTGGATGGGGTTGGCACGCAGTTTCGGCCAGACCCGCTGGATCTCCTCCAGGGCCGCGTTCAGGTCGCCCTCGAAGGTGATCACGCGGGAGCGCCGCGTATCGCCGGAGGGGTCGACGGCGAGGCTCGTCTCGCCCATCTTCACGAGCAGGTCTCGAATCTTGGCGTGCTGCTCCTTCGTGGCGCGGATCAACAGTTGCTGCGAGGTGTAGTCCACGTCGACGGTCGGCGACCTGCCGGCCCTCCAGTAGCCGCCGTCGCCGAAGAGCCGCTCGACCGCCGTCTCGGCCGTGGAGGGATCCACCACGTCCAACTGCACGATCTCCAGGGTCCGCTCCTCGCCCTTCACCCGCTCGAGGGTTTCGCGGATGGCGGTGTGTTGATCGGGCCGGGCAATGGCGACCAACAGGTTGCTCCGCGGCTCGTAGGTCAACTCCGCCTTGCCGCCCTGCCGCTCCAAGAGCGCCGTCAACATGCGGATGATCGCCTGGGGACTTGCCCCCTCCTCCACCGGATAGGTCTCCAGCCGCATGGCGGCGTCGGCCGAGACCCCCTTCTCCAACTGCTCGATCAGCTTGCGGATCGTGTCGTGCTGGGCCGGCGAGGCCACGGCCACGATGGCGTCGTTGTTGCTATCCAGTGAAAGCTGCACGCCCGCCTGCGCCCGGTATAGCCCCTGGAGCACCGTGAGGAGGTTCGTCGGATCGGCCGACTTGAGGCGGTGGACCTGAAGCCTGGGGGCCCCTTCGCCGCTCCCCTGCTTTTCCATCTCGTCGATCGTGGCCTTGATCCTCGCATGGTCCTCGGGCGTGGCGCTGACCACGAGGCTGTTGGCGCCCGTGTCGAGGGCGATTTCCGCCGAAGGAACCAGGGTGCCCAGCACCGAATACGCCGCCCGAGGGTCCGCCCATTGGAAGCGGTAGACCTGGGCGGTCGGCTCACCGGCCTTGGCGGTCTCCTTTTGGAACTGCTCGATCGTCTTGCGGATCGCCTCCTGCTGCTTGGGCTCGGCCCAGACGAGGAGCCGGTCCCGCTGGGGGTCGAGCACAATTTGGACGTTGCGGCGCAGGGCCGGGTCGATGAGTTTGCTCAGCGACTGGGCATCGTGGCTCCTCATCGGGTAGACCGCCAGGACGCGTTTCGTCTCGGAAACGCCCGCGGCCTCGATCTGCTCGACCGTCGTCTTGATGACCTCGTGGTCCTCCGGCTTGGCCCAGACGACGAGCCTGTCGGGGTCGGCGCCGGCGGAGAACTCTGCGTCGTGGAAGACGCTGCTCAGGAACGTGATCGCCGCCGAGGCCCCGACCGACGGCACGTCGTAGACCACGGCCCTGGCGGCCTTCTCGGGCGGATCCCGCTTCGACAACTCCTCGACGACCTGCTTGATCTTCGCTTGATCGGCCGGTCGGGCGAGCACGACCAGCTTGTCCCGCTCCGCACCGGTGGAAAACTGGGCATCGGGGAACATCGCCCGGAGCATGGAGATGGTGTAGTACCTCGCCATGGGGCTGGTCGTCTTGATGGTGTAGACCGCGATCTTGGCGGCCTTCTCCGGCGGCTCCTCCTTGGAGATCTCTTCGACCGCGGCCTTGATCCGCTCGTGCTCCGCCGGCCGGGCGAAGGCCACCAGCTTGTTCGGCTCCGTCCCCGCGACGAACTCGGCCTGGGGAAACATCGTCCTCAGCACCGTAAGCACGCCGCTGATCCCCGACGTGCCCGTCGTCTCCAGGGTGTAGACGACCATCCGCCTGGCGGTCGCGGCCGGCTCCTTCTGCGACATCTCCGCGACGGCCTTCTTGATCGCGTCGTGGTCCTTCGGCCGGGCCAAAACGACGACTTTGTCGGGCTCCGCCCCGGCGGAAAACTGCGCGTCGGGGAACATCGTCCGCAGGATCGAGAGGCTGTAAGATGCTGCGGTCGCGCTGGCCGATTCCATCGTGTACACCACAACTTTCTTGGCCTTCTCCGGCGGTTCCTCCTTGGACAACTCCGCGACCGCGGCCTTGATCCGCTCGTGGTCCGCCGGCCGGGCGAAGGCCACCATTTGGTTCGGCTCCGTCCCGACGGCGAACTGCACCTCGGGGAACATGGTCCGCAGCACGCTCAGCGCGCCCGTAATCCCGGCGGTGCCCGTCGCTTCCAGGGTGTACACCACCATCTTCGGGGCCGTCTCCGGCGGCTCCTCCTTGGCCAGCTCCTCGACCGCCGCCTTGATCGCCGCATGGTCCGCCGGCTTCGCAAACGCCACCATCTTGTCCGGCTCCGTGCCGGCCGCAAACTCCGCCCCCGGAAACATCGTCCTCAGAATGCTCATCGCCCCGGTGATCCCCGCCGAGCCCGTCGGCTTGAGCGTGTAGACCACCATTCGCCGCGCCGAGGCGGCCGGCTCCTTCTGCGACATCTCCGCGACGGCCTTCTTGATCGCGTCGTGGT
>CAYGZA010000148.1:3824-15471 GCA_964354135.1 uncultured Planctomycetaceae bacterium
GTCGCGCTGGCCGATTCCATCGTGTACACCACAACTTTCTTGGCCTTCTCCGGCGACTCCTTCTGCGCCAGCACCTCCGCCGCGCTTCGGATCTCCTCTAACTCCGCGGGCCGGGCCCGGACGACCAGCCGGTTCGGCTCCGGCGCGGCATTGAAGAGGGCATCAGGATACATCGTCTTGAGGATCGGGATGAGCGCCGCGGCACCCGACGGGCCGACGGACTCCAGCTCCAGAACGACCGTCTGCGGCGCCGTTTCGGACGGTTCCTTTTTGCTGAACTCGTCAAGCGTGTTCTTGATGGCGGGATGTTCCGCCGGCCGGGCCCAGGCGGCCAGCCTGCCGGGCTCGCTGCCCGGCCCGAAATGGGCGTTGGGGAACATCACCTTGAGGATCGGAATCGCATTGGCGACCGCTTCGGCCCCGCCCCACTCCGCCGTGTAGACGACCAGCTTGTAGGCCGTCTCGGCCGGCTCCTGCTTCGCCATTTGCGCGACGACGGAGCGGATCATTTCGTGCTCCTGCGCCGTCGCCGTGGCCGCCAGGGTGCCGGTCAGCGCGTCCACCGTCACTTGGACCTTGGGCAGCAGGGCCTTGACGATCGTGGAGACCGCGGTCGGGTCGCCGCGGCGGATCGAATAAACCACCAACTGCGGCTTGTGCTCGGGGTCCGGTCCGGCCTGCATCTGTTTCAGGATCTTGGCGACCTCGGCGTGCTCCGACGGACGGGCCCAAACCAAGAGCGTCCCCGCCTTCGAGTCGCTGGCGGCCTTCACGTCCGGCAGCACCTCCTGGATCATCTTGATCGCCGTGGCAGGTTCGGCGTCCGGAACCGGGTAAACCATGAACTTGTCGCGGGTGTCGCCCGGCGAGCCGGCGTCGATCTTCTCCAGGGCCTCTTGGATGGCCTTCTCCTCTTCGGGAAGCGTCCAGACGATCAGCCGCCGCGACCGCGCATCCAGCACGAACTGCGCGTTGGGGAAGAGCGTCTTCATGACCTGGAGCACGCTGGTCGGGTCTGCCGCCTTGAACGAAAAGGCCAAGACCCGGTACTTCTCCACGGCCGGGACCTCCCGCTTGAGCTGCTCGAGGATGTCGGCAATCACCGTGTGCTGCGAGGGCTTGGCCCAGACGGCCAGCTCGCCCGGCTCCGTCTCGGCGATCACTTGGATGCCCGGCAGCTCCGCGGTGAGCGCGGTCACCACCGACTGGAACCGCTTCTTCTGGGCCGCGGTGACCGGGTAGGTGACCAGCTTTCCCTTTTCGTCCAGCACGGCGACCTTTTCCACCTGGTCGATCGCGGCCTTGATGATCGCGTGGTCCGACGGCGAGGCGATCACCGTCAGCCGTTTCCCTCCCGATTCGAGGGTAATCTGCGCCTTCGGGGCCAGACCTTGAAGCGTTGCGACAATGGTCGACGACTGCACCCGGGAGAGCGGATAGAACCGCATTTGCGGGGCATCGGGCGGCGGCGCTTCCGGCTGCAACTGCTCCAGGACCGTGCGGATCGTCCGCTGATCGGCAGGCACCGCCAGCGCGATCAGGCTCTTGGTCTGCGAATCGATCGAGAGTTTCGCGTCCGGCAGGAGCGTCTGCAGGAGCGAGAGGGTCGAGGTGGGATCGGCCTTCGTGAGCCGATAGGTTTCCACCTGCGGTGTGCCCTCGACGCCGGTGCCGCGGCCGAGCTTTTCCAGGGCCTGCTGCACTCTCTCATGCTCTGCCGAAGTGCCCAAGACCACCAGCTTGCCCGACTTCACCTCCAACGTCAGTTTGGCGTTGGGGACCAGGGGCTGGAGGTTGGCGACTAGCGTCGCGGGATCGGCCCCCTGGGGGCGATATGCCTCGAATCGCTGTTGCTGGTCGGGCGCTCCGGGGGCCTGGATCTGCTCCAGCGACGCCTTGATCTTCGCCTGATCCGCCGGATGGGCCCAGACCAACAGCCGGTTGTTCTTCTCTTCCAGAATCACCTGCACGTCGGCATAGAGCTTCTTCAGCGTACCCATGACGCTGGCCGGATCGGCAGCGGTGATCGGGTAGGCAACCAGCACGAATCTCTCCGCCGCGGGCGTTTCGATCTTGAACTGCTGGAGGAGTTCCTCGATCACTTTGTGCTGCTCGGGCTTGGTCCAGATCGCCAACTCCCCCGGCTCCGTCTCGGGAAGGACCTGGATCCCCGGGATTTCCGCCGACAGCTTCGTAAGGACGGCCTCGAATCGCTTGCGCTGCGCCGGGGTGACGGGGTAGATGACGAGCTTGTTCTTCTCGTGCGTGGGAGTGCCTTTCTCGAACTGCTCGATGGTCGCCTTGATCCGCTCGTGGTCGGCCGGGGTGGCCACGGCCATGACCCGCTTGTGGCCCGGGTCGGCCGTCACCTGGGCATTCGGGGCCATTTTCTGAAGCGCGGTCACCAGGTCCGTCGTTGGCAATTGCGTCACGGGATAGAACTTCAGCTCCGGCGTGTCCGGCCCCGGTTTTTCCGGCTGCAACTGGTCGACAATCGCCTTGATCCCTTTCTGATCGGCCGCCGAGGCGATGGCCACCAGGCTCCGCGACGTGGTATCGACCGCCAGCTTCGCCTGCGGGAAGAGCGTTTGCAGCATGGCAAGCGTGGTGGTCGGGTCCGCCTTGGTGAAGCGATAGACATCGAACTGCCGGACTCGCTCCACGGTCGTGGGCGCCCCGAGCTTCTCCACCAGGGTCTTGATCGTCTCGTGCTCCGAGGGAACTGCCCAGGCGACCAGCTTGCCGCCCCTCGGGTCCAGCGTCAGTTTGGCATTGGGAACGATGGTATCCAGGTTCTTCATCAGTTGCGAGCTGCGGTCCTCGTCGATCGCGTAGGTCTCCAAGCGGGGCTGCTTCTCCGGCGGCAGGCCGGCCCTCATTTGCTCCAAGACGGTCTTGACGCCGGCCTGCACGCTCGGACCGCCGTGGCAATTGATCTGCTCGGTCCTCAGGTCCAGTGCAAAGGTCGCCGAAGGATACAGTGTCTTGAGGACTTCCAGGGCCGTCTTCGGGTCCGCTCCCTTGACCGGGTGAACTTCCAATACCGGCTTCTCCGGCGGGCTGGGCTTGGGCACGGGCGGCGACGGCGGTTGGACGGGAAGCGAATTGATCACCACCTTGATCGCCTCCATAATCCCCGCCCTATCCGTGACGAGGAGTTGGCCCGTACCCGACAGGGGAACCGTCTTGCCGTGCGGCCCGAGAAGCGGCTTGATTTCAGCCTCCACCGTCGCGGGCGGTCGCCGCTCCAAGGGAAAGAGCACGCTGACCATCTCGAATTTCCCGCGCTTCCCCAATTCGTCCAACGTGACCCGCGGGATCAAACCCTCGGGGATCCCTTCCGAGACGTCGATAACCAGGAGCATCTTCTCGCGGTGGACCAAGGTGAATCCCTTGGTCAGCAGAACGCTGTTGACCAGGTCGATGGCCTCGGTGGGCGTGAACTCGCGGGGGTCGGAGTAGTTGAAGGTCCCCGGCGGCGGGTTATCCAGCACCAGCGACAGACCCGCCTGCCGGGCAAGCTCCTCCAGCACGTCCACCCATTTCTGATAGCGGTAGGCGAACCGCAGCAGGGGCTCGGGCGGATTATTGGCCCACTGGGCCCGCTGGGCGTCGGTCAGGACGGCGGCCAGCTTCCGGTCGCTCTCATCGGTTGTCTTGACGCGATCCTTCTCTTCCGCCTTGGCCAAGGCCTCGTTGCGCTCGGCGATCAAGGCCGCGATCTTGGCGCGCTGCTCGTCGGTCAACTTGAGCCGCTCGGCAAGCGAGGGGTGGGCCAAGACCGCCATGCTCACCGGCTGGCCACGGCTATCGACGAACTTCATCTCCGCCGGCTTGGGTTCCGCGGGCTTGGCGGCCGCCGGCTTGCTCTCAGCCGGCTTTGCTTCCGCGGGCTTTGGCTCGGCACGCTTTGCCTCCGCTGGCTTGGCTTCCGGCGGTTTGGTTTCCGCTGGCTTGGGCTCCGGTGGTTTTGCCGCGGCGGGTTTCGTCTCCGCGGGCTTGGGCTCCGCGGGCTTCGGCTCGGGGGGCTTCGGCTCGGGGGGCTTCGGCTCGGCAGGCTTTGCCTCCGCTGGCTTGGCTTCCGGCGGTTTGGTTTCCGCTGGCTTGGGCTCCGGTGGTTTTGCCGCGGCGGGTTTTGCCTCCGCCGGTTTCGGCTCTGCGGGCTTGGCCTCTGGGGGTTTCGCTTCAGCAGGTTTTGGCCTTGCGTCGGCCGGTGTTGCCTGAGCAGGCTTAGGCTCCGGCGGTTTCGCCTCTGCCGGCTTAGCCGCCGGTGCAGGCGCGCCGGGCTGTTGGAAGGCAATCGCCCGTCCGGCATAAACGGCAATGCCCACGACTGCGAGGGCGGCCAGAAAGGACTGATACAAGGCAGGTGGTAGGATTCTGGAGATCATGTACCTACTCCCGAAGAGGGGATGGTAACTCGGTTAAAGGTACAAAGGTGGGCAAATAATAGCGTAGTCTATCGACTAGGCCGCGTAAAGCTTCTGGGCGCGGAGAGGCAAGCGAACCCCTTGCAGTTCTCGGGGGTCTACTGTAAAAGTAAGCGATTACACCACTTACGAAGCGTTCCCGGAACTGCCCGGGTTTCCCAGAGCCGCAAGAACCTCTGGGCGGCGTTGTGCAGAAGGCGGCAGGATCGGGGCGGTAGCTCAGTTGGGAGAGCACGGGCTTTGCAAGCCCGGGGTCGAGGGTTCGAGCCCCTTCCGCTCCACTATGGTGGCACCATCAGGAACCGCCATTGTGTAGTGGCCTATTCGGATACTGGCCATCGGTCAGGCTCCTTTCGCTTGTTTCGCGCCTGCGGCCGGTCGCCGCGTCGGCGGGGTCAACTGCATTCCGAAGAAGTGGCACAGCCGATCGACCGTTTCGAGGCTCGGGAGCCGCTCGCCGGCCGCGAACCGGCGGATAATCGCGTAGTCCACCCCCGAGTCCTTTGCGACCCGGTACAGCGTGCCGTGGGCTCCTATCGCGTCGCGAAGTTGTTTGGAAACCGGCATCGTCGAGACTCCTTTTTCTCCAGTGCCTGCTATTCATTGTAGGCGACCTGTCCCATAGGTCAAGTAGCCCCTCGCGAATTTCCTCTTGCGGTTCACGGATTCTCCCGCCCCACCGCAGGCGGGGGAAACGTGCTGCGCATTCTCGCCAAGCTCCGGTGTCACCGCAACTTGCCGAACTTGGAATGCGCCACATCGCGCAGGAGCCACGATCGCGGGGGCGGCCGACTCCTGACACCTTCCAGCCAGGGCAAACATGGCGACCGCTGGGCGACGGCGAAGCGGCAGTTGGGCGCGGGCCACGATGAGTTGCCAGAGGAGCGGCGGGGGTTGGTTCACGGTGCGGCCTCCGATAAGGCGACATCGTTGCCGGCCACGGGAAGAGGGCAGGGCAACACGGCCGCCGTACTGACGTGCCGCGACAATCTCGGGGCGAGGCCACCGGGGGCGCGGCCACGGGGCGAGCGGCCAGCGGCGGATGCTCGCCAGGCCCCGCCGGTGCAGGTGTGGCGATGAGCCGCGTTTTCCGAGACACGTTCAAGCGAGGGAGCAGGTCTGCCGCTGGGCCGGGACCGCTTATCCTCGGGTCGATGTAATGCGTTCGCGTCATTTGTGCCGACGCGTGCCCAGCCTGCCTCTGTGCCAGCTCCAGGCTGTGGACGGCGAAAAGAGAAACCGTGGTCCGTCGAATTCGATGAAACAACTGACAGTGCCCTCGCGGGGCGGGGATGCCACTCGCCTCAACAATCTTGCGAAACGTTGTCCAAAGGCGTTCCCTGCGAAAGGGCCAGAGCTAAACCCGCTCGCGGCGAGGATCCCAGATTTCCGCGATGGCCGCAATTGCCTCCTCCGACAAGCGAAAAAGCTGTCGGCACCGCGCGGAGCACGCGGCACCGCTGAACGTCGCGCGGTTGCTCTGAGACAAGCCTCTTGCGCCATGCGGCCATCCAGAGGGTCAAGAGCGCTTGCCGTTTGGAGTTGACCGTGGACGCCTTGCGCCCGGCCGACAGATGGGCAACGAGATAGCTGTTGACCGATTCGTCGGTGAAGTCGCTCAACCGCGGCCGCCGCCCCAGCCATGCCGCCCAGCGGTGCAGAGCGATGTTGTATTGTTCGACGGTAGTGGGCGTAATCTGTGCTGCATTCGATTCGGGACATAAACGCCCATCAAGAAATCCTCAACCGTCATGTCGGGCGAAACCTCGACCGGGCGCGCCGGCGGGGGTGCGCTCATCGCGGCCGCGGCGGGAGTTCTAGTAGCGACCGTCTCCCAAACCTCATGGACTTCGACGGCCTGCACTTCTTGCATTTCGACGGCCGCGACCTCTTCGACGGCGGAAGGGGGCGGCGGCTGTGGGGCGCCATGATCGGCCTCCGGCCGGCGAGTTGTGTCGTCGTCAGCGAGCGCTCACGGGCCGTCCTCTGTGCTCTGTGGTTTCCATCACTGCCCCCCGACGTCTGCTTACGGTCCGGCGAAGATGAAGTCCAACACGTCGGCAAATTCAGCGTCGCTGAGGTCGGTAACTTTGTCCTCGGTGTCGTTAAAGAGGAACCAATCCAGGCCCGCGCTGCCGGTAAGCAGCTCGCGGGCCCCATCGTCGTAGACGGTTTCGCCTTTCTGAAGGAAGAAGCTCCCGTTGAGTCGGTTCACGCTACCCGTCCCGTCGCGGAGGTTCTTGACCCGCGTGGCGTAATCCCGCTGGGAGGTCCACTCGGCCATAATGGCGGCGATCGCCGCGTCCCGCTCCGCGACGGGGAAATCAAGATAGCCGGCGATCAGGACATCATCGTCGGCGTTGCCCACGATCCGGTCGGCGCCGACTCCGCCGATCAACAGGTTGCGCCCACTGCCGCCGACCAACAGGTCGTCCCCGACGCCGCCGAGGAGGACGTCGTGGCCGGCCCCGCCTTTGAGGCGATCATTACCCTCGTCGCCGTACAGCCAAGCCGGCAGGCTGATGCTGCCGGCAACCTGAACGTCATCATCGCCCTGCTGGCCGCGCGCGATGAACTGGCCGCTGGGATGGAACGTGCCCAGCCAAACCCCGTTGAGCTTCAGTCTCACGTCGCCTGCGGCCCCGCCGGGCTCGAAGCGAATCGTCTCGGCGCCGGCCGATCCCACGATCTCCAACATGCGGGCATCGGCGCGGATGTCTGAGGTCAAGGTGGTATTGCCGGCCTGAAAGGTGTTTCCAACGGCCGTCACGTTGCCGCTGCCGACACTGCGCAGGAACTCGCCGTCGCCGTTGACTGCGATCGTATTGCCGCCCGGGTCGCCGGGGGCAGTGCCGAGGTCCGCCACGCCCCCGAGGAGTTCGACAGCCGCGCGATTGCCGCCGGTGGTCTCCTGGACTTTGACGCCCCGAAGCTTCAGGCTGCCGTCCTCAACAAGGATGGTCGGGGAGTCGGTGTCGCTGGTGAACGTCACGTCCCCGGTAGCCACCAGCGTGCCCGAGTGCAGGGTCAACGCAGGCGAGGAGCCGGTGATGATCACCTGGTGCACCCCGTTGATCACCAGCGTGTAGCCGGCCGGCACGTCCACCGGCTGCCCCAGCCCGAAGGTTCCGTGGTCAAGGTTGATCGTGATCTCGATCACCGGGTCTTCGGGCAGGCGGACCGGCAGTGCGGCGATCTGTTCTATAAAACCGTTGATATTCTGCGGAGCGACGTCATTGAGCACGACTTCCGTGCCGCCGGTTTCGATCAGGTAGCTGATGACCCCGGCCAAATCAGCCGGCTCGATGACGTCGATCGCGACCGTATGGGTGGAGAGGCCACCGGTGGCGCCGTCCCTATCGGTGGCCGTCACCCCAATGGTGTACGCGCCGGCTGCGGCGTAGGTGTGGGTGTGGGTCACCGCCGCGCCAGTCAGGGCGGTGACCGTTTCATCGACGGTGCCGTTGCCGTCCCAATCGATCTCATATTTGAACTGACCGGCTTGATCGACGGGCCCTGGGTCCGCGGCGGAAAGGGTGAACACCAGAGCCAGGTCGCGGAAGCTCTGGGACGGCCCGGTGACGCCAGCCGTCGGTGCCACGTTGGTGACCGTCACCGTTGCGATGTCCATAGCGCTGAGGTCGAGGTCGGTCACTTCTACGGTAACGTTGCCGGTCCAGTCGTCAGCCCACGTGTGACTTGCCGTTGGACTGCTCGACCAAGCGGTATCCCAAGTGCCATCGCTGTCGAAGTCCCAGCGGTACCAGAGCGGGTCGGCATCAGGATCGCTGGAGCCGGACGCGTCAAACTGCACGCTAGTCCCCTCGGTGCCCGCGTAGGGCCCGCCGGCGCGGGCGATCGGCAGGGTGTTCACGACCCGCGCCAGCGAGAACTCCGAGGTGTTCCCGCCCGGATCGGTGGCGGTGGCGGTGGCGGTAAGGAACTGACCCAACGTGGTTGCCGTCGAGAGGACGTGGTCGAAGTCCGCGTGGCCCGACGAATCCGTAGTGACCGTGATCGCGCCCAGCCACCGCTGACCTTCCCCATAGCCCGACGGGTCCGGTACGTCGCTGACGTAGAAGTCGATCGTAAAGGTGGAGTCGAGGGCACTATCGAAGGCTCCCACGACATGGGTCATTGCGCCTGGTTCGGCGAGCGCAATAACCGGGAAGTTCTGCAAAGTGTTCGGCCCGAGGTCGACGTCAAGCAGGTCGTTCGCAGTAACACCGTCATTGTTTAGGTCGATTCCCAGAAGCCCGTTGCTGTAAATCGAGTTCGCCCGGATGGTGTTGCCGGTGGCGGTGGCCGTAACGGCTACGCCGGCCCGCAAATTGAAGGCAATGATGTTGGCAAGGTCGGGTGAGCCGCCGATCTGGTTTCCAGTGCTGGAGCCGGAAATAGTGATCCCTTGCTGGTGGTTGCCCAGCGCCAATTGACCCGTGCTATCGGTGCCGATGTAGTTGCGGGCCACCAGGTTGTTATTGTTATTGGAGGTGAGAAAGATTCCAGCGCCGAAATATGTGTCGGCAATCGTGTTGCCCAGAACCTTGTTCGATCCGCCGGAGCCACTAAGCCTAACCCCATTTCGCGCGAATCCGAACAAAAACCCGTTGCCCAGGGGAAGGGTCCCGGTAGCGTCCGTCCCGATGTAGTCTCCGGCGATCGTGTTTTCCGTTGAGTCTAATCCATTCAGCGACACCCCATTCTGCGGGTTTCCGGAGATCACGTTCCTTAGCGCGGCCCTTACGGTGGGGTCAGGATCCTCGCTGCCGATCAGGTTCCGCTGCGTCTCGTTGCCCCAGATGAAGATCCCGGCGAAGCCGGTGTTCCCCAAGGCCATCGTTCCGGTGGCGTCGGTGCCGATGTAATGTCCGGCGATTATATTGTTCCCCAGTGTTGCGGCCGCCGACCAGATAAACACCCCCACCGACAGGTTTCCGGATATTACGTTCCTTAGGGCCGGATCGCCATCCTCGGTGCCGATCAGGTTGCGCTGACAGCCATCGCCAGAGAATTGGATCCCGACGGTGTTCCCCAAGGCCATCGTCCCGGTCGCGTCTGTGCCGACGTAGTTACCCTGGATGACGGTGTCGCTCGCCGCGTTCCAGCCCTGGATTCCGTAGAAGAATCGCTGAATGTTCAGGCCGTACACTTGGTTGTTGCTGGACGTAATAAACAAGCCGTTGGCGTTGCCCGCCAGGCTCCCGTTCAAGACGATCTCAGGGCCGAAAGGGTTGGTGTCGTCGCCGAACGCACTCTGCGTGCGACCGTCGATCATCGTGCCGCCGCTGCTATCGCTCAACGCCGGCAAAGGAGATAAAGGTCGGATGACGAAAACATCGGGGTCTGGATCGCCGTCGGGCAACTGGGAATCCACGTCCAGGAAATTCGGATCACCGGCTGCTATGTTGAAGACAATGGTTTGCGGCCCGGAGAATCGGTTGGCGTCCAGGATGGCTTGCCGAAGCGAGCCTGGGCCGCTGTCATTGGTGTTCGTGACCATCAAAACGCTGGGCAGGGGCGCCAGGCTGTAGCGCAAGATCACGATGTCGTTTTGGGCGACGGCGTTGCCTTCTGGCGTAGCGAAGCTGCGCGATTCGCCCACGACGTATAGGTCGGTCCCATCCGTGGCCACGCCATTGGCCCGGTCATCCTGTGCTCCGCCGAAAAGGGTTTGGGACAGGATAACGCCGCTGGCGGGATCGATCTCCAGGAGCACCGCATCTGCCCCGCCGGCTCCTTCGCTCCGCGTGTATCCCACAGCGAACAGGCGACTGCCGATCCCGACGACGCCCGTGAGCACATCGGTGTTCGTGCCGCCGGAAGTCGTGCTCCACACCCGGTTGCCTGCCTCGTCGTACTTCTGGATGAGGTAGTCCTCGCTGCCAGCGACCGCAGGGGTGAAGGTGTTACCAGCAACGTAGACAGCGTTACCGAAGGCCGTTACTCCATTAAGAAACCCCGTTACGCTTGTGTCTCGCTGCCGCCAGAGCAGATTCAGATTCGCGTCGTGCTTTATGATGGTAGGACGAGCCACCGCGTCGCCCGAGGCAGCCGCGAAACCCGCTACATAAACATTGTCGTTCAGGACCACCACCCCGCGGCTGTCAAATGAGTAGCCGGGGAAGAACCACTTGTCGAAGCTGATGCCGACGGTGGAATCCGTGGCTGCTGCCAGGCGATTGCCCGCGGTATCGTACTTGGCGACCAGGTAGGCGAAATAGCTGGCCGGCTGGCCGCCACCAGCCGCATAGACGAATTGCTGCCCGCCGACCTGGGCACTGGCCAACGAGCCAAACATTTCCACGCCGCTGTAGGCGAAGAACGCGCCAAGGCTGTTGGTCCGGCCGCTGCCAGCCAGCCAAGTGGCTCCGCCCGTGGCCGGTCCGGAACTGCCGTCTTGGGCGAACTTGGCCAGAAGTGTTTTCACTTCCTTACCGCCCACGGGGTCCGACGTGAGGGAATAATTCCATCCGCCGGCATAAACCCCTTCGTTCATCGCGGTGACACCAAAGAAGTTGGTTCCGAAATCGAAAGCTCGCGACCAGACGGGTGCGGTGCCGGGCGATGTTGCATACTTCAAGACCAAGGCCGTGTCACTCGGTTGTTGAGCCTCAGGTTGAAGATTGCCGGACAGATAGATCGCCCCACCGGCGATGGAAATCGCCGTGCCCCGCTGGTCGCCGGATCCTCCGAAGAACGTACTGCTCGCCAAGTCAATTCCGCTGGTCAGCAGCGTACGGTCCTCCAGCGGCTCGATGGCCAGCGGGCGGGCGGGGACTCCTTTGCGGGCTGCCTTGCCGGGGATGCGCGTCGCCTTCCTGCGCGCGCGGCGGAATTTGCGATTGCCAAGCGAAAGACCGGATAGCATGGCTCTGGTCTCCCAGCAGGAGGCGGCCTGCGCTATAATCAAGTCAGGCCGCCCCCGGGCGCGCAGACCATCCGCCCGGGGGCTGGCGCCGGCCGGTGAGAAAGCTTCTTTGCCCAGAGCGCTCACCGACCGTGTTGTCTCTCGCCGTTCACTAAGAGGCTATCCGAGAAGGGTGAGAAATCGGTCCCCTCTCCCAGAGGGAGAGGTGAGACTTTGCGGATAGCGTCTAATATTACAACGCTAACTCGTATTCCACCGGCAACGTTTGATGCGGGTCAGTTTGATGCCCAATTCGTTTCTGTTGCGGAAAGGTTCTTGGGCTAAGGAGCGGGGGCCGGGCTTGAAT
>CAYGZA010000149.1:0-15452 GCA_964354135.1 uncultured Planctomycetaceae bacterium
CCCCAAACCCCCTGTTTTCACAAGGTCAATTCACAATTTGCAAAACCCCAGTACTGAGTATGGAATCCAGGTGCATCTCCGTCTCATTGAGTGCTACGGACCGGTTGCCGAGATTGGGATGACTGAGGTTGAGATTAGGCATCCCTCACCGCACCCCGTGGGGCCTGGGGGTCAGCCAGTGAGGCCCGGAGGTTCAACCCGCGTGAAGAAGTGGAGGCACTACGTAGAGTTCATTCCGCCCAACCTGGCGACAGGAACCTTGTTCGTCGCCGAAACTAATGGGGCTAGGTCCAAGGTACACGTCCCAGGGTTCAACATGTGGTTTGCAGCGTCCCAAGAGAACAACCCGAATCCCACCATGGCTTACGCCAACGTTCTGCTCCACGAGGTTTTCTGGCAGGGCGTGCTGGACAAACGGGACAAGATCTTCGCTGGAGACCCCGGTCAGATCGGGAGCCGGGACGCGTCAATAGACAAATTCCGAGACATGACGAACGTGGCCGAGGAGCTCAGCGAAATCTTCCAGTTCCGTTATACTCCTCCTTCTGGCGGCCAGCGGACAAGCCTACAGACACCCTCTGGGGCGTTCGCATCGGGTCAGGCACGCCCCGGGGCTAGCGCGCCCTCGACCCCCTTCGGCCTCGCTCTTGGGGGATCGTTCATGCGCAACTTTCCGCTGGAATAGCCAGACACACTCTGGTAGTCGGCAATGAAGACACAACCAGTTTGGAGCCAGTGAGATGTCTGGATTCCTGGGGAATGCTGTCTTGCGTCACCGCTTTGCCCGCCGCGTAGCGCTGCTCGCCGTATTAGTGGTGACTATCCCGTTATTGTGGTTCGTTCTTGTGGACCGTCAGTTCGCGTTGGAGGCCTGCAACAACTGCATGAGTTGCTGGTATCTCGTCGAAGATCGTGTGTGTGGGATGACCGTTTCGAGAACGGTGTTGAACCAGCGTGAGTCGCCCAAGGCGTCCATCGCTCGAGACCTGGGCCGTCCGTGCGCGCATGCCCCCGTTGCCGTCTTTAGCAACCGGTATTGGGGCCTCGTCTACTGTTTCCGGCCCTTCAGTGGGACTGCAGCGCTTGTTGGCCCGAATTGGTACGACAAGAAGTGCTCAGCGGCGCTGAAGTCGTGGGCACGTGCTTCGCCGGGACTGGCGGACGAGTTTAATGATAGAGCGATCCTCAGGGATGATGCGGACTATTGGCTTTCATTCTGCCGGGAACTGCGTGCGAGAGCTGCCGGCCTAAAGGCGCCTGACAAAGAGTGACCGGAGCACGGGTGCGCGGTTGCGAGGAGGCGGATGCGGTCACCCATAACCGCCGCATGTCAAGGCCCCGATTCCCAAGTCCCGCGCTGGGGCTCCGCCCCAGCCTACGGCTGCGCGTACCTTCCCTGTGCGGCGAGGATTGGTCACTTCGGCCGAGGATTGCCGGCCACGCCCTTCGTGCTCAGGGCGAAGCTGGGCAACAGTCGGCGGGAGGGCGGTGGCGGAAAGCCCTGCCAGAGCGTGCCGCCGGGGATTGCCGATATCGGGGTCGTAGCCTACCCTCGTTGGCATGGCTGCCGACGAACCCTTTCGTTTGACCGTACTTCAGCGGCATGAGGCCCGGCGGCGGGTCTATTGGCACGCCGTGCTTTGGGCCGTCGCCACCGGGCTGACCAGCAGCACGCTGGTGATCTACCTGGTGTTCGGGCTGAACGCCCCGCGGATGGCCCTGGGAGTAGCGCTGATTAAGGCCGCGCCCAACCTGGCCGGGCTCTTGCGCCTGGGCACGCCGGCCCTGATCCGGTGGTTCGGAGACCGCAAGCGATTCTCGACCGGCAGCTACTTCCTGAGCGGCCTGGTCTTGTTGCTGCTGCCGGTGGCGGCCGCCCCGGGCCTGCTTCCTTCAGCCTGGAAGTCGCTTTGGGCGGTCGTCGTGCTCTGGTGTCTCTATCACCTGCTGGAATACCTGGGCTCCGTGGCCCTCTGGTCGTGGCTGGGGGACCTGGTGCCGGTGCGGACCCGGGGGCGCTTCTTGGGCCGCCGCGAGCGCTGGATGGTGGCCGGACAGGCCGCCGCGATGCTCGCCGCGGGGGCATTCAACTACGGGTGGCGGCAGATACATCCCGACGCGCCTTGGGCCGGTTACGCCATTCCCGCCGCAGCCGGCGCGTGCTCGCTGATGGCTTCGGTGGTCTTTCTGATCCGGGTGCCGCATCCGCGTGCGGGTAGCGCGACCGCCGCCGCGGCGATCGGGTTTTCGCGTCTCCTGGCCCCCTTTGCCGACCGCAGGTTCCGCCGGCTCCTGTACTTCGGCTGCTGGTTCTCCTTCTTCAACGGCGTGACGCAGTCGCCGCAGGAGATGTATCCCGTGCAGATCCTGGGGATTACCCTCTTCACGAGCCTCGCGTTGAGGACCGGGACGCGCGTCGGGCAGTTCGCCGTCAGCCCGTGGCTGGGGCGGCTGGCCGACCGCTTCGGCAACCGCCCGGTGATGATCGCCTCATGGCCGATCGCGGCCAGTGGGCTCTTCTTCTATCTCTTGGCCACGCCGCAGCAATGGATGTGGCTGGTCGGGGCGTGGGCCGCCTGGATCGCCTACGCCGGGCTGAACGTCTGCCTGCCGAACCTGATGCTGAAGCTCTCGCCGGGAGCGGACCGCACCGCGTACGTCGCGGCCTACTACACGGCAAGCGGGTTGTGCGTCGCCGCCAGCACGATCCTCGGCGGCGCAGCCTTCGACTTCCTCCGCCGCGAGCGGTTCGTTTTCTGGGACGGGCTCTTCGTGCTCGACTGCTACCAGTGGATGTTTCTCTTGGGTCTGATCACGCGGCTCATGGGCGTGGCATGGCTTTTCTTGATCCTCGAGCCGCGAGAAGACGACCGGCGTCATTGACTCGCACCGGTGACGCACTCGGAGGATCCGCGCCCCGTGGCGTCCGGGCGGCCCTGCGGCTCATTCGTCTTCCAGCACGTGGACGTCTTCCGCGGCCACGGCGGCGAGGACCCGGTCCCCGGCGGCGAACCCCCCGGCCTTGAACTCCTTTCGCCCCAGCGAAACGGTCAGCTCCGCTCCCGCCCCGCAGGCAACCGTCACGCGGACCACGGGACCGTGGTCGGCCAGCGCGCGGATGGTCCCCTTCAGGACCGTCGTTCCCGGCGGCATGGCGGCCGGCGGAGACTCGTCCCAGGTCTTAACGACGTGGACGTTCTCCGGTCGGACGATGAAACCGACGTCGCCGCGCGGCGGCCGGCCGGACGGCGGCACGGCGCGAAGCGCGATCCCGCCCGGACACGCCAAACGAAGCCAGGGGCCGTCGGGTTCCGCGTGGGCGGAAAAGAGGTTGCCGGCCTGCACGAATCGGGCCACCAGCAGGTTCCTCGGCCGCTGGAGGACCTCTTGCGGCGTGCCGGCTTGCAGGATTCGGCCCCCGTAGATCACCGCCACGCGATCGGCCACCGCGAGCATCTCCGCGAAATTGTGGCAGACGTGCAGCGTGGTGGCCCGCGTGCGGAGGTGGAGGTCCTTGAGCTCGCGGCAGAGGGAGTCGCGGGTCTGCTCGTCCAGGGCGCTGACGGGCTCGTCCAGGAGCATCACGCTGGGCCGGACGGCCGCGGCCCGGGCCAGCGCCACGCGCTGCTTCTCGCCGCCGGAGAGTCTCTGCGGCCGCCGGCCCGACAGTTGGGCCACGCCCGCCAGCTCCATGACCTCGTCCACGCGACGGTCCGCGGTCTCCGCGGAATCGCGAGACTCGGCAGCCCTCTCCTGCTGCCTCAGTCCGAAGGCGACGTTCTGCCGCACCGTCAGGTGCGGAAACAAGGCGTAGTCCTGGGGCAAATACCCGATGCCGCGGTGCCGCGGCTCCAAGCGGGTCACGTCGCGGCCGCCGATCAGGATCCGCCCTTGCCGGATCCGGTTCAGGCCGCAGAGACACTCCAGCAAGAGCGTCTTCCCCGACCCGCTCGGGCCGAGAAGAACGAAGTATTCCCCGGGCCGGACGTGCAGGGAAACGTCCTCCATCGCGAAGCTCCCCACGGAGAAATGAAGCCCTTCGATGCGGATCATCGCTCCCCCAGTCCCAGCAGGCGAACGGCGACCAGGGCCACGGTGGCCAGGGCGAGCATCAGGAGGGCGACGGCCAGGGCCACTTCAATCCGCCCCACCGACTGCTCCAGGTAGATCGTCGTGGGGAGCACCTCGGTCCGCATCCGCACCGTGCCCACAAACACCATCAACGGCCCGAACAGGCCGAAGGCCCGGGTCCACATCAGGATCCCGCCGGCGACGATCCCCCGCCGGGCCAGCGGCAACGCCACGCGCCAGAAGGCCCGGAAGCGGGTGCAGCCGAGGGTCATGGCCACGTGCTCCAGGCGGACGTCGATCCCGTCGAACGTGAGCTTCATCGCCCGGATGCCGAACGACGCCGAAACCAGGAACTGGCAGAGCACGATCCCGCGCCGCTGGAAGACGAACTTCAGCCCGCTCGACTCGATGAACCGCCCCACGCCGGTCTGAAAGAAGACCAAGAGCGACAGCCCCACGATCAGCGGCGGCAAGAGGATCGGCAGGTCCACGATGGAATCGGCCAGGACCCGCCCCGGGAAGCGATACCGGCTCAGGGCGTAGCCCGCCGGGATGGCAAACACGAGTCCAATCACGACGCTCGTCGCGCTGGTCCACAGCGAGAGCCACAGGGCGGCGCGAATCTCCGGGGCAACCAACACCTGGCGCATGGCCTCCCGGTTCGTATACGAGACGTCGGCCGCGATCAGCGTGACCCAGCACAGGCAAAACAGGCCCACAAAGACGAGCATCACGGCGGCGAACAACCCGCTTCTCCAACTGCCGACCGGCGCGGCGGGGCGGGTTTCGGCGGCCAGGCGTTTCATCATGGGGTCGGGTCCGGCAGGGAGCGGGGGGCGTGGGTGGAAATGGGCCAGTGCCGCTCCACCCAAATGACGTTGTGCGATTCTGGGAAAACGAGGTTCCTGCCGAGCCGCACTTCTGGTCGCCAAACTCGCGTTTTCCGCCCGGCTCGGCAGGAACCTCGCCCGCCCGTGATCGTGAAACTCCATTTAGGATACCAGCCGGCCGCGGGCGGCTGAAGGTTTCCCGACCGAAAACGCGGGCCCCACGCCCCTGCCACGTGCGGCCGGGTCCAGGCGCCAGCGGCTCATTTCACGTCCCGTCGCTCTTCAATACGTCTTCTGCCGCGAGTCTTGATGTCTTCGAAGAACTGGTCGAGGGACTGATCGTCGAGTTCAATTCCCTCGCCGCGGTCCAGGCGCTCCAGGGCGGGCTGAATATCCTGCCGGAGATGCTCCAGCCGCTCTTGGCGGTCTTTCAACAATTGCAGGGCTTCCCCAACCACCTCGGCTTCGGTGTGATAGGTGCCGCTGCCGATCATCTCGCGCACAAACTGCTGGTATTCTGATGGGATTTCAATGGTCATTGGCTCAAACCTCCGCGTCGTCCGTCTTCCCTTAGCGTATCTATCCGGAGAGGGCGAGTCAAACCACTTCGAGTGGGGTGTACGCCGCGGCAACAATACCTTTTGGTGGTGGGTTTGACGGCCACCGGGAGGTTCTCCTAAGATTACATGGCACCCTCGCCGGTTGACTCTCGACCCGGAGACTATCGCCAACGCGATGGCGAACTGCCCGCGGACAGCTCGAAAATGAACCCGGACGCAAAGGAAGACCGAGCCCTAGCAGATGCCCCGCCGGGAGGCGTCTTGCCGCACCTGGCTGCCGACATTGATCCGCAAGAGACCGCCGAGTGGCGGGAGGCGCTGGAGTACGTGATTCAGGCGGCGGGTCCCCAGCGGGCCGCCTTTCTTCTGGAGCGGCTCAAGGAGGCGGCATTTAGCCGCGGGGTGCGGTTTGTCTCGAGCGCAACGACCCCTTACGTAAACACGATCCCCGCCGATCAGGAGCCCGAGTACCCCGGTGACCGCGACCTGGAACGGAAGATCAAGAGCCTCATCCGCTGGAACGCGATGGCGATGGTGGTTCGGGCAAACCGGGAAAGCCCGGGGATCGGCGGGCACATTTCCACCTATGCGTCGGCAGCGACGCTCTATGAAGTGGCCTTCAACCATTTCTTCCACGGCAAGCAGGGCCCCAGGCCGCCGGACCAGGTCTTCTTCCAGGGGCACGCCTCACCCGGGATCTACGCCCGGGCGTTCCTCGAAGGGCGGATCACGGAGCAGCAGTTGGCCAATTTCCGCCGCGAGCTGGCCCCGGGCGGGGGGCTGTCGTCGTATCCGCACCCGTGGCTGATGCCCGGTTTCTGGGAGTTCCCCACGGTCTCGATGGGCCTGGGCCCGATCATGGCGATCTACCAGGCCCGGTTCAACCACTATCTGGCCGACCGGGGGATCAAGCCCGACGCGGCGGAGTCCCGCGTTTGGGCCTTCGTGGGCGACGGCGAGTGCGACGAGCCGGAGACGCTTGGGGCGATTACCCTCGCAGCCCGCGAGCAGCTCGACAACCTCACCTTCGTCGTCAACTGCAACCTCCAGCGGCTGGACGGCCCGGTCCGCGGCAACGGCAAGATCATCCAGGAGCTGGAGGGGGCCTTCCGCGGCGCCGGCTGGAACGTGATCAAGGTGATCTGGGGCTCCGACTGGGACCCGATCCTCGCCAAGGACGCCGACGGCCTGCTCGTGCGCCGCATGAACGAGGTCGTGGACGGCGAGTTCCAGAAGTACAGCGTCATGCCGGGGAGCTACACGCGAGAGCACTTCTTCGGCGCGGACCCGCGCCTGAAGTCACTGGTCGCCCACTTGGCCGATGAAGAGCTTCGTCGCCTCAAACGGGGCGGGCACGACCCGGTGAAAGTCTACGCGGCCTACAGGGCGGCGGTCGAGCACCGCGGGGCCCCGACCGTGATCCTCGCCAAGACCATCAAAGGCTACGGCCTAGGCGAGGCGGGCGAGGGGCGCAACGTGACGCACCAGCAGAAGAAGCTCAACGAAGACGAGATGCGGCACTTCCGCGAGCGGTTCGACATCCCGATCTCGGACGAGAGCGTGGCCGAGGCCCCCTTCTACCGCCCGCCGGAAGACGGCCCCGAGATCCAATACCTCCTCGCCCGGCGCAAGGCCCTGGGCGGCTTCCTGCCCAGCCGGCGCTCGCCGATGATGAAGCTCAAGCCGCCCAAGTGGGACGAGTTCGCCGAGTTCTTCGCCGGGAGCGAAGGCCGGGAGGTCTCCACGACCATGGCCTTCGTCCGCCTCCTCGCTCGCCTGATGCGCGACAAGAACGTCGGCCGCTACGTCGTCCCGATCATCCCCGACGAGGCCCGCACCTTCGGCATGGAGGCGCTCTTCCGCCAGTTCGGCATCTATGCCCACAGCGGCCAGCTCTACGAGCCGGTCGATTCCGAGACGGTCCTCTACTACCGCGAGGCCAAGGACGGGCAAATCCTGGAAGAGGGGATCACCGAGGCCGGCTCGATGGCCTCGTTCGTCGCCGCCGGCACCGCCCATTCGAGCCACGGCGTGAACATGATCCCGTTCTTCATCTACTACTCGATGTTCGGATTTCAGCGGATCGGCGATCTGATCTGGGCCGCCGGGGACATGCGCTGCCGCGGCTTTCTCATGGGCGGCACGGCGGGCCGGACCACGCTGGCCGGCGAGGGGCTCCAACACCAGGACGGCAACAGCCACTTAAGCGCCCTTGCCTACCCGAACCTTCAGGCTTACGACCCGTGCTACGCCTACGAGGTGGCGGCGATCGTGTTGGACGGCATCCGGCGGATGTACTACGAAGAGGAAGACGTCTTCTACTACATCACGCTCTTGAACGAGAACTACGATCACCCGCCGCTGCCGACCACCTACGGCATCGAGCCGGTCTCCAAGGGGATCTGCCGCGGGATGTACAAGCTCAGCGAGCGCGACCTGGGGCCGAAGCGGCCGAAGGTGCAACTCTTGGGCAGCGGCTCCATCCTGCGGGAGGCCCTTCGCGCCCAGGACCTTCTGGACGGGAAGTTCGGCGTCGCAAGCAACGTCTACAGCGTCACCAGCTACAAGGCCCTGTATCAGGACCTGCGCGAGTGCCAGCGCTGGGGCCGGCTCCACCCGCAAGACCCGCCGCGCAAGTCGTACGTCGAGCAAGTGATGGAAGGCGCGACCGGCCCGGCCGTCGCCGCGTTGGATTACGTCAGTGCGGTGGTCCTGTCGCTCTCGCCGTGGATGCCTTGCCCGCTCGTGGTCCTGGGGACGGACGGGTTCGGCCGGAGCGAGGCCCGCGGGCCGCTGCGGCGGTTCTTCGAGGTGGACGCGGAGAATATCGCCCTGGCCGCGCTGGGCGAGCTGGCGCGGCAAGGGGCGTTTCCCCAGAAGAAGCTCGCCGCGGCGATCAACGATTTGGGGCTCGACCCGGAGAAGCCGAATCCGGTGGCCCTTTAGTGCCGTAGCGTCGGGACCTGACCACTTTGCCGTTTTCTGCGCCGCCTTCTTGACGGGAGGTTGCCGCGGGGGCCTCTCGCCTGCATAATGGAGGTGTCATGACTGCCAATGTTCAGAAGATCGTTGAACAGGTGAAGGCCCTCCCCGACGAGGAGCGGGATGAGTTCCTCGCGTGGCTTGCGGAGTATGAACTCCAGCAGGCTGACGACTGGGACGAGCAGATCGCCCGTGACTCCCAGACGGGCGGACGCCTGGACCGCGTTCTCCGGCGCGTGCGCAAGGACATCGCTGAGGGAAGGACCAAGCCTCTCGATGAAATCCTCGACAACTCCTGAGTACGAGCGGCTCCTCGCGGAAGCCTAACGAGTACTCCCAGGATAACCCCCATGTTCAAGACTTCGGAAGTCTGCGAGGCGCGCGCAAATTCCTGACATTGATGGTATTCTGGCGGCTGCCCTGTGACCCGAGTTGACGCCCGCCCAGTGATGTATTAGACTGGTGTATACATTGGAGGTCCATCCTATGGTGCGCACCCAAGTCTATTTGACCGAGGAAGAACAGGCGGCGCTAGGCGTTCTTTCCGCGGCAACCGGCAAGGCCAAGAGCGAACTCATCCGGCAAGCGGTGGACAACATGTTGGCTCAGACCGGTAAGGTCCGTCGGGACGCGGTGTTGGACCAGGTCGCGGGGTTGTGGAAAGACCGCGACGACCTTCCTGATTTCGCCGTCGTCCGTAAGCACTGGGATCGGGGATGCCCGACATAAAAAGTCCAGTCTTGTTGGATACGGATGTCCTCGTGGATTTTCTGCGTGGGCACCCCGATGCCACCGCCTACGTGAAATCGCAGGGCGATCGGATAGTGTTGTCTGCCGTTGTTGTTGCGGAGCTTTACGCGGGCGTGAGGGATGATGAGGAATTACAGGCGATCGACGAGTTCTTGTCGCTGTTCCCCATCCTTCCCATCACACGGGACCTGGCAAGAAGTGCAGGTCTACTTCAGCGAGACTACCGGAAATCGCACGGGGTAGGGTTGGCTGACGCCATCATCGCCGCCACCGCCGAGGCCCAAGGGGCCGAGCTCAAAACCCTCAACGTCAAGCATTACCCCATGCTCCACGGCCTGAAGCCGCCTTACATCAAGAAACCACGACCCCCGGGATGACACGCCTAATGATCGACTTCAAACTCCCCGAACTCGGCGAAAACGTCACTAGCGGCGACGTGGTCAATGTCCTCGTGAGCGAAGGGGATCGGGTCGAGGGGAACCAAGCGGTCATCGAGCTGGAGACCGAAAAGGCGGTCGTCGAGATTCCCTGCCCGCACGCCGGCAAGATCGCCAAGCTCCACGTCAAGAAAGGCGACCCGATCAAGGTCGGCCAGACGATCCTAGCGGTGGAGGCGCAAGAAGAGGGTTCAGGGTTCAGGGTTCAGGGTTCAGAGCCGGGGCGTGCCGCCCCGGCCACTGAAGCCGCTCGCGGCTTAGCGCCATCGCCGAGAACGCAAGCAGAAGTCCCTTCGCCCCTCCCCGCCGGTCCGGCGGCACGGCGATTAGCCCGGGAATTGGGCGTCGATTTGCGGCAGGTCCGGGCCTCCGGCACCGGGGGCCGGATCACGCCGGAAGACGTGAAGGCCGCGGCCGCCGCCGGGGCTCGGCCGGTGGCGGCCGAAGTCCCCGCAGAAGCCGTCGTGCCGCCGGGCGAGCCGGGGAGCGATGCCTGGGGAACCATCCGCCGCGAGCGGATGTCCCAAATCCGCCGCACCATCGCCGCCCGCATGTCCCGCTCGGCCGGCACCATCCCCCACGTCACCAACTTCGACGATGCCGACGTCACCGAACTCGAACACCTCCGCAAGGGCGTCCCCCAGGGCTTCTTGGGCCCGAACCTCAAGCTGACCGTGATGCCCCTGGTGATGAAGGCGGTCGCCCTGGCCCTACGGCGCCACCCGGTGCTCAACGCCAGCCTCGACGACCAGAAGGAGGAGATCGTCTACAAGGAGTACGTGAGCCTGGGGGTGGCGGTGGATACGCCGCGCGGGCTGGTGGTGCCGGTGGTTCGCAATGCCGACCGGATGTCGATCGCCGAGCTGGTCCAAGCGGTGGCCTCGGTCGCCGAGAAGGCCCGCACGGCCAAGTTCGCCATCGAGGAGCTCCGCGGCGGCACGTTCACGATCAGCAATCTCGGCGCCGTCGGCGGCACGTACAGCACGCCGATCATCAACCATCCCGAGGTGGCGATTCTCCTGCTGGGCCGCTCCCGCTGGATGCCGGTGATCCGCCAGAGCAAGGTCGAGACGCGGCTCATGATGCCGCTGAGCCTCTCTTACGACCACCGCGTGGTGGACGGCGCCGCGGCCGCGCGGTTCCTCAACGAGGTGATCGACCACCTCCAGTCGCCGGGGAAACTACTGCTGGCAGGCTGAGCGAGAAGCTCCCATGGAACAGACTCCGGGGAAGCGTCCCGACCGCTACGACATATCGGGCAACGTGGAGGCCGAGTACTTCGATGCCGACCAGACAGTCCTAATCAACAAGCGCGGCATCACGGACTTGGCAATACTCGAGGCCTTGGAGAGAGAATCGCTTGCGCGGGCGTACGAAACGCTGTTGGGGGAGACCCGTCTGGATACCCCGATGACTTACGAGCTGCTGCGTCACGTACATCGCCGGATCTTCGGCGACCTGTACGATTGGGCCGGGCGATGGCGCACGGTCTGGATCCGCAAGCCTGGGATCACTTGGCCAGCGCCGGATTTCATCGACCAGAGCATGCGCACCTGGGAACGCGAAGTACTGCACAAGTATCCGGCGGGGTCACTTGGAAAGGACGACGCATTTCGTGCCGCGGTGGCCGAGATCCAGGGAGAATTTCTGGTGGTCCACCCGTTTCGCGAAGGCAACGCCAGAGCGATCAAGCTGCTGACCGACCTTCTGGCAGTGCAAACGGGTCGTCCACCGCTGGCCTACGATCAGAGTGAAGAGGGGAAAGGGCAGTATATCGAGGCCGCCACCGCGGCCTTCAGGAAGGACTATGCCCTGATGACGGTGGTGATTCGCGAGGCATTGGAGCGGGCGCGGAGGTCATAGACCGGAGGAGCTCTCGGATTCGGTTCCGCTCCTCCTCCCCGAGAGGGGGTAAGCCCTCGATCACACTGTTGCGATCGACTACGTCCAGAATCCGCTCGATCCGCTCGGCTCTGTCGCGCAGGTACGGACAAGCCTCAATGAGCGTGGGTCCCTTGCCGAATTCCATGATGATCTCTCCATCAATCGGTCAATTCTACCTCCCTTACCCAAGTGACGCCAGTCGCTCGTTGCCCGTCCTTCTCTTGGGGTTCGTCCTTGGCCCTTGACCATCGCCGAAAAACGGGGATATTCACACGGCAGGAGAACGGGGATGACGGAGGCAAACCCAGCACAACGAGAAAGCCCGATGGAAACCCAACTCGTCGTTCTCGGCGGCGGACCCGGCGGATATGCCGCCGCGTTCATGGCCGCCGATCTTGGGATGCAAGTGACTCTGGTGGACGCCGAGCCGCGACTGGGCGGCGTGTGCCTGTTGCGCGGCTGCATCCCCTCGAAGGCCCTCCTGCACGTGGCCAAGGTCGTCGCCGAGGCCCGGCACGCGGCCGAGTGGGGAGTCTCCTTCCCCGGGCCCAAGATCGACCTGGAGGCCATGCGGGCCCGCAAGGAGAAGGTCATCGCCACCCTCACCGGCGGCCTGGCCCAGCTCGCCAAGCGGCGCAACGTCCAGGTGATCCGCGCCCGGGGCGTCTTCGAGGACTCGCAAACGCTGCGGCTTGAGCCGGCGGGTGAGAAGCCGCCGGCGGCCGACCGTCTTCGCTTCCGGCACTGCATCCTGGCCACCGGTTCCAGCCCGATGCGATTGCCGGCACTGGAGCTTCCCACGCCGCGGGTCATGGATTCCACCGCAGCGCTGGAGTTGCCCGAGGCGCCGGAGTCGCTCCTGGTGATCGGCGGCGGCTACATCGGCCTGGAGATGGGGACGGTTTACGCCGCCCTCGGGAGCCGCGTCTCCGTGGTGGAAATGACCGACGGCCTGTTGCCCGGCGTCGACCGCGACCTGGTCAAGCCGCTCCACAAGAAACTGGAGAAGGACTTCGCGGCCATCTGGCTGGGCACGAAGGTGGTCGCCATGGCCGAGAAGAAGGATGCGGTCGAGGTCACCTTTGAGGGCGAGGCGAAGAAGGCGGAGCGGTTCGGCCGCGTGCTGGTGGCCGTCGGGCGGCGGCCCAACAGCGCCGGCCTGGGCCTGGAAAACACCAAGGTCCAGGTCAACCCGCGGGGCTTCGTCGTGGCCGACAACCGGTGCCGCACGGCCGACCCGCACGTGCTGGCCATCGGCGACGTGGCGGGCGAGCCGATGCTGGCCCACAAGGCCGCCCACGAGGGAAAGGTCGCCGCGGAAGTCCTTGCGGGGCATGAGGCGGCGGTCTTCGCCCCGCGGGCCATTCCAGCCGTGGTCTTCACCGACCCGGAGATCGCCTGGGCCGGGCTGACCGAGACGGAGGCCAAGACGCAAGGCCGGGCCGTCGAGGTGGCCCAGTTCCCTTGGGCCGCCAGCGGTCGGGCCCAATCCGTAGGACGCACCGAGGGGATGACCAAGTGGCTCATCGACCCGGAAACCCAGCGGGTGGTGGGCTGCGGGATCGTGGGGGCGGGGGCGGGCGACCTGATCGGCGAGGCAGTGTTGGCCATCGAGATGGGGGCTTCGGCGGAGGACCTTGCCCAGTCGATCCACCCCCACCCGACCCTCAGCGAAACCCTCGGCTTCGCCGCGGAAGTCCACCTGGGAACGGCGACGGACGTCTACCGGCCGAAGCGAAGTTGAGGAGAGTTTGGGGTTCGGCGTTCAGGGTTGGCTGTGGCTCGGCTTCGCGGAAGCCGCGCACTGGTCATGGTGGCACAGCCGGGGGCGGTTGTGCTATAATGACGCGGCGCGCAACGCGGATCAAACGAATCGGGACCTTTCCCTTTCACTTGCGAGCGGGAGTGGTCGTCGTGCGGCATTTCGACGCCGGTACGCACTCCGATCTTCGGGATGACTGCTCACCCCGGCGGCCCTGTCCTCAGGGCACGGTCAAGCCGCGGGGATTCACGCTGGTGGAGCTCTTGGTGGTGATTGCCATCATCGGGATCCTCATCGCGATCTTCTTGCCGGCGGTGCAGGCGGCCCGCGAGTCGGCCCGGCGGCTCCGGTGCAGCAACCACCTGAGACAGGTCGGCCTGGCCATCCTGGCCTACGAGAACACCCACCAGGTGTTTCCCCCAACGTTCACCCGTAATCCCGGCCACAATCTGCTGACGTTCATCCTGCCGTACGTCGAGCAGCAGGCGGTGTATCGCGGATACCGGTTCGACAGGGACTGGCAGTCGGCAGAGAACAAGCCCGCGCGGGAGGTGGGCATTTCGGTGTTCGTCTGCCCCAGTGCGCCGTCGGGCCGGAAATACGTTTCGGACTACGCCGCCTGTACCCTGATCGCTACCGAGGTTTGGAGGCCACTGGTCGCGGGCGGCGTCCTCGCGCGGCGCTCCGACTGGCGGAACCTCTTCGGGCCGGAAGCAGGGCGGTGTACTCCGGCGGCGGAAGTGCGGGACGGGCTCTCCAACACGTTCATGCTCTTTGAGGATGCCGGCCGGCCTGAGTCCTACCGTCTAGGCGTCTTCGAGCCCGGGCGGACCATCAGCGGCGCCCGCTGGGCCGACGACGAGGCCCCGTTCTGGGTCCACCAGGTCTGCGGCGGCGCGCAGATGATCAACTGCAGCAACAACAACGAGATCTACAGCTTCCACCCCGGCGGGGCGAACTTCTTGTGCGGCGACGGCTCGGTCCATTTCCACACGGAGTCGATGGATCCGGAAGCCTTCGTTTCGCTCTTCACGCGGGCAGCGGGCGACGTCGTTATGAAGCGCTGACGATGTTCGACCATGCGGGCAGAGGGGCGGGCAAAGCGAGCCCCGCCGACAATCGAGCTGTCAGCTTTCAGCTATCGGGTTTCAGTTTTCGGCTGCCGGGCCAAGGTAGTCTGGGGCACGGACATGCTGAGGTCTGAAAGCCGATGGCCGACAGCTTCCTGGTGGGTCTCGCTCCGCTCGGCCCACCCTGCTTCGCCGGCAGCCTCTCTCTGCTGGACTACTTGCGGTGCCGGATCTTGGACCGCATGCGGCGCTTCTTGCGGCCGAGCTTGCGTCGGCCTTTCCCGGTCTTCTTGCTTCCCACGTGATTCCCCGTAACAGTAAGTGTTTCACTCAGTCGGCGCGGCGGGACGGCTGGGCCACACGGCACGAGCGCGCCCGAGGGCGACTGTACCACAGGCCGCCCCTCAGCGCAGCCTTGAAGTATAGCAAGAGGCACCCAAACGGGGCAAGAGGGGGAGCAACTGAAGCGAGGGCCCGCGGCCTCACTCAGCAAACCGGTTCCACTGGCCGGCTTCGCCGATGGCCTGCTCGATCAGCACCAAGAGGGCGTTGGGGTCATAGGGCTTGCGGACGAAGTAGTAGCAACCCGCCGCCCGGCAGCAGCGGATGATGTCCGGCCGCTCCATCCCGCTCAAGATGATCACCGGGATCGCGCACGTCTCGGGCGAGTCGGCCAACTGCTGGCAGACCGACAGCCCATCGGTGTCCGGCAGCCGCAAGTCGAGGATCACCAGCGACGGCAACTCCTTTCGCGCGACGGCCAGCCCCGACTCGCCCGTTTCGGCGGAGAGCGCCTCAAACCCCTGCCGGGTGAGCCGTTCGGTGAGGAGCTCGACCATCGCTTCGTCGTCATCCACGACGAGGATTCTGTGCCGCGGGGTTTGGCTGCAAACGGGTTGCGGTTGCTCTGTGACAGCAGGCAACATGGGCGGGCCCTTTCCTTGTGGTAGTCAAACCTAGACCACAAATGCGGGTTAGTCAAACTGGGACGCGCTATGCGGCTGGAGGGGATGGGAGGACGCCGATGGGTGGGCTGGAAGAGCAGGCAGTTAGTAGGGCGGGCGTCTCGCCTTAGTTTTACCCACATTTTCTCTGTTGGGCTATGA
>CAYGZA010000150.1:0-15228 GCA_964354135.1 uncultured Planctomycetaceae bacterium
ATACGCATTCTGGCAGTATAGGGCCGACCTTGAATTACTGACACTTGGCCCATCAGCGGTCAGCTATCAGCCTCTTGCGGCCTCAGGGCGAGCGGACGCTCCACTGGTTGGGAAGTTGAAACGCGGCCGTAGCTTGTCTTACCCGCCGCAGCGAAGCGGGATAAGAAGATCGTGCGTCCTCATCCCACGGGCGGGAATCGCGGAATCGGCACGCTCATCGCTTCTTCAGCGTCACGCTCATCCCGCCGCCGTTGGGGTAAAAGAGCGTCTCCAGCTCCGGGTTCTCGGTGATCGCCTTCAGGAATGCGGAATCCGCCATGCGGGGGTTCATGTTGTGGGCGAGGATCAGCCCGCCGGGGCGCACCAGGGGCAAGGTCTTCTTGAGGTAATCCAAGTACCCTTCCTTGTCGGCATCGATGAAGACCATGTCGATGGGCCCGGTGAGCTTGGACGCCGTCTCGTGGGCGTTCCCTTCCACGACGGTCACCAGGTCGGCCACCCCGGCGCTTGAGAAGTTCTCCCGGGCAAGGGCGGCCCTTTCCTTGTCGATCTCGTGCGTGATTAGTTTCCCGCCGGTCTTCCGCAAGGCGAGACCGATCCAGATGGCCGAGATGCCGTTGGAGGTGCCGAACTCGACCACCGACTTCGCGCCGATCGTCTCGGCCAAGAGCCGCAGCAGGCGGCCGTCGGTTGTGGGGACGTTCAGCATCCGCCCCTGCTTTTGGTTGATCTCTTGCAGGGCCTTGAGGATCTTCTCTTCGGCGTCATCCTTCGGGCGTGGTGGGCTCTCGATCGAAGCCGACGGACCCGCCCCCATCGGCCCCATGCCGCGACGCCCACCCGGCGGCTGCTTCGCCGGCCCGCCGCGTGGGCCCTGCGCTCCCTCGGGCCCTTTGCCGCGTGGGCCCGGCCCCTGGGCCGGAAGACCAAGAGTCATCACCGACAGCGTTGCGACACCCATCAGAGCTAAAGTCCAGCGTCTCATACCACTACTCCAGCTTCGTTGAGAAGAGAAACCCGTGCTCGCACCGTCGAGTCCTCCGCATACTCTCAGCAACAGTACGCGGAGCCACCCATGTCAAACCCAACGGACGCCGAAAGGTGTCGCAGCGATCGCTCTAACGCGGGGGGGCCCCGGGGCCACCGGGCGCCGAACCCGACCGAACCCCCGTCCGACCACGGGATCCTCTCTGGAACAACGACTGCGGCCCGGGCTGACCGCCTTCCATCGCGGGACGCCGGTCGGCACCGGCCCCGCCGCCCCGGTCCGGAAACTGCGGGAGAAACGAGCTTTGCTCTGGGCCGGCTTCCATTGGTCCATCGGGGCCTGCCTCCATGCCCTGCTGCTCGGCAGGGCCCTCCGGTGGGCCGGCCCGACCCGGGCCGGTGCGACTGACTCCCATACCTCGGTTTTCGATGGGGCCCGGTGGCAAGTCGGGCTGAGGCGGTTCGCCGGGGACGACACCGATCTGCGGTGCTATCCCTGGGGCCGGCAATCCCTGCGGGCCGGGCAATCCTTGCGGGGCCGGACCCCGGGGGGCCACGCCGGGAACGCCGGACGCGCGGCCGGCGAACGAGGTTTGGCCGAAGCGAACTCTCTCGCCCAGCAGCGCCGGCAGTGCCTGCCGCAGTATCCCGGAGTCTGACCCGTGCAGGGCGATCACCTCCACGGTATCCCTAGACTGGAGTGTCGCCCGGTCCAACTGACCAACCAGGTCCTTCACCTCCCGGAATAGTGGATCCGGAGCGGCGACCACCAGCGAGTTAGTCCGCCCGTCGACGCCGATCGACATTCTTGGAAGCTCCTCACTAGACCCGCGCTGCCCGCCGCCACGCCGGCCCGCGCCGCCGCCCTGAAACATCGCCATCTGCTGGAAGAACTGTTGGGGCGCCCCGGGCGGTCCTTGGAAAGGCCCCTGGGGCGCCCCCGGCGGCTGCCCTGCACCCGGTCCCGAGCCGCCGGTCATCCGATCCTGGTAGACCTGCCGGATTACGTCGGCCATGTCCTCGGCCGGGGTGTTGTGTACCGCGATGATCCGCGGTTTGGCGTGTGCCAGGATCTCTTCAGGGCTTTGTTTCTGGTCGAGGATCTTGAGGAGCTCTTCGATGGTGTCGGCATCGCTGCGATTGGCCTGCACAATCAGGGCATTGAGGCGGGGATCGGGGGTAATGCGCACTGAGCCGGCCCGCTCAACGGTCTCTCCCCCGGGCAAGTTGTCGAAGGTCCCGCCCGGGACATCTCCGAAAGCCGTCTCGGGCAAACCGCGAGACGGCCCACGGCCGCCTCCGTTGTTTTGTGAGAAAGCTCCGCCGGGGGAACCCGTTCCGCCGGCGAAGATCTCGTCGAGCGTTTCCGCGACGGCGGCGGCCTTCGCGTGCTTGAGAAAAAAGATCGTCAGCTCCGGCTCGCCGCCCGGCAAGCCGCCGGCCAGGGTCGTCAACAACCGCTCGAATTCGTCCAGCGCTCGGGTGTCTTGGGAGACGATCACGACACCGCGCGGTCCCGGCGCCACAACGATCTCCGGCTCGGCGGCCCTCGCACTTGCAGCGAGGGCCCCGCAGGCAAGGGCAGCACCCAATGCCCTGATGATGAAACGACGATCGTGGCCACTGGCATCCATTCGAGCCATAATACCCTTCGCCCTGGTCAATTGGGCCGCGATGGAGCGGCTTCCAGGTCGAGCTGCTTGGCCAGTCGCTCGGCCTCTTGTTTGTCGATGGCGCCGTCCTTGTTGGTGTCGGCGAGCCGGATGAGGAACTGCATCGACTTGGGCAGTTCATCTTTGGTGACTTTGCCGTCGCCGTTGGCATCCCGGGCCATAATCCGCTCGGCGAGGCTTCGGCCGCCGCGCTCGCCGCCGCCGAATGGCGGGCCTCCGAACGGCGGCCCCCCACCGCCTCCCGGAAACCCGGGAAACCGAGGCGGCCAACCGATCTCTTCGGCGCTCAGCTTGCCGTCCTTGTTCGCATCGAGCTTCTTGAGTGCCTGCGGGGCGGCCTTGATTTCGTCGGCCGAGAGCTTGCCGTCCTTATTCGTATCCAGCGCGTCCATCAGGGCGAACGCTGGCGGGGGGAATCCCTCCGGGCGCTCGGGCGCCTTCGGTTTCTCGGGGGCACGCGGCGGCCGAGCGTCCTGTCCCGGCGACGCCGAGACGAGACCCAGCACAAGGGCTATCAGGAGCGTTTGAGCTTTGAGTCGTTGCATCGAGTCACTCCTTGTTTGCACTGGCCGCGGCCGCGACCGCCGAAGTGTCCACGCGGTAGTGAAGCGCCCCCATTTCCGTCCGCGCGGGGCTGAACGTCGTGGTGCCGACGCTCCGCTCCGCGCGGGCCTCAACGTAGTAGTACACGTCGCTGCCCGCAGGCGCGGCGGGAATCGCCGCCGCGTAGCGCCGCGCGCCCGGCTTCGCGTTGGGCTGCGCCGGATCGGCCTTCATCTCGGTCTTCTGGAATGGGGCGCCTTTTCTTGCCGCGCAATAGAGAAGGACCGCCTCAACCGGCACCTCCTGGCCGACCTGCGCGACAATCTCGACCGGCTTTCCCGGTCCGGGTGCCGACGCACGCTCGACCGACAGGATCGCCGGACGCGGTTTGGCCAACTCGGCGTGCTTCAGCAGAAACTCGCGCCGGGCATCCACAAACCGCTTCAGCCCCGGCGCGCCGCCAAACGGACCGCCGCCCGCCGGTTCCGAGATATCGGAATCGAAGAACTCGGCGAAGTTCGACAGGTTGTGCGTGTCGGCAACGACGTCGTCGGCCACGAGCGCCCGGTAGTCTTCAAAGACCGGCCCCAGGGCCTTCCAGTCGAGCCACTCGTCGACGATCGTCCGCACGTGGGCAAGATATCGCGCGCGGAGGTTGGCGTTGGACAGCAGACGGCGGATCACGGGCCGGACGTTGCTCTGCACCATGGCCAATGGGTCCTGGGTCGCTCCGCCGCCGCGGCCACCCGGGCCGCCGGGACCGCCAAAACCGCCCGGTCCACCGCCGGGACCGCCCGGCAGGCCAAAGCCATCAGGCCCGCCGCGTTTTCCAAAGCCTTTGCCGCCGCCATCGCCAGGACCGCCGAAGCCGCCGGGCCCAGCTTCCTTGCCGAAGCCCTTGGGGCCTCCGTCACCCGGCCCACCGAGGCCACCACGTTTGCCTAAGCCCTTAGCGCCGCCGTCCCCAGGTCCTGCGAAGCCGCCGGGCCCGCCGTCTTTGCCAAAACCCTTGGCGCCTGCGTCGCCGAGTCCGCCGCGCCCGCCGCCGCGGCCCCCGCGCCCGCCGCCCGGGCCTCCGGGGCCCCCAGGCCCGCCCGGCCCTGGCCCGCCGCCATACCGGAACGTCTCGTTGCTGTCGCGGTGGACGAGGTGAAACCGCTTGAACGTCGAGTCCTGATAGATGCAGTAGTCGCTGCCGCGGCTGAAGTAGCCGTCGTCGTCCATGAGCACGTTGTCCACGGCCAGGAACCAGAGGGCGCGATCGACGTTCAGCACCCGGTCGAGATCGGCCTCCAGCTTGTCGTCCGGCAATTGGTCCAGTTGGCGGCACAGCGCGATCAAATCGCGCCACGCCGGCTTCCTGTCGTTGGACTTTATCTCGTATAGCCTGCGGTACATGTCCTCTTCTTCGCCCTGGTAGACCAGGGCCCCCGCGCCGCTGAAGTTCACCGGGACCCTCCAGCGGGCGCCCTTCTCGTCGGTAAACCAGTCCCTGGCAAACTCCTTGTTGAACGACTGCTCGTTTACGTACACTCCCCAGCTCTCGCCGTTGATGACCACACGGACCAGGTTCGCCTTCGGCGCCGGGAGGTAATGCCCGGCGACACGGTCGAACAACACCGTCCGAAGGAACGAGGGATCCATGTGGGAGTTCAACAGGTTCAGCGTTTTGTAGCCCAAGAGCCGCTGCTTCTTGTTTACGAGGTCGATGCTGACGTTCCAGGGACGTCTTGTCCCGCGGGGGTAGCCAAAAGAGGTGCCGCCGCGGAACCGAATCCCCACGTTCTCATAGGTCTTGCCGTCCACGATGAGCTTGGCGGGGACCTCGACATCGGTCCTGTGGAACTCCTCGAGTTCCTGCTCCCAATCCTTGCTGTCGAAGACGAAGAAGAGCGTGCGGAGCACGCGAGGATCGTAGAGTCCGGCGTCGGGATACTTGGCCACGTCGTCGGGCGAGAGGCGCTTTCCGGGCTTGGTCGGAGAGCCGCCTTCGCCGCCGCCCGGTCCGCGCCCGCCAAAGGCTCCGCCGGGTCCTCCGGGGCCGCGTCCGAACGGCCCTCCGCCCGCCGCACGGTTCTCCTTGAGGAACGCCCGGGCCTTGGCGCGCTCTTTTAGGTTGAGCATTCCGTCCTTGTCCTCATCGAAGCGATCGAGGAGCTTCATCGCGTTGCGTCCGCCGCCGGGCCCTCCCGGGCCTGGTCCGCCGGGACCACCGAAACCCGGTCCGCCGCGGCCGCCCGGACCACCGGCTCCGCCGCGGCCACCCTTGCCGCCACGGCCGCCCGGACCACCGGGGCCACCAAAGTCTGGACCACCGGGTCCGCCCGGTGGGCCGAAGCCACCTGGACCACCAAAGTCTGGACCACCGGGTCCGCCCGGTGGACCAAACCCACCGGGACCGCCAAAGCCGCCCGGGCCACCGGGGAAAGGCGGTGCAAACTCGTCCTCGCTCAACTGGCCGTCCCCGTTCTTGTCCAAGGATTTCAGACTCGAAGCGGCCTTGGCGAGTTCGTCCGCGTCGAGTTCGCCGTCGTGGTTGAGGTCCAAGGCTTCGACGAGCGGCGGCGCCGGAAACCGGAAACCACCGGGCGGGCCATCGCCCGACGGCGGCGCGCCGGGAGGGGGCGGGCCCTCGGGCGGCGGCGCCCCGGGCGGCTGGGACAGACTGCGCTGGGCGCAATACACCAACGCCGCGATCGCGGCGACCGCCAGCACTCCCCAAACGGTTCGACGCATTGACGCTACTCCCGAATCAAACCCAACATCTGACAACCATGAACGTATTTGGAACACCGGGCGACGCGGCCCGAAAGCGGGTGCAAGAACGGGCGGAGCTCGCGGTCACAGCCGACGGGCACTTTGCCTTCCACGACGACCAACCCCTCGTGAGGCCGTCCAAACGAAGTCGAGATCCGCTGTCTCCCGGTCTGATTGTAGTAGACGAGGCCATAGTCGAGCGTTACCCGCAAACGCCGGTCGGCTGAGGCAAAATGCTCGCGCTGGTACTCGACCAGCACCGTCGGCTCGGAATACTGCAACAGGGTCGGCAAGTACTTTTCCGGCAGGACCGCGGCAAGGTTCGCCAAGATCGTCTTGTAGGGCATGGCGCCGAGCACGTCCGTCGATCGCAGGTACATCCGGTGCTTGCCCGTGACGCGGTTGTCCCGCCACTTGATCTCCAGAAAACACTCGTGGCCCGGCAGCGGGCGGTCGTACCAGCGGAGCCGCAGCTTGCGCCGTCGGCCGAGCCCGTCCAGATTCGCCCGGCACGCCGACAATCCGGGATCGTCGAAGTAAACGCTGCAAACGGTGGACACCTCCCGGTTGTAGATCTGCCGCTTGCCGTTGCCATCCAGGAGCCGCCTGAGCGCGCCGAGGTCCGGGTGGGAAAGGACATACTTCACCTCGCGCCGCCTTGCCAGATCGGCGCGGAAGGAGCTGAGATCGACCAGTCCAAAGGTCCGGTCGCCTTGTAGTGCAGGCGTCGCGCCTGCACTCTCCCGCGAAAACAAACCGCCAGCGTGCTTCAGTGCAGGCGAGACGCCTGCTCCACAATCACTCGACCGACTCATTGTCTTACGGACCCTAGAGTGACGAATTCAGGTTGACGTACGAGAACTCGCAATCGGGCAACCTCTGCCTGAGCTGCGTCACCAGTTGCGCTGCACGACGCGAGTCCGTTCGCGCAAGGACCACCCGGATCTGACCGCGGCCGTTTTCAATATCCAGGCGCTGGACCGTATGCGACCCGGCCAACTCGTTCACTGCAGAATACACCCCCGACTGCCCGTCGCCGAAATCGCTTTCGGCGTCGCCCGTGATCGTCAGCAGAAGGTGATGACTGCCCGATCGCCGGCCGGAAACGTGCATGACGAGTGCGAGCAAGCTCACCACGGCAACGAGCACAAGCGCTATCAGCGGCACCCCCGCTCCAATGGCCAGACCAACCGCTACGCAGAGAAACAAGTAGACCAGCTCCTGGGGCTCCTTAATGGCCGACCGGAACCGGACGAGCGATAACGCTCCGAGGAAGCCCAGGGACAGCGCGAGCGACGATTTGACGATTCCGATGACTCCCGCGGAGATGACCGTCAAGAGCGGGAACGCCCGCGTGATCGACTCGGAGTCGGACGCGGAGATGCTGCAACGCCGGAAAAGCAGCCGCAAATAGAGACCGACCACCCCCGCGAACACCAAATGGATGCCTACCGACAAGGCGGAGACGCCCTGGTGCACCGACATCGATTCCAGCATTTGGTCCCAAGCCTGTTGCAGTTCATTATCCATGATACCGATCCATAGGTTTCTCTACCCGGGAGGGCCAAACCCCGGCGGCGCCGGAAGGAGAAGGTTGATCCCAGCGGCAATCTCCTCCTCCTCCAGCGAGTTGCTCTTGTCCTTGTCGCACTCCGTGAAGAGCGACCCGCCGGCGGCAACAAACTCCGCCAACGTTGCCTTGCCGTCCTTGTCGGCATCCGCGCGCCTCATCAGAGCCCCGGCGAAGATGGTCCCCGGTCCGCCGCCGACAAACGGCCCGTCTGGCCGATCACCGGGTGGAGGGCCGTCGGGAAAACCGGGAGGGCCCGGAAAGAGCCTGCTGAGACCTTCCGCCAGGCCCCGTTCATCCAGGCTGCCCTTCTTCCCCCTGTCGCACTCCGCGAATAGCCGCCGGGCCACCGCGGCGAACTCTTCTTTCGAGAGCTTCCCATCCCTGTTGGCGTCCGCTGCCTCCAGAACGGGCCTCGCCAGGAACATTCCCGGGCCGAAGCCTCCCGGGGGCCCTCCGCCCGGACCGAAACCTCTTCCGGGCCCCCCGCCGGGCCCTCCGAAGAGCCCTCCGCTGGACACAAAGCCCTTGCTCTTCCCCGCGAGTTGGGCATTGACCGATTCCGCCCGCTTAACAACGAAGGCCGCAAGCGGAAGGCCCTGGCCGAACATCGGTCCCGGGCCAGGGCCACGGCCGAACCCTCGAGACTCCTTGCGAGCGGCAACCGCCTTGACCTCCTCGGCGATGATATCCTTGAGGACCGCCTCGCAGGTCCCGATGTCTTTGCCCAACCGATCCACGGAGAAGTAGCCGGCCATAAGCCGCTTGAGGTGTTGCCTGTAGGCTCCGTCGTACTCCTTGATTGCCAGCAGCCGCTCGATCAATCGGTTTTGTCCGGTGTGCGGGTGGCTGATGCTGAGGTCCGACTGCTGCTCAGGGGTGCCGCCCATCGGCCAACTTCCAAACGAGAGGTCGAGATCCCACGGGAGGAAAACGACCTGGAGCGTCGTGGGGTGAATGTGCAAGTAGTAGTTCTGCGGCATCGCCAGGGGGCTGTCGAGGTTGGAGAGCAGGACCATTGCCGCCAGGAATCGCAGGAACTCGTCCACGTCGAGGTAGGAGCCGATCTCCTTGCGGAACTCGTTGTCGTCGGCGTTGTTGACGAGCTTGGCGAATTCGATCAGCCGGCGTCTCGTCCTGGCGTTCGGGTCTGTCTTCGGCCGGTACCGGTCCTCGTACTGACGCCAATCCTCCCCGAGATACTCGAATCCGCGAGCGCCCTGGGGCTTCAGCAGCAGGCCCTTGCTGGTCTGGAAGCGGTCCTTCAGAAACGTCTTGTCCACATTCTCGACGAGGGTGTACAGGCCGGCGAACTCCTTCTCGTGCATGCCCGGGATGGTGACGTACAACCGCACGAAGGCCGTGCGGGGCGCCGGAACGCCCGCTTCGCGAAAGACCGCGTAGGAAAGCGCTTCCCGGAGCCGGGTCGGATCCATCGCGTTGGCGTTGAGGCTCACCATCTTCAGGCCGTGGAATTGCTGGCCGGCGACGAATCGATTGAAGTCGATCTTGAAAGGCCGCTTCAGACCGCCGGCAGAGGCCATGTAGCCGGCGTTGCCTTTGAAGCGAAGGCCAACGTCCTTGTACGTCTTGCCCTCCGCCGTGAAGTCGGCGCGTACCCAAGGAAACTCGATGCCGAAGCCGCTGCCCCTGTGAACGTCGCCCCGCGTCTCGGTGGGTTTGTCCGCGGTCTTCTCGCGGCCATCCCGGCCGCGGGAACCACCCGGCCCGCCCGCGGGCCCGCCACCGCCCGGTCCACCGGGAGGCATGAATCCGCCTGGTCCGCCGGGAGGCATAAATCCGCCTGGTCCGCCGGGAGGGCCGAATCCATCCGGTCCGCCGGGAGGCATGAACCCGCCTGGTCCGCCGGGAGGGCCGAACCCATCCGGTCCACCGGGAGGCATGAATCCACCCGGTCCGCCGGGGGGCCCAAACCCGCCAGGCCCGCCGCGGGGGCCTCCTCGCCCCGGTCCACCGGGAAATCCCTGGCCACGTGCGGGCTGCATTGCCTTCCAGTCCTCAGCGGAAATCCGCAGGTGAAAGGTCCGGACCTTCGTCAGGCCGAAGACTTCTTCCGGCGAACCTTGCGCTGCCGACTCTGGAGCCGAGGCATGCGACCGGTCTACGAAACCCGCTCCGAGGAGGAGCAGCAGGAAAGTCCCAATTCGCAGCTTCATAGCGATTCCTTGTTGGCTCGTACCATGGTCCAACCTACAAGTCGGCGCGCACCACAAGCGTTTCGCCCTACGCAGGCGTCGCCAAAGTGGTGCGACGGTTATGAAGACCGATGTCGCCCCGAGCCGAGCACGACGATTTCAGAAACCGATGTCGTCCTGTTGGCCCAAGAGCTCGACGACCCGTTTTCCGACGACTTCCTTACGGGCCTTGTTGCGCTGCTCAATCGCGTCGCGCAGGCGTTGGAGTCCCTCCTCCAATCGCTTGATTTCCAGGTGGCGGCGCTTTTGGCGAACGTCGAAATGCTGGTTCACGAGCTTCTCGAGTTCCTTCTTGATCTCATCGCGCTGCGGGCCGGGAGCCCGCCGGTACTGCGCGACCAGCTCAAACGTCCGGCGGTCCAGCTCGGCCTCCTCCTTCAGCAGCTTGTACATCTCCGGATCGTTCTTCTCCAACGATTCCCAATCCCAGAACGGCCATCGCGGCGGACCGGGCGGATGCGGCCCTCCCGGGGCGAGACCGCGTCCCGGTCGTCCGGGAGGGCCGGGTCGCATGGAGTCGTCGCCGGGCGGCGGCCCCGGCGGAAGGCCCAGGCCGTCAGGAGGCCCCGGAAAGAACGGATCGGGGCGCTCCGGCTTAGGTTTGGATAGTTGGTCCCGCTGGGGAGGACCACCGGGCTTTCCCCGGTCGAGCACTCCCGGTTTTCCGTCCGGTGCTTTGCCCTTCGGGGAGAAACCCTCTTGAGCCGAAACCGAGACGGTCAGGAGAACCGCCAACGCCGCACCCGATGCGGCAACAGCAAAGAACCTGGACGGCGACATAGGTGGACCTCCTGCTTCCCGTGAATCGTTCAATCCGGCTGTTCTCCGGGATATCCCCGGAAGCATGCTCACAGCGGACTGCCTTGGACATCTTTTTCCACTTGCTGGAGCCCGTACTGGACGGAATTCGAGGCATCCGCCAAGATGGGCCAATCCTCCTGGGCGCTCACAACCGCCTGGCCCGCCAGGACGATCTCGTTGTCCAGCGTATCGTGCCAAGCCAGCTTGGCTTCGGGGAGAGCGCGTGAAGGCCGCTGTGCGATCGAGGCCGAAGGACTCGCCCCCTCCAACGCCATTCCCCCAGACGACGCATCGGATGATGGCCCGAGCCCGCGCACCGTCCATACGACCGTCACCCCGATCAACAGCGAGGCCGCCAAGGCGACCGCGGCCGGCACGAGCCACCGGGGGCGCCTCCGGGCACGCGGAGCAGCCCGCGGCTGCACGGGGAGATCCGTCGCCGGGTGGGCCGTTTCCAGCAATTGCCCCAAGGCAAGCCACGCCTCGCGCAACGAAGCGGTCTCGGGATCCAGGGGGGCGCCGGACGGGCCCGATCGCGCCGTCGCCTGCTCCAATTGCCGCTCGAGTTCTCTCGGGTCGTCGCTCATGGTTCGGCCTTGACCAGTAGTTTCCGGAGTGTCGTTAGACCGCGGTGGCAATGGCTCAGGACGGTGCCCAGCGGACACCGAACGATCGCCGCGATCTCGGAGAAGCTCAGATCCCCGTAGTACCGCAATAGCAGCACCCGGCGCTGCACCGGCGACAGGCCGTCCAGCGCCGAGGCAAGTTGCCCGGATGTCTCCGCCCGCACCAACGCGTTGGCCGGCTCTTCTAAACAGTCGGCCGGCTCCAGCCGTTTCCAGTCCTCTTCACTCAGATGGACCTCGCGCCCCGACTTGCGCCCGTAATCGCATGCCAATCGATCGGCGATGCGAAGCAAGTATGCCCGGGCATGGCCGTCTTCACGATACCGCCCTCGCGCCTGCCAAGCACGGTAGAAGACCTCCTGGGTCAGGTCCTCAGCCGCCTCCGGGCGGCGGACCAAGGCCAGCAGGTAGCCGCGTACGGCCCGTCCGTGGACGCAGCCCCAGTCAGCCAAGGGCTGCCCGTCGTCCGGCGATCGGCTCGAAGAGGTCATGTCCACTATTATAAACGGAGATGCCGCGCGTTTATTGCAGGGGGGATGCCCGTGCAAGCGCGGGCACGGCCCCCGACGCACTGCCGGTCAAGCGGGTGGGTCGATTCCCGCCGATTGCCGCAGCCGCTCCACGTAGAGCCCGAGCAGCGCCGCGGTATCCTCCAAGTGGAACAGTTGCGGAGTGCAGCGGAGGCTGATCGAGAGCCCTCGCCGGTACTGGGAGATCGAGAACGTGGCCCTGGTCTTCGACCGCAGCGGCGGCACCCCCGTGATCTCCTCCAGCACGAGATTGCCGCACACGACGCGCCCGGACTGCCGGGGGAGCTGGGCCGTGAAACGCCGGCTCGGGTCCCCGGCGTTGGAGAGCACCGCCGTCGCCAGGCAGAGGTTGCGCGAAAGCAGGAAAGGCAAGAGCCACCGCACGCGCGAGGCCGCAAAGATCGTGTCCAGGAAGGCCGTGCCCGATCGCCGATCTTTGATCAGGGCCGTCTCGCTGCGAATGCCCCGCAGCAGGTTTTCCGGCGAGTCACAGTCGCGGGCGTCGCGCGTCAGGAACGTGTAGCCGGTCAGGTTGGCCGCCGGCATCTCGAAGTCGCCGCCGCCGCGCAGGTCGGTGGGCATCATGATCCGCAGCCGGCCTCGCCGGCCGCCCGACCGCTGCCGCCGGTTCCACTGCTCCATGGTCAGGAACGCGTCGCGCAAGAGCAGGTCGTTGAGCGTCGCCCCGCACCGGCCGGCCACTTCCCGCAGCCGCTGATGCCCCGTCCGGTCGAAAGTGAAGGAGAGGAATCCGGGGAAGTCCGCGGGGGGGCTCCCGTTGCGGAAGCCGGCGGCAGGCGGAACCAGCGGGTCCGGCCGCCGGGCCAGGAGCTTCCAGCCCTCCCGGATCGCCAGTCGCGTCAATTCCCGCCCGTGCGGCCTTCCCGGGCCGAGGGTGCGGCGTTTGCGGGCCCTAAGGAGCGAGGCCTCGACCGGGCCGAACGCGGGGCGGCTCTCCGCGGCGGCCGTGCGGATACCGTAACCGGCAAGCAGGTCCCCGATGAAGCGATACGCCCCCGTCCCGTCGCAACAGGCGTGGTGAAACTGGAGCACGACGGTCGCCCGCCCTTCCCCCTGGCGGACCCAAACGCGCAGGCCGATCTCCCGGGTCAGGTCGATTCCTTCGCCGCGAGGGCAGGCCAGCGGCGTCCCCTCCGATCCCCAGTCCAAGTCCGGATCCTGGTCTTCGGCCGGCATCCAGCAGGGGCGATCTCCCTTGCCGGCCTTGATCCATGCCCGCAGCAGGGGGTGCCGCCCAAGCGCATCCGCCAACGCCGGCTCAAACGCCCCGCGGTCTATCCGGCCGGACAACTGCAACTGGATGACGAAAGTCATCGGATGGCCCCGCCGGTCGTCCGCGAGCATGAAGATCTCGATCGGACTCAGGTGCAGCGGGAAGAGCCGCCGTCCGAGAGCGCGAAGAACAACGCCGTTGGGATCGGACATAACCACCGCTTCCGGTGTCAATCGGCCTTCCGCGGCGCCGAGACGGGCAGCCGGAGGATCACGTTGTCTTCGCAGTCTCGCCATTCGACCGTACCGGGACGGGCGGACTTGCGGGCCAGTTGCTTCAGGTAATACAGCGTCGGCTCGGCGACGTGCTGGTTATTGAGGAACGGCTCGGTGTAGGCGATCGCGCCGTAGAGGGCCTTGCCGATGTGGTGTTTCTGCCCCACGTGGTTGTTCCAATCCACCCCTTCGGTCAGGAAGCCGTGCGGGCCGTGGTGGTGCCTGGCGATCGCGCGGAGGATGACCAGGCCGTCGCGCTCGTGTTGTCGGCTTCGGGCCGGGTCGCGGGCGCGGCACTCGACCGCCGCCTCGAAGTAGGCCAATGCCGCCTCCGCGTTCTCCCAAAGATAGGCCGTGTCCCAGGACTTCTCCATGTAAAGGAGGCCCTTGGTCGCCACGCCGTTGCGGTCCTCGTGCATCTTGAACTGCTCCAGGCCGCCCAGACAGTTCTGGTACGCGAAGTCGCGGAGCGCCTCGTCGCCGAGCACCTGGGAGGCAACGAGCAGCGTGCGGAAGGCCACGGAGTAGGCCACGTTCTCGTGCGGGTCGTAGGTGTCGTGATTGATGCTCCCGAAGATGCCGCCGGCGCGGCGGAAGACCTCGCACTTCTCCTTCAGCGCCGCGCGATAGTCGGCCAGCTTGCGCGCGGTCAGTGCCGCCTGAAGCTGGAGGATGAACAGGCCGTCGGCCGAGGTCTGCCAGAAACGGTCCTCGCCGCCGTCGGGCGATTTCCTGTAGACCTTCCCGTCCGGCGTCGTGCGGCGGGGGAACCAGCCGTTGGGGACCGGCTCGACGCGCTTGGCGATCCACTCGGCGCAGCGGACCGCGGCAGCCCGCATCCGTGGGGCGCGGGGATCGTCGCCCAGCTCATCGGCGAAGATCAGGAGCTGGAAGCCGATCTTGGCCATCGAGCCGGGACAGAGCCAATCGGAGTTGTGCTTGTAGTTCAGGCAGAACCTGCCGGTGGTGGTTTCACGGTATCCGCGGATGAAGCCCGTTTGCCCGTCGAGGAAGCCGCCGTCGAGCACGTGGTCGAGGATCGCGAGGGCCCTTTCTTGCCAGTCGCGGCGGCCGAGGAGCTTGCCCATGGCGTGGATCTCATGCGCCCCGCCCACGGCGTTGGCGGCCCAGCCCGGCCCTTCGAGATTGCCGAAATCGTGCCAGCCCATCACGCCGCCTTCCGGATCGACAAAGCTGGAGATCGAGACCATGTGGCCCCGCTCGTCGCGACGCAAGGTCTTCTCCAGGGTGAAGCGGACGGAGTCGTTCACGGAATCGACGATCGTGTACTTGGGGTTCTCGGGAACGTAGAAGGTCCGGCCGCGGGGGTCGCCTTGCACCTGGCCGAAAAGCGAAGTGCGTAGGTTATGCTTCAGCATAACAGTCGTGGGGAAAGGACTTGCCCACGTGGTCTCGGCGTTTGCGGGAAGTGCGGGATATGCTGAAGCATAACCTACGGTTGCTTGCCCCGTATCCGGGGAACTCCAGAGAATGACGAAACAGCAGCTCAAGGCCGACATGCTCTTTCCCTTCCGCAATTGCGGCGTTCTTCCACTATAGTCTACTCCGCCGCCGCCGGAGCGGCAATCGCCCCGCCATAAGCGCGCGGATATGGACACGGCATGAGACGGAAGGCCATAATGGGGCGAATCACGGACCTTCCGCGTTTCCGAAGTGAGTGTTCAGGAGAGGAGAAAATGACTGGCTTCGTACGACGTTGGGTTGCCTTGTTTGCAGTCCTGGGCGCCCTGGGCGCCCTCATCAACCTCTGCCCGGCGGCGGATGACGCCGCGGTCGCCGCATCCGCGAAGGACGGCTGGCGGGAACTGTCCAACGGCAAGGATCTCGCGGGCTGGCAGAACGCCTCCGGGGGCAAGCCGGGCGCCGGCTGGGTCGTCGAGGACGGCGCCATGGTCCGCCAAAAGCAGGCCGGGGACGTCTGGACCAAGGACCGCTTCGGCGACTTCGTTCTCGACCTGGAGTTCAAGACCGAGGGCAACAGCGGCGTCTTCATCC
>CAYGZA010000151.1:0-15216 GCA_964354135.1 uncultured Planctomycetaceae bacterium
CAACAGGGAACACAAAGCATACCTAAATGAGAGACCATAGTATGTCTACTCGACATCCGCCAAGGCAAGCGGACACAAGCGGCACGGCCCAGTCAATTGCTGGGGCTTCGCCCCAGCCTACCGCTGCTGAGGAGGCGCCGCTTGTGACGGTCATCGTGCCGGTCTACAACGAGGCGGCGACCGTCGAGGAGCTGTTGCGCCAGGTGCTGGCCGCGCTGTGGAAATGGCGGAAGTGGCGGCCCGGGCAGCTCTCGAAGCCCGCGTCCCGCGCGATCGGCGGGCACGCGCCGCACTCGGCGGCATCACAAGACCAGGTGAGAGAGGGGGGTACACCCATGCGTCGCGAAGGCTTCGGCATCCGTTTCTGCCCCAGCAGCTCGCGCTGCCGCGCGGGGTTCACGCTTGTCGAGGTGCTGGTGGTGATCAGCATCATCGGCGTACTGATCGCGTTGTTGTTGCCGGCGGTGCAGGCGGCCCGGGAGGCGGCGCGCCGCGCCCAGTGCATGAGTCATCTGAGGCAGCTCGGCCTGGCGATGGAGAACCACGTGAGCACCCACGGCCAGTATCCCAGCAACGGATGGGGGTATCTGTGGGTCGGTTGTCCGGACCGAGGGACGGGACCGGAACAGCCGGGCGGATGGATCTACAACATCCTCCGTCACCTGGAACAAGGGAACCTTCGTGGATTGGGCCGCGGCATGCCCGCCGCCGAACAGAGCCAAGCGCTCGCGAGACTGGTGCAAACGCCCGTTCCCGTGCTCTTCTGCCCGACCCGCTCCAGTGTGGGCCTTTCCCCGACGAAACCAATCCTGATTCCCCGCAACGCAGATTGGGTGCCTTTGGTCGCCAAGACCGACTATGCCGTCAACGAGGGGGACTTCATTACCGATACCCGCGAAGGCCCGCGGACCCTGGCGGAAGGCGACTCCGGCCGCTATCCGTGGAGGGACACGAGCCGTGCGACGGGGATCTGCTACCAGCGGAGCGCGGTTCGGCCGGCGGCGGTCCGCGACGGCTTGTCTCAGACCTACCTGATCGGAGAGAAGTACGTCACGCGGAACAACTACGGGACGGACGCCGATCCAGGATACGGCCAGAGCGCGCAGAGCGGAGTGGACGTCGACATCAACCGCTGGGTCACAAGCCCGCCGCAACAGGACGGCGACGAGGTGGACATGTGGCGCTTCGGCAGCGCGCATTCCGGGGGCTGCCACTTCATCTTCTGCGACGGGTCGACGCGGCTGATCGGCTACCAGATCGACCCCGAGGTACACCGCCGGTTGGGCAACCGCCAAGACGGCCTACCGGTGAGCCACGGCCAGTATTGAGCAGCGCTACCCGCCCGGTGCGCGACATCCTCGCTTTCCGTGGTAAGCCGCCGGCCAATCGGCGTCCGTTCCATGGCCGGCAAGCGCGAAAGAAACAATCGCCGCAAGGGTTCTGCCACCAGATTCTCATTCAGGTCGTCTGCGAGGAAGGAATCTTCGCGATTCCACTGCCGAACTGATCGGAGAACTCGGGTCCGCGGGGGAAACCGGCAATCGGGCGGGCGCCCATCCAACCGGCATGGCGAAATCCGCAAAGGCCGGTTTCTCCCCGGTTGCGGCCGGCGGAACGTCCGCCAGAAAGCGTCCCGGGCGTACCCCCAGGGGTTTGACAATCCGGCCCGGCGGCTGATAAAGATAAGGTTGGCGGCGTAAGCCGTTTCAGCCCCAGAGGATGGGTGGCCGAGTGGTCTAAGGCGGCAGTCTTGAAGAATAACTAAGGGTATTCACCCCAACCCCGAGAAACAGCGGGAAAACCTACGTTTTCTAGGGTTTTCTCCACTTCGGCCGCTCCTGCGAAAACACCCGTAAACACCCGAAAATGATGCGTCTCGGGTGTCAAGACACCTGCACTCCGGCAATGTGCCAAGGGAACGTCGGGGCCGGCTCCTGCCACGTGCCCGCCTGTGACGCCCTGCGGCATCGGTAGGGCGGATGGGTCGGGATAGTCTTGGGACTTCGCCACGGGGAACCACGCTTCGCCTGGGGCGTCCGGTTGGCCTGGTTGGACTCCCGAGTTCACTCGCTCACCGTGGCCCACAGGAGCGTAGGGGCCACGGAGGATGCCGGCTACATCGAGCGTGGCAAGCTGAAGAGCGCCTGTGAGAAGTTCAGGATCGCTTACGATACAGCGGCACAAGCAGTCAGGGTCTGCAAGGCATTTGAAAGTTGTAGGCGCCTACAACAATTGACCTTCGAGCACCACCAGTCAGTTGCCAACCATCCCGCAGCCGCTCGGCCATGTGAAAAGGGCCTCTTGCTCGAATCGGCTGCCTCGGGGCATCCCGCTTCAATCCGACAACGGCATACACTTCTGCCGCGCATCGTTACCGCGTCGGTTCTCCCATGTATTCTCGGGTAGGGCCTCTCGGGGACAACGCTCACAAAAAAACTCCCGGCAAATTGGTGGCTTCCATTCATGGTGCCGACAGAGGTTTGTTTGTACGTCTAACCAGAGGCACGGCAATTCCAAGCCGCCGCGGTCAGTCCCGCCAGTCCCTGATGCCTGCCAGTATTCCGTCAACTCCCGACGCAACTCTTCCGGAAAGTCTGGGGGTACGTCCCGAAAAGACAAGGGCGTGAACGGCGGAGAACCCATTATTTGGCAGCACTCACCGCACTGGAGACAACGCGGGACTAAATCGTCTGTAGTCATCATCATCCGCTATCATCCGAAGCCGCTTCTGCCGGGGTTGGGGATATAGGTCCCCGTGGACCGCCGCCGGCGGGGCGTCCCCCCGCGATCCGCACGGAGAACCGCGCCCGCCGGCGTGGGCGGCCCGCTACAGCGTCTCTCTCAGGTCTGGCCCGCGATCGCCTCCCCGACCGCCGCCGGCTGGGGCAGGGCGTCCAGGGCCGCGGAGCCGGCTCGCCAGTGGCTGGGCCGGAGACACGGGACAACGATCGCCCACTGGTGATCGGTCATGCCGGCCTGGAGCTGCCCCAAATTGAACGACCGGGCGGTTGCCTTGGCCTGCTCACTCGGCACGTTGCGGACCAAGGCGTGCCCCCCAAGAATCTCGGGGGGGAACGTCCACGGGCTGGACGGCCGCCAGTCCTCCGGAACTGTGGCGATGTAGACAGCGGTGCGTCTCGGGTACTTGGACATGAGCGATACCTCCAAGAAGAAGGCCCCGCGCCAATGGGTCTAGCCCGAATCGCCGAAGCGACAAGGGACCAAAGGCGCAGGGCTGGGGCTTGGTAGCACATTGGAGGTTCGGCAACTCAGGCTAGACGCCCGCCATTTTGCCCGCCGGCCCCGTGGCCGTCAAGACCCTTCCTCCGAAAATCCGTTTGCCTTCACCTTGCCTATCTTAACAGCCGACCCGTTTCTGCCGGGGATGGCTGCCAGGAGGCCCGCTCCCCCCTGTTGACAGGATGGGGCTAGTAGATAAGATGGTTCGACATCAGACACTTTTGGGGAGATCGCCATCACAAGGTAAACCTCGCGAGGGATCCCCGATGCCGATGCCGGCGGACTATTTGCCAATTAAGGTGGATCGGACGACACTTTTTCGCGAGGAAGGGGAATGCGAGGATTGCCACTTCTATTTTAGCCTGTCCGCTCTGACTAAAATAAAAAAGGATGGTCCTCGTTGGAAGTATCGCAAGTACGAGCTTGTTCCGCGGGTGCTCGAATCCCCACTCATCGTATTTGAGAATCTAAAGCGAGAAGAATTTGAGGATGGGCTCGCCTATGTAGGGAAACCATGTGACGATGGTTTGGCAAATCCAGCGACAATGGGGTATCTTTTTTTAGTCTTCGTAAGAAAGGAGTTCGGGCTCGTCGTGTTTGAATGGGACTGGCGGCAAGAGTCCAGCCAGCCGGGCTATCCCGAAAACTGGGGCGTGGATTTTGGGAGAGTAGCATGGCAGAAGACCTAATGGAACGACAGAACTTAGTGGAGTATATCGAGCAGCACCCATCGGAGGGCTTCTCACCTGTACCCCACTATTTTCCTGATGGGGACTTCCTGAGCTTCTACTTTCGAGAAGACGAGTGCTACGCACAACGAATCGACGAGTTGTTGACGGCCTACTATTCGATCGCCACGGGCGAATTGGTAGGATGCAAAATCAAGGGTGTGCGTCGCCTCCTAAAACAGATAGGTCCTTTCGGTGTGATCGTACAAGATGGGCCAATCTTGCTGGGCATGCTTTTTATGGCAGCGGGGTGGCATCTTCAGGAAGACACACCTGCACGGAAAGTCTGCGACGAGATTCTGACTCATGCCCAAAACGCTGCACTTGATCCAGCGGAGATACGTGAGGCAATTGCGGTCTAGCGTCTGGCGGTTCAAATCGGCGAGACAAATGCCGGTTAGGCCGCTATCGAGCACCCGGCTGGACTCCTGACACTTGCCCGACCCGGGCCTCTGCAAGGCGGCTGTCCGGCTTGGCGGCCACGCCTGGGGCGCGATGCCCTACGATATGGCGGCGTACAGGCGTAGGACCTCGCTGCTCGATCTCTCTGGTAACGCTTCAGTAACGCTCGGAGCGTTACACGGTGCCCCGTGGTGCTGTCGGAAGCCTTCCCGAAAGGCTTACCCGAAGCCTTCCCGAAAGACTAGCCAGAGGTGTCGCAGGACTTCCACGGTTGCCGAGTGGACGGATACCCCGACGGACTCTGCCGCAGCGATGATGAGGCTCCGTAGCGGCCAGAAGTCGCCCACCCACTCCAGCCAACCCGACCACCCGTTGCGCGCTGCCTCCCGGCCAGCCTCCTCAAATCGCAGGAGCCTGGGCTGGGCGGCGACCAGTTCCGACCACCGGACCGTGGGCGTCGACGTCGTGGTCGTCGAGGATGCGTCGTGTCTGCGATGTGGCAGCGAATGTCTGCCGCCGGCCGCCGGGGCCGTCTTGCTCCACGTCAAAGTATCGTAGGCATTTCGCGTTCTCAGCGGTGGCGCACACGTCCAGGCCGAACGGGCCATACCGCTTTGCCAGCTTGGCGAACAGGGCCGGTGGGGTGGCCCATTCCACGGATTGGGAACTGAAGAGGGCCGGGGCGATCATGGTCGTTTCCTCTGCGCCTTGCCGCTCGCCACGATTGCACCTCACACGAAGTAGACTTGCAGGGCGCCGAAGTTCTTTTTCTCGTACACGTCGAAGTGTCGAAAAACGATGTTGTCAGGGCTCGGATCGGCCAATTGAAAACCGATCCCATCGAGAGGAAGCGGCTTGGTCGGATACGTGCCATCATCCATGATCGTCGGGATTCTTTTTGAAGGATTATTGATGTTGATTTGATAGAAGCTGGTATCCTCCGGGGTCAACATCCAGGCTTCCTCGACGCCAGGCAGGATTATCTTACTCGGCCGAATCGCAATCGCCAGCGTCAGAACGCGGTACATGATGTCGTTGCGAGTCTGCACGCCACTGATGCTGACGCGATGAATCTTCGCGCATTCGGCCGACACCGCCAAACCGTCAATCGTAAAATCGTATAAGTTGAGGCAGTCGCTCCAAGAGAGAATCCACGCCGGCGGATTGGCAACGTTCTTGCGAACCGTGACCGTCAAGCGGGAACCGTCTTTCATCAAGACAGGATCATCATAAGGATAACCGGCACTATTGGTAGGGCATTTGCCGTTGATGTCCTTCCAGACCGGCACCTCATACCATTCCGTCTCCCACGTGATCTCCGCTGGGTCCTGGAGCGGGTCTTCCTGCGGCTCGAACTCCGTCGAGTAGAGGTAAGTCGCAATCCAGATTCGCTTACTGAAGCTCTCGTTGGTCGCCTTCCGCCGCCGGCAGAAAGCGAACATATCCTCGGGTCCGTAGACCGATCCGATCCCCGGGCCGTAAGCAAGCACTACGGAGCCTTCGTCATAGGGAGTGCTGGTGACGACCCGAAAGACGCGGGTGTACCGGCGGACGCCCCGCCTGCGGTCAACCTCGTCCTCCGCGTCGCGACCGGTGTGGATTTCGTCAAAGGAAATCACGGCCATTAGTAGAGATCCTTTCGTAGTAGGGGATACGTTACTTTGCTTTTCGGTTTCTCCACCCGAGGCAGACGCCGGCCGGAGGTGACGAAGGGCACGGCGCTGCCCCGGGCATCAACAGACTCGGAACCCGCCACGGCTTTGCCTGTGGCGTGGGCCCGTCAACTTGGTTCGGATGTTCTCCTGAGACTGACCGACGTCCCCGGCCACGCAGGGCGATCGGTAAGCGAGACTTCTCGCAACCACAGGTCAGTTAGCTCTTGGCCACGTGGCCCCGGGCGTTGTTGTTTGACAGCGAACCGGATGCTGGCCCCTGTGAGTCGCCCTAGTTTGATGTCTTGCAGGGCCTCCCATCCCACGTCGGAATCGGCCAATCTCAACTCATAGGCGAGCCCGATTCGATTCGACCAGACCCGGAAAGTCCCGTCGCTCGTCTCGGCAAGCTGCTTTGCAGAATCGTGACCGACAAGGCAAGGCACGTTGCACCCGCTGGCCAAGCTTTGATCGAATGTACCGGGCACAACCAGTTCCCAATTCCCGCTGGCCTGGGAGTAAGCGGGCACGTTGTAGAGCGCGGCGTAACCGTCAACCACAAGGCCGCGGATTCGCGGCTGGTCGGGGAGCGGGATGCCGGCGGCCTTCAGTTGGGATATCCTGTTTTCCAGGCTAATCGCCCGCAGCCGTGCTGCCCGGGCGTCGGTCTGCCTGGTGGCGAGCCGGCCAATGACCTGGCCGAGGGTCGCGATGCCGTCAATCATGCCGACCTTCAGGGCGTCTCTCGCAAGGAGTAGTCTGCCTTCGCCCCACTGCGTTCGGACGATGGCTCGGGCCGCGCCTCTGCCCACGGCCACGGCGTTGACGAACATGCCGTTGTAGGCGTCCAAGTCGTGTTGGATTTTCGCCCGGGCCTCTGGCGTCAAAGCCTTAAAGGGACTCGTTTCCGTCTTGTAACCGCCACGGGGAGCCTCAATCAAGGACACCTTGACCCCGGCCTTTCTATTGGCCTCGGATTCGTCCACGTGCATGGCGAACACGCCGATGCTGCCGAGTTGGCTGCCAGGGGCGGCGAACAACTTATCGGCCTGGGAGGCGAGCCAAAATGCTCCGCTCGCGGCCAGAGAGTTGGCCACGGCGTAGATCGGCTTGACGCCCCGGGCACGGTAGATTTTCTCTGCGGTTTCCGGTGTGCCGCCCAATCCGCCTCCCGGGCTGCCGATGTCGAGGGCGATGCCTCCGACGTGCGAAGCATTCACGGCCTCATCAAACGCCTTGCCGAAGTCCCGGAGTGAAACGCCCGGGCTGCGTTCCGTATACGGGCCGATGAGGGATAGCACGGCCACGTTGCCGGCCATCCTGGTCAGCGCCCGGACCGCGCGGGCTGCCGGTGCTCGGCCTCGTGCGACACAGGCAGGAAACGACGGCGGGTGAACGGCCCAATAGCGTTCGTCCCCAAGTTCCGCCGCGAGGACCGCAGCAGCGTGGTGTCCCTCGCCGTGCCGCGATGTGAGTAACGTAATCATGCCATAGCCTCCACCGGAATCCCATCCGGCGTTCGCGTGGGGAGTGTCTTGACGATGTTGGCGATTCGCTCTTCGACGTTATCGCAAGCGGCCAGCTCCAACTCCGTGAGCGCGGCGAGGGCTTGGCGAACAGCGAGTGTCTGGTCATGGCGGTTGCGAAGCCTCTCGACCGCTTGGTGCAACAGGGCGGGGGCCGTCTCACGCAACGCTCGCTCGATCTCTTCCCGGGCGCTGTCGATGCGGAACACGGCCGTTTGCCGGCCAGCAATGGCGGCGTGGACTTTCTCTGCCGCTGTCTTGGCGGCGACTTCGGCGAGACGGAGTCTCTCGCGGGCTTCGGTTTCGGCCTGCAAGAGCGGCTGGACTTCCGCGTCGAATCGCCCGCGGACGGCGGCGAGCTGGTCGGCAAGTCTCTTGCGGCCGGTAAGCCGCTCTCGCTCGGCGTCTTTGTCAAACTTCTCCGCCGTGCCGGAGCGGACAAACCAGTCGGTAAGTTTCTGTAGCGTGTTCATACGTTCTTGTCCTTTCGTGTTATGTGTTATAAGCGCGCCAACCCGCCGGGCAGGCCTGAATTTCGTTTGTGGACGCGGCCGGCGGAATTGCCTCGACGATGCCGGCAATTGCTGCCTCCGATGGATCGGACAACAGGCGCAGCGCCTCCAGTTGCGCGACGGCTTCGCGGATGGCCTCGAGTCGGCGGCCAACCGCTGGGGCGTTGCTGAGTTCAAGCTTCCCGCCGGCCGAACACGGGTCCACACGCTTCTTGAAAACCGTTTGACTCTGTAATGGAGCATTGCGGAGCCGTGCCAGCTCGACTTGCCAGTGATCGATGATGGCCTCAAGCGCGGGACTGACCGTGGCCAGCAAGCGGCGGACCAGCGCGGAGTTGCGGGCATCGAACTCCCAAGCCGCGGTTCGCCGCGAAAAAATCGCGGCGGAAAGCTTTGCCTCCGCTGCCTGGAGTCGCGCCCGGGCCTCCTCGACTTCGCGGCGGGCCTCATCTTCGGCGGCCCGCAACGGTGGCAACGCCGCCACGTGGCCGGCCTCCAGCTCCGCCAATCCGGCGGCCAATTCTCGGTGCTCCAGGCTGCGGTCGGATTCATCCTGTGCGGCCTCGACGTCGCTCACGCGGTGTCGTTTCGTCCGCTCGAAAATGGTCAACATGCGTCACCTCTCATTTCTCATTCAAGAGTTAAGGTTCTCCCCGACCACGCGGCAGGGGTGTATTCACCCTAATGGGTCGTTTTGCATCTTCTCGACGCGGGCCCGAAGACGGCGGTTGAGGAGTGCGAGGAAACGTCTCACCGTTACACCGGCCCGTTCGGCAGGCGGGACTTGGTCGCCGATGAGGCGGATTGCTTCCAGGTCCTCCTCGACCAGCAAGCGGCGGTCGAGTGCAATCCCGATTAGCCGGTCGAGGCCCTGCTGGGTTTTTTGCTTTGGAACGCGCATGGCTTCCTCCCTATGCGATATTGAACTTAGGCTTTGCCGGGTTCTCTGCCGGCGGCGCCTTCAGTGCGGTGCGAGCGCTGGGCGTAAGCCCCAGCTCCCTTTCCATCGCGGCCAGTTGGCCAGCGAGTCTGTTTGCCAAAGCCACCTCGGGATAGTGGCGAAAGGCAGTCTGGTTCCCTGCCTCATCGAATACGGGATAGGAGTCGCCGTGTTTCTCCAAGAACGCGCGGCAACGACGGTGCCACGCCCACGTGTCGGCATAGCGTGCAAGGACGTCGGTTTCGGCGATCGTCAGAATGTTCATACTCTGAAGCGTCTTCGCCGTTTCGTGGTACTTCTCCGCGGCGTCCGCTGAGAGCCATTCGGGACAAGGCGGGTATCCTTTCGGCGGCTGGGGCTCGCCGGTCCGTCCCTTCGCGCGCCAACTGCCGCGAAGGCGAAGAGTGGCGGTCGGTGTGGGTCGAGGGCCTGGTTTCATCGGGTCTGCTCCTGAATTGCGGGGCCAGCGGGCCGCCGTTTGGCAAGGCTGTAGAGCCCCTGCACTTTGGCCTTTTCCTTCTCGGCTGCAAGGGCCGTCTTCACGTCCTGCACTTGAAGGGCACGTTGGTAAAGATCATCAAGCCGGGTGATCGCCTCCCCCACGGCTTCGTCGGTGGACCACTTGCTGGCCAAGCGAATCTTCTCAAAGGCTTCGGCGATCGCGATGTGAACTTCCGAGGGGTCGATCCCCAACTTCGTGACCGCTGCCTCAGCCACCTGGCGGCGGTCGCGTAGGGTCACGATCAACAAGACCAGCTTGTCCAATTGGCTCGGGGCCGGGATGTCGGTCGCGCTGGTTGTCGTCTTCATCTTCACCATCATCATCCCTTACGTCGTTTGCGTTCCGCGCGTGTGGTCGATGGTGCGGATAGCACCTCCTCGAACCAACTGCGGTAGAACCGATACAGAGGCTCGTGGTTAGTCAGGATAGCCTGCTCGGCTCTCGGATTTGCCGTCCAGTTTGCGCTGCCCTCGGCGACCAAATAGAACCCCTTGCCCGCATTGCAGACAAGCTGAATCTTCGCGTGAATCTTGCCGGCCCGATAACGTCCGCCGCGGGCTCGGATGCCCTCCAACAAAGTCGCGTAAACTGAAGTCTCCCTCTGGCGGAAATACTCGCCAGTCAGAAAACTCACCCGGCCCGGCGGGATGGCCCCGCCGTCCCAAAGCTGGAAGAGTTCAATGCAGTTTTGCCTGCACAAAGTCCATGTGGAGATATACGCCTCATCGACGGCACCGCCGGCCCACAGGATCATCTCAGGGAACCATCGGAAATAGTCGTACTGGGCGTCACTGATAACGTGGACACTCTCGCCGGGCGGCGGCGGAGTGGGTACGGCTTGGCGGAGGGCCTCCTGCTGTCCAACCCGGGCGAGCTGGTAGCGGGCGGTCAACCGCAGGGCTCGGCCCGCGGGCATCGCGTCAGTCTGAAGCTCATCGGCGCGGCTGTCGCAGATGTCAGCAACCAAAAACGCCGTTTCAAGGTCCATCAGTCAGTACCCCCCCGGCCGGGAATCGCCGGCCGGTTCGTCTAACCCGTGAAAAATCGTGAAAGGGTGGGCTTGCGGTTCGCGGACTTCAGGCTGTAGCTTTTGACCCCCATATCCCCCCTCCCCCCTGTCTCGACCTGGGACAGCCGCTCCATGTCATCCCACGGCGGACGCAGTTCCATCGGTGGCCACGGCTCGGGCGCTATCACGGCCGGCTTGGGTCGGCGGCGGAACTTCGGCCACCACGAGGGGATTGGGCGTTGTCGAGTCGAGGGCATGGCTTGGAGTCTCATATCCAGTTGGCGTGTGTGGTCCAGTCGGGGCCGTAGAACAACTTGATTGCGGCGGGCCAGTCCAAGTGCTGTTGCACGGCAAGGCTATCGAGCCGAGAGCGAATCGACTGCACTTTACCAAACGCCTTGCAGTAAGGTTTCATCTCGGCCACAGTCAAGGATTGGGTCAGGGCCTTCTCACACTGGGCCAAGAGGATAGTCACCTGCCGCACCTTTTCGGCGAGCTCGATCCATTCGTCCGTTGTGAGGACTCTTCTGCGTTTGCGTATCATCATCTATCCCCCCATAGTAGTTTCACGGCCTGAGTGCAACGGACCATTTTGGACACTTTGGACACTTTCTCTATATGTAACCATCTACGCATACAATTTCACTTTTTTGCGCAACAAGGGTACAGAGGCGCAAAGTGTCCAAAGTGTCCAGAGCGTCCAGAAAAAGGTGCGGTCAGAAGTCGCCATGTTCACTGTCTTCCGTAGATTGACTTTTGTGCTGGTCGCCCTTCTTCTGGTCATCCTTTTCGGCAAGTCGGTGTCCCAGGTCCATCCTCATGGTTACCATGCTATCGCAGTGGTCGCCAATCCAGCGGAAGCCGCGGGCCCGGGCGAGGTCCACGCTACGGCAGGGCAGGATGCGACCGATGCGGCCTTCGTCATAGAGTTGCTTCAAGGCGCGGGTGACGCCCGTTGTCTTCCGCCGGTCGTTCGTTGCTTCGTTGTACCAGCGAGTGGCGATCGCGTTCCCAATGAACACGTCCTGGGTTTCGATGTCGTATCCCAACCACTTCAGCTTGCCAGCGAAGAAATCCTCGATGATGCCCCCTTCCTCCTGTTCCACGTCCACCTGTCCGCGCCGCTCCAAGATCACGTCGAGGCATTCGTCGGGATTGTCGAGGCGGGCGAGCACCTCGCATTCCCACATTGCCCATCGCGAGCATCGCTGCAACCGTTTCGGCGGCCGGCGGAGAAAGGAGATCAAGTCCCCGATGATGGCCATGCGGTTGGCGTCGATGAAGGCCGTCACCTCCGCTTCCCACGTGTCACGGTACTCCGGATCAGCGAGCCGGACCTCGACCACACGCTGTGCCATGTCGGTCGAAAGCGAAGCCCCGTTCAGGGTAATCAGCCAAGTGAGATAGTTGGGTCGAGTCGCGTCGCCGACGTACATCCGCTTGCCGGAGATCACATCGCGCGTGATGAGTGCCTCCAACTCCGCCCAAGAGAAGCGGGTAGTCTTCACGTTGTCGAGGAGAGCAACGCGAATGCTTACGGCCTCCGGACTCAGGAGCCGTTGTTTGATAACCGCGATCTCCTCAGTGGAGCTGATGTCGAGGGATCCGCCCCACAGGCGAGAGAGCTTCTGGGCCAACTGAGTCTTGCCCTTGCCCCTCCCGGTCTGGGACGTGATTAGTCCGGCCGGTCTTGCTCCAGGCGGGCCGCCCCATCCCAAAGTTGCGGCCAGTGCGATAGTTAGTTGCCGGTCGATCGGCGTTGCTGGAGTGAAGAAGTCTAAGAGCCTTGCGAGCGTGCTACCGTCTCCCGGCGGGATGTTTTCGCAAGTGTAGTAATGCGACGGCAAGAGCGGTTCATGGGGCAAGGTCTCGATGCCCGCGTACTTCGGGGATGTCCCCTGCATTTCGGCGTAGGTTTCATCCTTGGACACGCATCCTGAGCTACGCCGCCAGTCGATGATGCCGAATCGGTCCGCGAGCCAGCCGAAGAGTGCGGCCGGTCTGTTGAGCCAGCGGATCGTGCCGACCTCATCGACGAACAGGGCGTTATCGACGCGGCGGGGCCAGTTGCCGGACCTCTTCCGGATGGTGGCGAGCACTTCGGACATCGGCCGCGGGGTTACGGTCGGCTTGTCCCCATCCTGATCCACGATCATGACGTTGCTGATATCGTCGCCGCTGGTCTTCTCCCGATTAACGTGTGCCGCTGTTGGGCCGCGGTCGCCGTACACCTCCAACGTGGTTTCCACGGCGTGCGCGATTGTGTCCGACAGGTAGGTCTTGTGCGCGTCCCATTTGGCACGCTTTAGCCCGCTCTGCCGCATAAGGCGTTCCACGCGGGATGCGTCGCGCCGGCACCAGAATGCGAGGATCGACGCGAGAGCGAGATCCGCTTCGGACTCGCTCGCGTATCCGCTGGCATCGCCGCTCCATAGCGCCCGGAACTTCGCCCCGTTTGCGGCCTCCGAAGCAAGCTGGACGATCTCGTTGTCGAGCGGATCGTAGTTGGCGGGCTTCGTCGGTTCGGCAGTATCTTCTCCGCCGTGGCCTAACTCTTCGCACAGTGAGGCAAGAGCTTTGCTGCAATCCACAAGAGCGGGCAACGCCCCGTTCCACGGCCTCCCCGTCACGCAAAAGTATCTGCCGGCCCCGTACACTTCGATTGGGCCTTTGCGTCGGCCGGTCATTCCATCGGGGAGCGACCCACGGCAGAAGACCTTTACGCCTCTCCCGCTGGGGCTGATTTCGGCGTAGGTCGAGAACCGGCTCAGGATGTCCCGGGCCCAGGGTTCGATAGCGTGCGTCTCGGGATCGACGCAACGGTCCAGGTCGACGCCCGCGAAACCGCCACCCAACATGAAACCGATGCCGTCGTGCCTGCCCCCCGTTGCACTGGAAGCGGCGCTGGTGAAGGGCGCCCACGTCGATGGGTCATTCGACTTAGCGTTATGGCCGTTGGCGATTTGCAGCGGGGTTTTCGTCCACTTCGCCCCGCGCTGGACAAGCCTCCACGCGACCCATCGCGGTTCGGCCTTTAGCTCCGCGGGGATGCCGTCGAGGTTGACGGTCAGGGTCGTCGGCTTCTTCTCGTTCGTGGTTGCGGTCACGGCTGTTGCCTCCCTGCCCGCGCCTGGTCGATCACCCGCTCCAACGTCGAGGCGACGAACCGCTCGCCGCGCAGGACCACCTCATGCCGGCCGTCAGGCAACCGGCAGTGACGGGCAGCTTGACCAAGACATCTTCGGGCCTGGGCGGCGTCCAAGATGGCAGCGATACGCTCTTGGCGATCGGCATGGGTTCGCGTTGCGGCGGGCGTCGGGACGGTGCTGGCGGTCATGGTCATGGTGTCACCTTAGAAAAACCTTGTGACCTCGGGGTCGGCCCGGCGCCTCCGCCGCGGTGCGGGAACAGGACTTGCGGATCGGCGGTCGAGGAAGAGCTGCAAGTCGAGCGCCGAGATCCGCCACCGCGGCCGCTTGCCGACCCGCTGGGCGACATTGCAGGCCCTCAGGTCGCCGGACTTGATCCAGGCGAGAATCTTGGCGACCGGGATGGCCAGCTCATCGGCAACGTCACCTGGGGATAACCAGCGGCGGGTGGCGACGGGGGGAGGGATCATTGGGCGATCTCCTTCCCGGACTTTTGGGCCCGCTCCACCAGTGCCACTTCAACCGCATCGGGGTCAAACAGAAAGGCGTTGTCGGCTTTGAGCGCGGGAATGCGGCCCGCCTCTGCTTCTGTTTTGAGCCAATGCAAGGGCACGCGGAATAGGCGGGCGGTTCGATTGGCGGGGAGTAGTCTTGGCTCGGTCATGCTGTCATTAAAGCACGACCACAAAAAATGACCACGCCAAGAAGATGCCAATTAGGTGCCAGCCGGCCCACGATGGACTTGCAGGGCATCGCGGCCTACGTCGGAAATGACATTGCCGCCTTTGTCCCCTAATGGCCGGCAAACCAACTTCACTTTCCGAAGATAAGACAGCCGCCGTTGAATTGTCCGAAGGCCGGGGCGTGTTGAGGCTGGGATTGCCGCCTCTATCGCCTCTTGGGTCAGGGTTGAGGGATAGGCATTCCTGAGGGCTTCAAGAATCGGTACGTCGGCCGGTTTGAGCACGGGATACTTCTTTCTTGGCGGCGTTGTCCCGTGGGAGCCGGCCGTCTCCGCGGCCTTCGTCTCCGCAACTTGCTCGGGCGCCGCCCTACGTCGCAGTTCCGCCGCTCCCCATTCCAGAGTCGAGATAACTGCGGGGTCGATGGCACCGATCTTGTCGCTGCCGACCGTGGCGGGCGGTTGGATCAAGGCCCTCTGCCTCGGGGGTCGGTTAAACCCGAAGTACTGTTGGTCAATTCCGAAGTGCTTCCGAAGCTCATCAACCGCCCAGCGTATTTTCACTACGGCGTGCGTTTCCTGTAAGGAGCCAAGATCCCGATCGTCCTTGGGGAGCGCTGCCTCCAACATTTTGAGGTTGGTGACAATCAATACGAGCGTCTCACCGCACGGGCCGCCGCTCGGGGCATGGAGGGCCGTTGCGAGGGCTTCGGCCGCTGCTGCCGTTGCGAGAGTGTCGATAGACATGTCCGGTACTCCTGCCGGCTCCAAGAGAATTGAGGGGCACCTGGTGGAGTTGCCAGGGTTCGGCTGTACGGGCCTAGCCCCAATACCGTTGAAATAGGCGCAAGTCACAGCCTTTTGCTAAGTTAGG